>CAJXYV010000124.1 GCA_913063525.1 uncultured Verrucomicrobiota bacterium
GGCATCATCACCGAAGACCGCCTTCGCATCATCCGCGAGTGCGATGCCATCTTCATCGGCAAACTCAAGGAACACGGCTGGTACGACAAAGTCTGGCAAGCCTACGCCGGCCTGATCCCCGTCAAAACCGTCGGTGTCAAAGGCGACGAGCGCAGTTACGAGTGGGCGATTACCCTCCGCGCCGTGGTTTCGGAAGACGCGATGACCGCCGACTGGGTGGAATTGCCACCGATCCTGCTGCGCGAAACCAGCCACCGCATCCTCAACGAGGTCAAGGGCATCAACCGCGTGCTCTACGACATCTCGACCAAGCCGCCTGCCAGCATCGAGTGGGAGTGATCCTTCTTGAGAGGCAAATAAAGAAATATTGAACGGCGCAAGGGGCAAAGGTCGCCGAGAGTCGCAAAGAAGAGGTTTTTTTGCGTGCTGTCATCGGTCGGCTCGGCTTCGCGTGGTGACGATCCGATCGATCCGACCGATGGGACTTATAGGACCTATGACGGCAACGTTCGCTTAGTCTTAGAGGCAGGCGGTGCCGAAGAGGGTAAAGCCGGTGGATTCTTCGATCTGGATGTCGAGTATCTGGCCGGTGAGGCGGGCGGGGTCGCCGTCGAAGATGACGATTTTGTTGCCGACGGTGCGGCCGCTGAGGCGGGCGGCGTTATTTTTCGACGGGCCTTCGCAGAGGACTTGCTGGCGGGTGCCGACCAAGGCGGCGTTGCTGGCGATGGCGAGACGATCAACCACGGCGAGCAGGCGCTGGTTGCGCTCTTCTTTGACGGCTTCGGAGATTTGTCCGTCCATTTCCGCAGCGGGGGTGTTGCGGCGCTTGGAGTAGCGGAAGACGAAGGCGTTGTCGAATTGCAGGCGCTCGACGGTGTCGATGGTGGCCTGGAAGTCTTCTTCGGTTTCGCCGGGGAAGCCGACGATGATGTCGGTGGTGATCGCAACGCCGGGGCGGGCGGCCTTCATCTTCTCGCAGATTTCGACAAATTTTTCGTTTTTGTAAGGTCGGCGCATCTCGCGGAGGATGCGGTCGGAGCCGCTCTGCATCGGGAAATGAATGTGCGAGCAGAGTTTCGGCAGGTAGGTGAACGCGGCGACGAGGTCGTCGCGGTAACCGATCGGGTGAGGGGAAGTGAAGCGGATGCGCTCGATTTCGTCAACGGCGTGCACGGCTTCGAGCAGCTGGACGAAGGGCGACTTGCCGTCGATTTTCGGAAACTCGGTGCGGCCGTAGAGGTTGACGATCTGGCCGAGTAGGGTGATTTCTTTCACGCCGTGGGCGGCGAGGTGGCGGACTTCGGCGACGATCTCGGCGATCGGGCGGCCGCGCTCTTTGCCACGGGTGTCTGGCACGATGCAGAACGAGCAGCGCATGTTGCAGCCCTGCATGATCGAAACAAAGGCAGACGCCTCGTGCGCCTTGGGCACGTGGTCGCGGATGGTGTTTTGCGAACCTTCTTCCTCGGCGGTGTCACAAACACTGGTGCCACGCAGGGAATAGGTGGGGTCGTCCATCCGGGCTTCCAGCCGTCGCTGGAGGATGGTGTCGACGTATTCGAAGACCTTGTGGTACTTTTGGGTGCCTACGACCACGTCGAGATTCGGCAACGTTTTGAAAAGCTCCTCGCCGCGCGACTGGGCCATGCAGCCCATGAAGCCGTAAACGACGTGTTTGCGGTCGCGACCCTTGTGGATGAGGTTGCCCATCTTGCCGAGTGCCTTCTGCTCCGCCTGGTCGCGGACCGAGCAGGTGTTAATCAGAACGGCGTCGGCGTCGTTTTCATCGGTGGTGACCGTGTAACCGCCTTCGCTAAACATGCGCGCGACTTGTTCGGAGTCGCGTTCGTTCATCTGGCAGCCGTACGTTTTAACGTAGACTTTGGGCATGGGAAAAAAGGCGGAGTGCGGAGTGGCGAGCGCGGAACGGCTCAGGCCAAAACCAGACGCGCGTCGGATTCGAGCTTGGCGTTGAGTTCCGGCCAGCCGCCGTCGACCTGCATGTTGAAGCAGTGGAGGTAAACGGTGAGCAGCTTGGGATCAAAGACATCCACTAGGCGTTCGAGGGTGGAGTTGAGGCGCTCTTCATCGAGTTTCTTTGGTAGATTGCCGACCACGGAGCCTTTGCCGTCGTGTGGGATGCCCATGCCGTCGCAGAACATCGCGAGCAGGGACTGCTGGCCGGACATCAGGTAGGCTTGCAGCAAGTGCTCGCCGATGGTGTTGCACGCCTTGAGCTTCAGAGTTTTGTGGACCCATGCGTATTGCTCGACCATGGATTTCTTTTCGACGAAAACCGGGCGGAGTTTGCGGTTGTCGGCAAGGGTGGCGACGGCGGAGCGATAGACATTCCGATCATTGGCGCGGAACCAATCGAGGATTTGAGTGACGATGGCGGGGTCGACGGCGGAGTAAAGTTCGTGGGCTTTCACAGTAAGGAAAATTGAGGTGGCGAGAAGTCAATCCGTTCGGGGCGCTGGTGGCAAGGGTAGAGACGCGGGAAAGCGGATGAGGCGTGCTTTTTAGTTTGGCGGGGCGGCTGCAGCGGGCGCGCTCTGCAGGGAAGGCTTGGCTCGGATCGCATCGATCAGCGAGGCACCGGTATCCCGCTGGTGGCGGATGGCTAGGCCGGTGAAAAACGCGGCGGCTGCCAGAACGACGAAGAGAAGCTTTGCCGCGAAACTGCCGCCGGATGGAGCTGGGTAGCTGTATTCTATCGGTTCGCTACGGCGCACAGGCGCGGCTTTCTCTGGGGAAAGGCGCGACGTTTTTTCGTAATGCAGCGTCTGGATTTCTTCATCGGTCAGGAGGAAATGGAATTGAACATCGCCGATGGCTGCCGTCATTCCACTTTGCAGCGGGATCACCTCGCGGCGGGTGCTGTCTAAGCTGATGCCGTTAGTCGATCCGAGGTCGGCCAGTTCGTAGCCACCATGGATGCGGCGCATTTCCGCGTGCTTGACCGAGACGGAGGCGGAATCGAGAACGATGTCGTTTTCCGCGCCGCGACCCAGGGCCACGGTTTGGCGCTCGAGGCTGAAGCGGTAGGGCTGGGCGCTGCTGTCAGCAACAGTGATGGTGATTCGCGGCATGGTTTAAAATGGCTTACGCAGGGTTTAACAAAAGAATTTCGGAAGTTACACGAAATATCTGCGCGGCGGAAAATGGGCGCCTGATTGATAAGATCGATTTATCGGTGCGCTAAAAAATCTTCCAACGTCGTTTCGATGTCTTTGATGATTTGACGAAGGATGATCGGAGAAATGTCCCTGCCTGGATGGTTCGGAACGGTGGTGCAGCGACCATCAAAATGACGATATTGCATGTGGGAGCCACGTTGGCGAATCAAGGTGAAACCCATCGATTCGAGAACTCTGCACACTTCGCGCGGCTTGAGCACTGGGGGGCGCTGCATTTGCTAGACGGTGAGCGTGATATTCTGCGTGCCGATGAACTCGCCCCGCAAAATCGCTTGGTCGTCTTCCAAAAGCATTTCGATCACCTCTCGAAGATTGCACTGGAGCTCGTCGAGGGTCTCGCCCTGCGAGTGGGCGCCGGCCAAATTGGGTACATACCCCGTGTAAAGCCCTGTATCGGGGCAGCGCTCGATTACGGCGGTGAAGGCTTTCATGACTTGGATATTATGTCCGGAATGTGCCATCGTCAAGATGACTCGGTCGCGATGGCGCGCGCATCAACGGCGGGTCAGCCCCGCGTCATTGAGTGCCCGCCAGCCGCCGCGCAAGACCGAGACCTCAGCGCCCAGCTGGAGCTGGCGGATGCGCGCGGCGATCTGGCGGCTGAGTCCGCAGTTTTCATCTCCGCAGTAAACGATGACCCGCGGCGTGTCGATGATCCGCGCGGCGATGTCCGCCTCGAAGGCTTGCATGTCTTCGCCGGGGTCGAGGTTCCACAGCGCCGAGCCAGGGAGACCGGATTTCCGCCACTCGGCCCGCGAGCGGGCGTCGACCCATAGGATTTTGGCCGTCGGTGGAATTTGGGCGAGGCAGACTTCGTCGGCTTTCAAGGTCGCGGGATCGCACTGGTAGCGGCGGACTGGCGGGCCTTTGAACCAATAAGTTGTGCCAGCGGCGGCGAGTGCGAGAGCCAGGATCGCGGCGAGTTGTGCGATCGGCTTCATGGTTTGCGGATCACGGCAAAGGCTTGCTGGAGGCGGTGTTTGGGGAGGTTGCAGTCGGTCTCGATGCGGAAAACACTGAGCCCTGAAGCATCGATGGCGCGCGGGGTGACGACGAGATCGTAGCGTTTGCCTTCCTCGATGGCTTTGACTTGAATGGAAAAGATGTCGGATGAGGATTTGACGCTGAGGATGCGGACGGGCTTTTCCCCAGCCATCTGGATGTGAATCGTCTGCGGATCGGGCTTGCCGCCGATCTCCCATTTGACGGTTTTCGGTTCAACGCTGACCACCACCGGAATGTGAACGCGGACGGTGAGTTTAACCGAGGGCTTGTCCGTCGGATCGTCGTCGATCCACAGCGCGATGTCTTTGTCGATGGTGCCGGAGGAATTGCCCATGTCAAAGGTGGCGCGGACCAGCCCCGACTCGCCCGGAGCGTATTTGAGTTTGCCGCCGGCGACTTCGACTTTGAGGCAGGAACAACCCGGGTCGCTGTTGGCGATGGCGACGGTTTTGTCAGTCGAGTTAGTGAAAGTGAAGTCCGCGGTCACGGTGGCCGCTGCGGGGTCGGCGTGAATTTCTTTAAGCCGATCGGTGAATTGCAAGCCACCCGCATGGGCAAGGGCGGCCAGCATCCAGCTCAGGGCGATTGCAAATTTCATGGTCTTACTGTGTGTCGTTGTGCCCCCAGTGCAAGAGAAACGCCAATCATTTCAGCGAATTGCTGATAGGTCCTCTAGGTCCTCTAGGTCCTCTAGGTCCTGTAAGACCTATAGGTCGCCCCCGTGCTACCGATACAGTCCCTTTTCAAAAATCCATTCAGCGACAGCCGGGTGGAGCCAATCGTAAGGTGGCGTCGCGCCGCCGGCGATCGTATTGCGGATGGCGGTGGCGGATGCGGGGTGATCGCCGGAAATCAAGTGGAGCCGATACCCCGCCCGCGGTTGCGGGGCTTCGCCGCGGGCGAGCACGATGAATTCCACGCATTTCGCCAGGCGCTCGGGGAATTTCCAGCGGGGCAGGGCCTCCCACTGGTCGCTGCCCATGATCCAGAAAAGCCGGCTGCCGGGAAATTGAGCGGCGAGCGATTCCGCGGTCTGATACGAGTAGGATGGACCGGTTTGATGGAGTTCCGAGTCATCGACGACGGCCCATGGCAGTCCGGCGGTGGCGCGGCGGAGCATCTCACAGCGGTCTTCGCCGCTGGCGGGTGCCGTGGCCGTTTTGTGGGGAGAGATCCGGCAGGGGAGGAAGCGCACTTCATCGAGCGCCATCGACTCCCTGGCCAATCCCGCCAAATGCAGGTGGCCGAGGTGGACGGGATCGAAGGTGCCGCCAAAGATTCCGATGTTGCGTGTGGCGGACATGTGAGCGCGGCTGAATCCAGATCAGACACGGTTTTTAAACTTTGGGGTGAACCACCCGCAAACAAATTATTCGTCGCGGGTGGTCTCAGGGCTTGTGTCTGCCTGAAGGGGGGGAGTGCCGAACTTGTTGACTCAGTTCTGGCCATTGGGCGGCTGGCCGAATTTTTGGTAGGTTTCGAGTTTGTCGAGACCGGCGGCTTTTTCTTGGTCGCGCAGGGCGGTGACTTGGGGGGTGACGGGGAGCTTGCGATAGCCGTGGTGACGGCCAAAGACCCGCAAGGATCCGCCGTGGGCGGGGATTTCTTCGACGTCGAAGAGCGTCAGCCCGTGTTGCGAGAAGATCCTTTCCACGGTCAGGAAGGAAAAGTAGGTGACCCGGTTGTGGCGGGTGAGCTTGCTCGGCTTGTGCTGGATCAGCCGCAGCATGTGGGGGAATTCGAGGGTGAAGACTCCGTCGGGCTTGAGCACGGTCTGGATGCCTAGCACGAAGTCGTTGAGGTCGGGGACGCTGTCGAGGTTGTTGTGGCTGATGAAAAGGTCGGCCTGTTTGTCCTCGGCGGTCAGACGCTCGGCGAAATCGCCGCCGAAGGATTCGGCGATGTGGGGGTAGGGTGGAATCCCCAGCACGGGAATGTTGGCGCGCTGGAAGCTGGGCAGAAGGTCGCCATCGCTGCCAACGTGCTGGATGACGAGGTTTTCCGGGGTCAGGCCGAAGCGGTCGATCATCATGTCGGTGTAGTCTCTGGCGCGCATCTGGCGCGAGGACGCGGCGCAGTCATCGTCGCTGACGAAGAACGGTCGGTCGTAGCGGTGGCTGGGCGACTGGACGAGGAAACAACTGTCGCAGATGAAGACGTTGAGCGCTTGGGCGCGCTGGGTGGCCGTGTCGGTATCGTGGTGGTGCAGCTGATTGGGCGCGGAGGCGATTCCGAGGTCGGCCATGGTGGTGGCGAGGGGGGATTGGCAAAAGCGACAGTTGGGGGGATTCATGGCCGTGTGTTTTTTAATTTGAAAAAGGGGGATCGAGGCAGCAGGGGGGCGCGTCATTTGGGGATGGGGAACCCGGAGGGACGTCACGCTGGGGGCGTGAAATCGAGACGGCCTTTTTATCCTCTCATGGAGACCGCTGTCATTAAATTTCGCCGATGGGGGGCGGATTGCTTGCAGAATGAAAAGCCAGCGATGCGACTTTGTGGGATTTGATATCCAAGCGATCCCAAGCGAATGCGGATCGGGGCGGCGGGTGCTCGCCCCTTAGCCGAGAATCTCAGGCTTTGGGCGGATCCGCCGCTTGCCGGGACCCACTCGCACGCGGGTGCCGACCTTGGTGACCTCGTACAATTCGGGGACAAATTCCCGCGGCAGGCGGATGCAGCCGTGGGACGCGGCCTCGCCGGGGCGCGGGATTTCTCCCGCATGCAGGCCGACGCCGTAGTTGGTGATCCGCATCCAGTAAGTCATGGGGGAGGCGGAGTAGTGGTTGCCGGGTGGCACGGGGGTGTCCGGCTTGGCGTCGCCATTGGTGACATTGCCGGCGGCATCGGCGATCCAGCCGTAGCGGTTCGAGAGTTTGAGCGGCATCTTCTCCAAGATCGTGTAGTCGCCGGGGGCGGTGCTGTGGCCTTCCTTGCCGGTGGAGACGAAGGACCAGCCGATCAAGCGGCCGCCGCGTTTGTAAATGGCGATCTGCTCGGACAGATCGATTTCCACGGTGACTTCGCCCGGCCCGCGGTCGTCGGACCATTCGTAAAGCACCGGCTTGGCCTTGCGCGGCGGGTCGCGGTGGAAAATCCCGCAGGAAGTGGCGAACATCGCCAAACAGGCGGCGGTAAGCCAGGTAGCGGTGCGGGCAGGTAGTCGGCGGAACATATCGTACAAAATAGCGCGGCCCCAAGAAATGCGACCCACCGCCACTTGCCAAGACTCGATTGCCCCCGTCCGTCCGTCCGGAGTCCCGGATTCATCCGGTCTTCTCTTCGCCCCAGCGCGATCCGCGGCGATGGAGAAGCCAAGCCCCCGCGCCCTTGAGACAGGCCCTCGCGTCTTCGAGATGGGACCCCGCGTCTTCGAGACGGGACCCCGCATCTTCGAGACGGGACCCCGCATCTTCGAGATGGGACCCCGCGTCTTCGAGATGGGCCCTCGCGTCTTCGAGACGGGACCTCGCATCTTCGAGACGGGACCTCGCGTCTTCGAGACGGACGCCCGCGTTTTCTCAATTTCGGTGCCGACGGGGAATAATCCGCACCCGTGGCTCGGTGGTTTTTGGATGGTTTGGTTTCGGCTGCGGGAAGGGTGATTTTACCGGTAAAGTCAGCGCACTTAAAGTGGCTGGACAAGTTTGAAAGCCGCTCTAGCTTACAAATTCATCGAACTTAAAAATTCCAACAGTTCTGACCCCGAACCCGAGAGCGATGGCGATTTGCCAGGAGGGGATTGGCCGGAGGCGGTCTTGCGCCAGCACTTGGCGCGGGTAACGGCGTTTGAGGCGATCGCGTCGTCGGCGCGGAAGCTGGATTTGTTAAATTTCTTGTTCGAGGAGGCGCTGGCAGGCCGCGGGGCGGCGGTGACTCAGACTCGCATCGCGATGGATTGTTACCAGATGGGGGCAAATTATCGGGGGGATAGCGACAGTTTGATTCGCGTCCATGCCAGCCAATTGCGCCGCGCGCTTACGGCGTATTACGACGGTCCCGGTGCCGACGACTCCGTGCGCTTGCAGCTGACTTCCGGGTCGTACCACATGGGCTTTGTGGCGCAGGCGTTGGCGTTGGCTACGGGGGAGCGTCCCGTGATTGGGATGCTAGAGTTCAAGAACTTGGGGCTGGATGGATATTGGCGGCATTTGCCGGCGGTGCTGGTGGAGGAGCTGTGTGGGGTGATCCATAACCAAGATCGGCTGAGGTATGTGGGGCCGTTTTCACGCCAGTTGCTGGAGGCCGAAGGGCTGGATCCGGTGCAGCTGGGGACGCGCTATCCGGTGGATTTTGTGCTCGATGGCAGTGTGCAGCGGACGGCGACGACGTTGGTTCTGCGGACTCGTTTGCTCGACGGGTGCAGCGGGGCACTGATTTGGTC
>CAJXYV010000125.1 GCA_913063525.1 uncultured Verrucomicrobiota bacterium
TTGACGCTCGAACAGGACCGGTTGACGCTCGAACAGGACCGGTTGACGCTCGAACCGGACCGGTTGACGCGTGGCAAAAGTCGAAAATCAGAGGGTTCGATGCGAATTTGGAAAGATTTGCGGCCAAATCTGGAGGCGCACCGGGTGTCGGGGCCTGTAATCAACTCGCTTTCTCATTTTGTGGACGATTTGTATTTCAATCTGAAATAGCGGGTGCTAGATGAAGTGAATGAAGACAAACTGTCTTCAGCTCCCGAAGACAATCGATCCCCATACCCCTAAAATCATCTTCTTCAGGAAACTCATCTCTCCATGGATCCGCAGCTGGGCCTCGTGTCTCGCTTCCGCCTTTCTACTCTGCCTAACTGGCGTGACCAACCTGCACGCCCAGATGTATGGTGACTTCAATTACACGATGGCCAACGGCACGGCAACGATCACGGGGTATAATGGAGCAGGCGGGGCAATCGACATCCCCAACTCGATCAACGGGTATCCCGTCACCAGCATCGGGTATGGGGCGTTTTCTCCAAATTATAATGGGATCACTTCCCTGACGAGCGTGACGATCCCCGACAGCGTCACTAGCATCGGGGAATATGCGTTCTGTCGCTGTGCTGGCCTGACGAGCGTTACGATCCCCAACAGCGTTACCATCATCGAGGAGTATGCCTTCTGGGGCTGCTCTGGCCTGACAAGCGTTACTATCGGTAGCGGCGTGACTGGCATCGGGGTGTATGCGTTCTACGGCTGTACTAGCTTGACGAGCATAACGATTCCCAACAGCGTGACTAGCATCGGGGAGAATGCGTTCTCTGGCTGCAGCGGGCTGACCCGCGTGAGTCTGCCCGAATTATTTCTGACCGACATAGAATACATCGGGCTATCGAGGCAGGGCGCTATTACTGTATTAATTACGGGCATTGGCAATAATCTCGGTTCAAATAATTCCTTCATCACGGATTTCACCTCAACCGTTCTTTCCAAAAGCGGCAACTACGGCCTCGCCTCCAAGGCGGACCTTATTTCACTCGCTTCCAAGTCAGACCTTACTCCGTTAGCCACCAAGTCGGACCTCTCGACTGCGATCACGCCGCTCGCTTCCAAGACGGATGTTACGCTGCTCGGTAACAATCTCGACACTCTGTCGGGCAACGCCACATTCATCGCCGCATTGGTGAACAATCCGGTTTTCATGGCCGCACTGGCAAAGCAGATTGCCTTGGGAACAAATAACTATGGAATTTCGATCAAGCAGGACCAGTCGCTGAGTTTTGCGGCGATCCCAGTGCTGACCTATGTGGCGAATAAAACGCTAAGACTGGAGGCGACTTCTTCGGTGAAATTGACGCCGGTCACGTTCACCAGCGGCAACACGGCAGTGGCCACAGTGGCAGGGAATATTCTGACGATCAAACAAGCGGGGACCACCGTGATCACGGCATCGCAGGCAGGGGATGCGACGTACAACCCGGCGACGGCGGCGCAGACCCTGACGGTGAACAAGATCATCCAGACGCTGAGTTTTGCGGCGATCCCAGCACAAACTTATGTGGCGAATAAAACGCTGACGCTGGCGGTGACCTCATCGGCCAAGCTGACGCCGATCGCCTACAGCAGTGCGAATACGGCGGTTGCGACGGTTTCCGGCAACGTCGTCACGCTGAAGGGGAAAGGCAGTACGACGATCACCGCCGCGCAAGAGGGCAACGTGAACTACAGTCCGGCGGCAGCGGTGCAGGTGTTGAAGGTGCAATAGGGCAAGGATCGGATTTTCGGAGATCGGTCAGTTCACTCCGGCATTCGGGATGATCCAGCATCTCCCCATCTCTGTGTTTCGCTTCATTTCAGATTTCAGGTTTTGCAGGTCTTCCTTTTCCTATCGCGGTTCGTGTGGCAAATGATGAATTAGAACTGTCACACAAAACGCGTTGCTATGCCGCTGGACTTCTGCGATACTCTATCAATGCCAGCGCTCAATTATCCTCACATTTGCAAAGTCGACGGCGAGGTTGCCCGGTTGGGACGTTTGCCGCGCGTGCGGGTTGCGCAGATCGTTGCTGACCATCTGGGGTACGGTTGGTCGGCCGAGGAAATCGTCCGTCAGCAACCGCATCTCCTTCCCGCGGAGGTGCATGCCGCGCTCGCTTACTATTTTGATCACAGCGCGGAAATCGATGCGGAGCTGGCCGCCGAGCTTGCGGAAATGGATCGCGACGCAGGGCTTCCAGCCAGTCCTCTGCGTTTCCGCCTGCGCGCCGCACGCCGCAACAGCAGCGCCGCGTGACATCGCTTTACCTCGACGTGCACGTTCCTGCCGCGGTGGCCGATCAACTCCGGCGCCTAGGTGTCGACGTATTGACCGCGCGGGAAGATGCTGCCGCTGAACTGCCCGATGCGGCTCTTCTCAAGCGGGCTGCCGCGCGCGGTCGCCTTCTTTTCACGCAGGATATCCGATTCAAGTCGTTGGCGGAAGACTGGCAGCGGACGGGGAAGCCGTTTGCTGGACTCGTTTTTGGCCACCAACTTCACGGCTCCATTGGCCAATATGTCCGCGATTTAGAGCTCATCGCCAAGGTGACCCAGCCTTCTGAGTGGTGGTGCCAAATCGAGCGGCTTCCATTGCGGTGATGCCCTGTCTGAAAACTTCATGATTTGGAGGCTTCGTGCGAGGTAATCTGAATTCAGAAGGTCTCGCGCAAAGGGGCGAAGGCGCAAAGGGAAGATTGGATTATCTTCTCGGTCGATGCTGACTGAAGTCAGAACTCCGGCTTCCGGTATCCGGCTTCCGAAACTTTGGCTTGCGGGGGAAGGATGGCGGGGGAAGGATGGCGGGGCGGCGGGCGGGACGGCGGGAAGTGATGGTGAGGCAGCGGGAGGTGGCGCAAAACGCTTCCCTTTTGCTGGAAGGAAACTAAGGGGGGGCTGTGACTTGGCTTGTTTTGACGATTGCTTCGGCGTTTTTGTTGGGGTTTTACGATTTTTTTAAGAAATTGGCGCTGCGAGATAATGCGGTGATGCCGGTTTTGTTTGGAAGTATTGCAGCGGCGGCGGTGGTGTGGCTGCCGTTTATGGTGTGGTCGGCGGTGGCGCCGGAGACGCTGCCGAGCAAGCTGCTGTACGTGACGGGGCTAAGCAGGCACGCGCATTTGTTGCTGCTGCTGAAGGCGTTGTTGGTCGGGGCTTCGTGGTTGTTTGGGTATGTCGGGATTAAGTCGCTGCCGCTATCGATCGCGGCGCCGATCCGCGCTACGGGGCCGTTGTGGACGATTTTGTTTGCGGTGTTGCTGTTCCACGAGTCGCCGACGGCGAAGCAATGGCTGGGGGTGACGGTGATTTTGGGTTCGTTTTTTGTGTTTGTGTGGGTTGGTAGGCGGGAGGGGATCCGTTTTCACCGCGATCGGGCGGTGTTTTTTATGATTGGGGCGACCTTGTTGGGGGCGGCATCGACGTTGTACGATAAGTTTTTGCTGCAAACGGCGGCGATCCGGCCGAGCGCGGTGCAGGCGTGGTTCACGCTGTATCTGGTGATTTTGCTGATTCCGGCGATGATTTACTGGTGGCGATCGAAGAACCGGCACGTCTTTTATTGGCATTGGTCGATCGTGGCGATCGGGCTGACGTTGTTGGTGGCGGATTTCCTTTATTTCAGTGCGATTGCGCAGCCGCATGCGTTGATATCGCTGATATCGCCGGTGCGGCGGACGTCGGTGATCGTGGCGTTTCTGCTGGGGATTTTCTTGTTTAAGGAAAAGCAGATTTTTGCCAAAGGTGCCTGTATTCTAGGCATCATCGGCGGGGTGGTGCTGCTGTCGTAAAACAAGCGCGGGTCTAATAGCGGTGGTAGTAGGTGCGGGGCGGTCTGTCATAGTAACTGCCACGGTAGTAGTATCCGCCGCGGTAGTAGCCGTCGCGCCGATAGTGGTCGTGGTCATGGCCTAAGGAGTAGCCAATGACGCCGGCAGCAGCGGCGCCAGCGACTGCGGCACCGGGATCGACGGTTTGGATGGGGCGGCCATAGGAGTCGTATGCGGTGGTGCAGCTGGCCGAGAAGATGCCGATCATCGCCAGTGCTGGCCATGCCATCAACTTACAAAAATGATTCGTTTTCATCGTCTATTACGGACGGGCCAAACGGGGTGAAAAGCAAATGGTTTTTGGATGATTTTGCCCGCGGGGAGTGGCGAAAGTCAGCGGCCGCTGGGGGGCGTGGGATCGGGTTTGCGGCTGAAGATGGCATCCATGCGGTCGAGGTATTTGGAGACGGAGTCGTTGCGGCCGGATTGGACGACTTTGAGGCGTTCTTTGAGGCTGAGGTAGTCGTCGAAGGCGCCGCTGGTTTGGCGGGCGCGGGTGATTTCGAACCAGTCGAGGTAGTCGCGGGCGCGGCGGGCTTTGTTGCTCATGGTGGCGCGGCGTTCATCGAGGCTGGTGAGGCGTGCGGGGAGGTCTTTGGGGGTGTTTTTGACGATGGCGCTAAGGATTTGCTGATATTCGGCGAGGATGGGGCGGAAGGAGGGAAAGCAGCGGTAGCTGAGGCGGACGAGCGCGTCTTGGGCGGTTTCGGTGGCTTTGGCGCGTTGGGCGGTGGTAAGGGCGGCTAGCTCTGGCCAAGCGCTGAGGTCTTTGGACTGGGGAATGCCGTCGGGGGTGGTGAGGTTGAGTTTGAGGGCATCAGCGAGGGCGGTTTCGGTCTGGGCGATGGTGAGGACGTCGGTGGTGAGGTTTTGGCCGCCGATGTTGGCAAACTGGAGGGCCCACCATTTGGCGAGGCTGGTTTCTGAGAGGTTGAGCTCGGGGAAGTGTTTGCGGAGGAGTGCGGGCATTTCTCCTTGATAGGCAGCAGCTTCGGTTAGGAAGGCGCAGAAGCCTTCTTTGCCGTGCGGCTGCTGGAGGAGGGCCATGACGAGGGCGCCGGATGAGGCGCGGAAAGCGGTGCGAGTGGCGGCGTCCAGTTCTTCGAAGTCGCTGGGGCTGAGGGCGAAGAGTTCGTCGATTTTGAAGAGTCCGCCGGTTTTAAAGAGGGCGGCGTAGAGGCGGCGGTCGCTTTGGTTGAGCTGCCAAGCGGTGGCTTCGCAAAGGCCGTCGGTGAGCCACGGCGGGACGAGGAAGGGGGTTTCGGAGTCGTGAGTTTTGCGGTCGCGGAGGGCGCGTTCGTAGATGAGGGCGGCGGTGGCGGCTTGTTTAAAGCGTTCGCGCTGAATGCCGCGGCAGAGGTGGAGGTCGAGCCGGAGCTCGTAGCCGGCCTCGCTGACGAGGATCTGCGTGGCGACGGTGCGGGCGGGGGTGGGATCGCCGAGTTTGCCGTGAAGATTGATGGCGATGGGGACTTTCCACGTGTCTTTTTCTTCGGTCAGGCGCAGGAGTTCGCTTTTGGCTTCTTCGGTGACGAGGGCGATGGCGCTGCGGTCGGATGACTCGCCGCCGGAGATGCGGAATTGTTCGCTGCTGCTGATGACGCGGTCGGGGTCGCCAAACTGGCGCGATGGCGGTGGCTGGACGACGGTGCCGGTCTGCGGAGAATCGGCCGCCAGTGTGAGGGTGGCGGAGAAAAGTCCGAGGATGAATGCGCGGGCGATCATGTGGGGGGAATTAGAATGCTTGTGGCAGTCCCTGCTGGGAGGATGGGTCTTGGGGGTTGAGAATGAGGCGGCCTTTTTCGATTTTGATGCGGGCCATGTCGCGGAAGCCGAGTTCGATTTCTTCGTGAAAGAGAGCGGCGAGTTTTTCGTAGGCGGGCATGACGAGGATGAGAAACCCTTGCGGGACGACTAACTGGCCAAAGCGGCCACCGCGCGGTGGATCGGGGAAGTCTTTGAGGTAGGGGCCGCCATGGAGGGTGATCTCGGTGGAGGTTCCTTTCATGCCTTCCACGCGCTCGACTTGCAGGTACATCGAGACGGTGAAGGGGTGGCCCAAAAACCGGCGGGCCATGATGACTTCGGCGCGGCCGTCTTCGAGCCGGATCCAGACGCGGTCGAGTGTGACGCGGCCTTCAAAAACGCCGCCCTGTTTTGTGATCAAGGTGCGGCCCAGCCATTGGTTGAGCTCGGTTTCTGACAAGGTGACGGGGTAGCTGCGGTCGAGCGCGCTTTTCAAGACGGCCTTGATGTCGCGTTTCGGCAGTGCCCGCGTGGCCGCGGTTTCGGTGCTGAGATCGGACAAATCTTGTGGCTGCGTGACGAAAAAAGCCGCCGCGCCCAGACCGAGCAGCGCCGCGAGCAGGACGAGGAAAAGGAGCTTTGAGAAACATCCCCCGATGAAGGAGGGTTTGTGAGATGCGGCCATGAGCCACCTACTTAGCACGGCACGCGGGACTTGCAAAGCCTCCCTTGGGCAAGCAGATCAGTCGGCCGATTTCGGGGCAGCTGCCGGTGCGGGCGGTGGCGAACTGGCAGCGCCGTCGGCTTTGGCACCCGCTTGGTAGGAGGAGGATCGGTAGTCGGTTTGGTAAAATCCGGCGCCCTTGAATATGATGCCGCCGCCGGTGCCGAGCAGGCGTTTCACCGGGCCATCGCAGCCGGGTTCTGGGCAGTCGGTGAGTTTGGCGTCATTCATGCTTTGAAAGATCTCGAAGCGTTTGGCGCACTTTTGGCATTCGTAATCGTAGTTTGGCATGGTCCTTGGCGCGTGTTGTAACACGTTCCACCGCCCGCGCAATGCCTGTGTGCGTTGAATTCTGGCGTGGGAATGGTTTGAGGGGGGATTGGGCGGAAGATTTACATCGAGCGGCGGAGTTCGTCGAGATCAGCGAGATCTTGCGGTCGCCCCGCCGTCTGTTTGGCGCGGATGAGGTCGGTTTTGCCGAGGTAATAGATTGGGATTTCCTCAACGGTCAAGATATCGGCGGTTTCCCAAGCGGAGTTAAAGTCTGGCAGGCCGGGTAGCGAGGTGAGAAAATCAATTTGGCAGGGTGAAACTCCGACGACATACTGCAGTCCTTCTTGGGCAAAGTCGTCTTGAGTGACTTCTACCAAGGGTAGTCCGAACTGATGAAACGCCCGCGCGACACGGGCTGCATTTTCCTCAGAGGGCTTGATCCAGAGGTCGATATCCTTGGTGTAGCGTGGCTGCGTGTAGTGAATGACGGCGTAAGCACCGACGATAAGGTACTCAACGCGGTGTTCGGCGAAGATGCGTAACAGATCTTTGAAGTCGGAGTTCATCGGGGTGTTTTCCTTTCATGCCGCACCAGTAGTCGGTGACGAGTTCCCAGGCGGCGGCAAGTCGAGCGGCGCATCCTGCATCCTGCCATTGGTTGATGCGGTAAGCACGGACTTCGTCAAATGAAGCCAATTTTGCTTGGGGCCAATGCGAGCGGTCTTTGACGGGCTGAGTCACGTACATCAACCTAGCGAAGGGGCGAGATGGCGCAAGGTGGATTTATGGGCTCCGAAAACAGCGGTGGGGACGGCAGCTGATTTTGGGGTTAGATTTCGCGTGCTGTGGCGGGCGGGATCTGTTTGAGTCATGGCCATGCCACCCCGCATCAAGACGGTCGCCTCGATTTCGGTAGAAAAGTTTTACGAATCTCACGCCGAGGCGCTGGGCCTGAAGCTGCACGGGGAGAGGGTGGGGTTCGACCGCTTGATCAGCGAACCGGCGATGAACCGGCCGGGTCTGGCGCTGGCGGGTTTCTTTTCCTACTTCGCCAAAAAGCGGGTGCAGGTGTTGGGGAATTCCGAGCTGTCGTATTTGAAAAAACTGCCTGAGGCGATGCGGGTCGATCGCTTTCGCCGGATGTGCGATCGCGACATTCCGTGCATCGTGATTGCCCGCGGTTCGACCTTGGACGAAAGCCTAACTGAGGTGGCCAAGGAGCACCGGATCCCCGTTTTCAATACGTCGCAGGTGACGATGAATTTCCTAAATGCGGCGACGATTCGGCTGGAACACGAGTTCGCGCCCAGCGTCACGCTGCACGGTTGCATGGTCGACATGCGCGGGGTGGGGGTGTTGATCGTGGGCAAGAGTGGATCGGGGAAGTCGGAAACGGCGATCGGTCTGCTGGAGCGCGGCGCCTCGCTGGTGGCCGACGACATGGTTCGCATCAAGTACGTGGGTGGCGAGCTGGTGGCGACTTCGCCGGACCTTTCGCGCGGCTACATGGAGATTCGCGGCATCGGCATCATCAACGTGGCGAACTTGTATGGTTTGGCGTCGATCCGGCCGGACAAGCGACTGGATCTGGTGGTTACGCTCAAGCCACAAGTCGACCTCAACGAGGTGGACCGTTTGGGACTGCAGCAAAAGACCTACGAGATTCTGGGCCAGCAAGTGGTGCATGTGGAAGTCCCCGTCGGCCCCGGTCGCGACACCGCGCGGATGGTCACGATCGCTGCGCTCGATCAACAGCTGCGCCGGCTCGGTTACAACATGGCGGACGAGTTTAACCAGAAGTTGCTCACCCACATGTCCGGCGGAAAGTGATTAGGCGGATCTTCGCGAGTCGCCTTTTTCCATGTGGAGGAAGTGGCTCCAGCTTTCGTGGCCGAGGCCGTTTTCGTGCATGCCGTAGAGTGGTCGCCAGCGCGGGGCTAGTGGCGG
>CAJXYV010000126.1 GCA_913063525.1 uncultured Verrucomicrobiota bacterium
AAGCGGGCGTAGTTTTACAATCCATGGCAGCAAGGGCGGATCGGCAACGATCCGCCCTTTTTGCGTGTTGCTAGCATCGATCCGCTCAGCGTCGCGGAGTTGGAGGAGATGAACCAAGGCTTGCACCGCGAGTACGAACGGCGCTTTAAGCGGCGCTGACGGCCCAGCCACCCGCGCAAGCAGGACGCGGGGACTGGCAGATCTTGATCCCAGCGTTTCATGCGGGGATTGCTTGTGCCTTGCCGTGCGAAGGAATTCCATGGCGGCGCGGCTGCCTCCCTTTCTTAGTTCGAGTCACGCTTTGCTCGGGTCGAGTTTTACAAGGTTGGCTTGCATTTGAGGCTCTCGATGCTAAAGTCTCACCATGTCGATGATGCTCGAAGTGCCCGATGGCGTCCAGCAGGCGCTGCGCGTTCCCGAGCCGGAGCGCCAAGTCCGCCTGCTGGTCGAGCTTGCCTGTGCGCTGTATCAGCGGGAGATCCTCAGTTTTGGCAAAGCTGCCGAGCTTGCTCAGCTCAGCCAGTCGCGTTTTTCAAGGGCTTTGGCCGACCGCGGCATCCCTCGGCATTATTCCGGGGCTGATGTGGTGGAGGATTTGGCTTATGCAGGTCGTCTGTAATACCTCGCCGCTGCGCGGGAGGGTGCCTAGGTAGTCTCGGATTCATCCGGTCTTCGTTGGTGCGTGGAGACCGGATGAATCCGGGACTCCTTGCGGGGATTGCTTGTGCCTTGTTTTGCGTCGGTCGGGTGGGGGACGGGCTTGGGTTTTCGGGGTGGTGGCTTGCGGGCGGGGACATTTGCCTTGCCGCGCGACGGATTACCATGGCGGCGCGGCTGCGGAGGATGAATCGCGAGTGGATTTGGAACGCTCCAACGCAAAAGAGAACGGGAGAAACGCAAATCTCCCGTTCTGATTGACGCCGGAGAACGGGAGAATCGCGCAAATCCCTTTCTCTTTTGCTGCGGAGAAAGGGAGAAACGCAGAAATCCCTTTCTCTTCTGTGTCGGAGAACGGGAGAATCGCAAATCTCCCGTTCATCGGAGCTCGGGAGAAAGGGAGAATTGCAAAAATCCCTTTTTGTTTCGCGCGGGAGAAAGGGAGAAACGCAAAAATCCCTTTCTATTTTACGCAGAAGAAAGGGAGAATCGTAAATCTCCCGTTCTCGGGTCGAGTGGCGTGTTGCTCGGGTCGAGTGGCGTGTTGCTCGGGTCGAGTGGCGTGTTGCTCGGGTTGAGGCGCGTGTTGCTCGGGTCGAGGCGCGTGTTGCTCGGGTTGAGGCGCGTGTCGCTCGGGTTGAGGCGCGTGTTGCTCGGGTTGAGGCGCGTGTTGCTCGGGTTGAGGCGCGTGTTGCTCCGGGTCAGTAGTATCGGAGCGAACCAAGGGATGTTTGCGATTTGTTTTCCCCCACTGGTTGGTTCAAGCCACCAAAAAGCCCCCACCCGCAGCGATGCAAGTGAGGGCTGTGAATGACGCGATGCTGCGGATCAGAAGTGGATGGCGTGGCCCTCGGCGGCGAGGGTCGCTTCGTGAATCACCTCCGACATCGTCGGATGCGCATGGATAGTGGCGTGGATTTCCGCGGCGGTGAGCTCTTGGTCGAGCGCGAGGCCCATCTCGGCGATGAGTTCGGTGGCGTTTTCACCGATGATGTGCGCGCCGAGCAGTTCGCCGTGCTTTTTGCCGTAGAGCAGTTTGGCAAAGCCATCGGGCTCGCCTGATGCAATCGCTTTGCCGATCGCGACAAATGGAATTTTGCCGACGGTGTACTCGATGCCGGCTTCCTTGAGGGCGCGCTCGGTCTTGCCGACGGAGGCGACTTGCGGGTGGCAGTAGGTGCAGCCGGGGAAATTGGTGACCTTGCGCGGCTTGTGGCCGGGGACGTAGAGACCTTCGACGGCTTGCACGGCTTCGAACGAAGCCGTATGCGCCAGCCACGGCGGGCCGGTGATGTCGCCTGCCGCGTAAACGCCGGGGATGGAGGTTTCGTAGCGGTCGCCGACTTTGATGTAGCCGCGATCAAGCTCAGGCTCCACCCCACCCGGAAGCACCGGCTGGATGCCGATGGCGACTAGGCAGACTTCGGCGCTGAGCGTGCCGTTTTCCTTCGGTCCTTCGACCGTGAGTTCGACGTGCGTGCCCTTGTCCACCATCGCGGTGATCTTGGTATTGGTGAGGCAGCGGATTCCTTGTTTGATGAGGGACTTTTCCAGGGCGTCGCCCACTTCGTCGTCTTCGACGGGGAGGATGCGCGGGGCCATCTCGATCAGGGTGACCTTGGTGCCAAAGGCATTGTAGATGTAGGCGAATTCCACGCCGATCGCCCCAGCGCCGATGATCAGCATTTCCTTGGGCTGTTGCGGCAGGTTCATCGCTTCCTTGGAACCGATGACGGATTTGCCGTTGAAAGGCAGGGGAGGCAGGCCGCGGCTTTTGCAACCGGTGGCGATGAGGATATCCTTGGTTTCGAGAACTTGCGTCGAACCATCAGCGGCTTTCACGCTGACTTTGCCCGTGCCTTCGACCGAGCCGAAGCCGCGGACGTAGTCGATCTTGTTCTTCTTGAGCAGAAACTCGATGCCGCCCGCAAGACGGTCCGACACCTTGCGCGAACGGCCGACGACGGCCGACCAGTCGTAAGAAAGTCCTTCGATTTTCAAACCGAACTCCGCCGCCTTGTGGGTGAGCATGTGGTAAACCTCGGCGTTTTTGAGCAGCGCCTTGGTGGGAATGCAACCCCAGTTGAGGCAGGTGCCGCCTGCGCGGTCTGCTTCGACACAAGCGACTTTTTTTCCAAGTTGGGCAGCGCGGATGGCGGCGACGTAGCCGGCAGGGCCGCCACCGATGACAATGAGATCGTAGGCCATAAGATTGAGTGGTGCAGGATTGCAGGGCGAAGCTGTCTCTGCGGCAAGGAATTGTCAAAGATGGAAAGCGGAAACGCGGCTCTTGATTGTTTTTCTTGGAATTCCTAGGGTTCGTATCGTGCTTAAGCCGACACGGAATGTTTTGATTCTGCTAGCGATTCTCGCGCTGGCGGGGCTCGTCGGGTGGCGGATGTGGCCGCCTGGGCCGATCATCACCACGGGAATTGACGCGGATTCGCCGTTGTCGATGCCAACCCAGGGCGGACTGGATCATCGGTTTGATTTTCTAACCGCTTGGCAATCGGTGCAGATCCCGCAAGCGCGTCGTTTCGACCCACCCATGGGATCGAATCACGCGGGATTCATCTACGACGCCCAAAAATTCTGGGACATGAATGAAAAGCGCCACGGCCACCATACGGGCGATGACCTGAACGGCATCGGCGGTATGGACACCGATCTCGGTGATCCGGTGTATTCTACGGCGGATGGCTTGGTGCTTTGTGCGGGTGATTTTTCCGGAGGCTGGGGCAAGCTGGTGGTGGTCGCGCACACCGCGCCGGACGGGCGGCGGCTGCATTCGATGTACGCGCACTTGGATCGCATCGACGTCGCGGTGGGAGATCTCATTCCGCGCGGTGGTAAAATCGGCACGGTGGGAACGGCGAATGGTTATTACCCCGCGCACCTTCACTTTGAAATGCGGGCCAGCGACAACGTTGACGTCGGCGCAGGTTACGGCATGAATCCGCTCAATCGGCTGGATCCTGTCGCGACGGTTGCCGCTTTGCGGAATGCTGCTATCGACGATCTTTCGCCTTCGCCGCTGCTGAAGATGCTTCAGTCGCCCGGCAAGCGATGACTACTGCGCGCTGCTCTGGAATTTCTGCGCGGTAAGAAAAGCCCGCGCTTCGCCGACGAGGAACAACGATCCCGCCACCAGCACGGGATCTCCGTGCGCAAGCGCGGCGGCAAAAGCGGATTCAAACGAAGCGAACGTTTCGTGCGGTGGGGCATCCGCGGGCAAATACTTCGTCAGCTCGGTTGCGGCGATCGCGCGCGGCGTATTGACGGGGCAGAGAAAAATGCGCGAGGCGAGGGGGGCGAGGATTTCGAGCACGCCTCCGATGTCTTTACCCTCCACCGCGCTAAAAACGAGGGCCGCTTTCCTGCTGGGGTGCTGCTGTTTCCAAGTCGCGGCCAAGACCCCTGCCGACGGTGGATTATGCGCGCCGTCCAAAATCACGCCGGGCTGGATGGTTTCAAATCGACCCGGCCATTGCACATGGCTCAGGCCGTAGCCCACGCTGTCGGAACTGAGCGGGAGCCCCAAACGATACAACGCCGCCACCGCGAGTGCCGCATTCCACGCTTGATGTTCACCCGCCAGCGCCATCGGGTAGCCGAGCAGCGGCTCCTCGATCCATTCTAACGGAGAGCGCTTTTCATTCGCCTCCACTTCTAACACCCGCCGCACCGCGGGATCCTGTGGTGCTGAAACCACCGGCTTTCCACTGACCAATATCCCAGCTTTTTCTGCGGCGATCTCTTCGAGCGTGTTTCCCAAAAACTGCATGTGATCCATGCCGATCGGCGTGATGACGCAGACATCCGCTGGCACGGCGGTGGTCGCATCGAGCCGACCACCCATGCCGGTTTCTAACACGATAAGCTCGCATTCGCGCTGGCGGAACCAGCGCATCGCCAGTACCACCGAGATTTCGAAAAACGTCGGATGGGCCTCTAACCACTCACACACCGCCCGCAGTTCGGTCAGCAGTGCGGCACAGTCCTCTTCGGGAATTTCCTCGCCGGAAACCTTGATCCGTTCGCGGTAGTCGATGAGGTGGGGCGAAGTGAAAAGCCCGCAGCGCTGCCCGCAGGCGCGCGCGATGCTGTCGATCATCGCGCAAGTACTACCCTTGCCGTTGGTCCCCGCCACATGAATCACCTTCACCCCGTGTGCCGGATAGGCGAGGAACTCCTTGAGCAATTGGCGCGGCCCTTCCAACCCCAGTTTGATGCCAAACATCTGGGTCGAGAACAGCCACTCAATCGCCTCTCGATAATCCATCGCGAGTCCGAAGGGATCAGCGGTTAGCCGCGAGCGCGTCGATCAGATAGCGCGCAGGCCGGAAGTTTTCGATGAGGATCTCCGTCTGCTCGCCGCGGTACATCCGCACCTGGCTGATGTTGAAATTCGGCGTCTTGTGGGGCGCAAACAAGATGTCGTCGTGCGTCGAGTTTTCATGCTTTTTGAACATGCTCGGCAAGATATCACCGCCGAGATGGTCATCCCGACCCGTGGCAAGATGGCAGGTGCCCAGAACCTTTTCGTCCTGAATATCCGCTCCCGAAACCGGCAGCACCTGCGTGCCGAATCCCAGCTCGCCCAGCGTGCCCGTCATCGGGTCGTCCGCCAGTCGGGCGTTGTGTGCGTCGATCGTCTCTTGGTTTCCTTGGATCAGGGTGGAGTGAATGATGCAGCGGTTTTCCACTTCCAGCACGCCCAGGGTGCCGTCCTCATACTTCATCGGAAAGAGTCCGCGAGCATCGCAGGGCACAAAGTAAACTTCGCCGGCAGGCAGGTTGGCGATGTCGGGTGTCTTGCCGAGGCAGAGACCGTGGGACTTCTGCGCGTCCTGACCATCGAGCCCGAGCCATGCCGTTAAAACGCGGCCGTCTTCCAGCGCGAAATCGATTTCGATCGAATCCGCATTCGTCAGTGCAACGCGCAGCCGCTCGGTATCCGCGGAAACTTCATGGTAATCCACCGCGAGGCCCGAGTTAAGAATCACGTCGTTGAGTCCATGAAGCGTTGCTCCCCGGAAGCCATACTCCTTGCACTTTGCGGTCAGCGGCGCGGTGGCGGAGAACGTCGAAATGCAAAGGATCAAGTCGTAGTTTGAATAGATGTCCCGATCCAACGAGAGCAGGTTGCCCCGCGTGTCCCACACCTCATCCGCGAGGTCGAGGTTAGAGCCATGAGTGCAGCGGAAGGCGAACATCTCGCCGCCCGTCATTCCTAGTTCATCCAGCGCGCCATTTTGCAGGCCTTGATAGAAGTGCTGATAGGCATTCTTCTGAACGGGGAAACCCTCCTCCTTGAGAAAAGCGTAATCCTTGATGTGTGCTTCTGGCTCGTCGAAATCGATCAAGATACAAACCCGGCAGCCTTCGGTAGGGGCAAATACCGTGCCTAACAGGCGGACAAGATCAAACGGCGGAAATTTGCGATTTTCCGGGTGAAGTAAAATTTCCTCGCGGAAGTAGTCGGGCAGTGAGGGGGGCGTGAGTACGATTGACATAGGCAGGCATTCTAAAACCGTTAGCCACCGCCGCAAGAGAGGATTCGCGAAAAATCAAACCACGTTGGATCCCGGGGCATCATCCGTTCCCCCGCTCGCCCGCATCTCGGCCAGCACCTGGGTCATGTCCGGCAGGGAATCCCAAAGTTCCCTGACAAAGTACATCGGGGCCCCGCAGCGCACCACCATTGCGAGACAGTCGGACGGCCGCGCATCCAGCTCCACGATTTTCCGCTCCATGATTTCGTTTTGAGCCTCGATGATCAGCCGCGCGTAGTAGACCTCCTGCTCCATTCGAACCACCACCGCGCGCGACACCTCCGCGCCAAAGGTTTTAAGAGTTAGCAAAAACAGATCGTGGGTCAGCGGCCGCTGCGGCGCATCCCCACTCAACGAAGCATTGATCGACGCCCCCGTGCCGGGATCGATATAGAAGACGATCGTCTTATTGCCGTCTCCCAGGAACACGGCGCATCCCGCTTGGGTGGGCAGCAGGGCGACTGGCTCGACGCGAACTAAATCAGGCATGGGCTATAACCTCCGCTTCGCCACGCGAATTTCCAAGCATAAATCGGGAGACTTTGCGCTTGCGAAACAGGAGTTGGAAGGCTTTGGGCAGGGCCGCGAAAGAAAACAACGCGTTGTTTTAAGTATTTTTGCTGGAAAACAACGCGTTGTTTTGTAGGATTTGACCCGTGGAGCGCGAAATTTCAAAAGAATTGGTCCATTGGGCGAAGAGCTCAAATCGCAAGCCGCTGATTTTGCGAGGTGCCCGGCAGGTGGGAAAAACCTGGCTGGTGCGAGACCTGGCGCGTCGGCAGGGCTTGGTTTTATTGGAGGTGAACCTAGAGCGGGATCCGGGGCTAGCCCGTTTGTTTGAGGCTACAGATCCTCAGCGGGTTTTCAGCGATCTCGCGTTGGTGAAGGATCACCGCGCGGAAGCGGCATCCACGCTGTTATTCATCGATGAGATCCAGGCTGCCCCCGAGGTGTTGTCGAAGTTGCGCTGGTTTGCAGAGGAAATGCCACAGCTGGCCGTGATTGCGGCGGGGTCGTTGCTGGAATTTGCGTTGGCGGATTTTTCTTACAGCATGCCGGTGGGACGAGTGGCGTACGCCTTTGTGGAGCCGATGAGTTTTCCTGAATTTTTGCAGGCTCATGGCCAAGAACATCTCTTGCAGCACTTGTGTGACTGGCGACCGCCAAGCGTTTTATCGGCAGCCGTTCACGAAAAGGCGTCGGAGTGGTTTGATCGATTTCAAATGGTCGGCGGCATGCCGGAAGTGGTGGCGCGCGATGTGGAGGGGGCGAGCGCTTCGGAATGCAGGGGTTTGCAGCGGGATTTGTTGCGGACGTATCAGGATGATTTCGCGAAGTATTCGAAACGTCTTAACGTCCGCATTCTTCATGCGGTGATGCTGGCGGCGACCGCTTCGCTGGGAAAAAAGTTCGTTTATGGCTCGGTTGGCGAAGGGGTAAAGATTTTGCAGGCGCGGCAGGCGCTGGAATTATTGGCGATGGCCCGGGTTTGTACGCTGATTCCCCACACGGCGGCGAATGGACTGCCCTTGGCGGCGGAAAGGAACGATCGATTGCGCAAGGCTGTGTTGCTGGACATAGGGCTAGCCCACGCACTGTGGAATACGCCAGCGGGTAAATATTTTCCAAGCTGGGAGCAGGTGGCCCCGACGATCCGCGGCATGGTGAGCGAACAAGTGGCGGCGCAACAACTGCGGCAGCTCGGCAGCGGCTTCAGCCGCGAAGGCGAACTTTTTCATTGGCGCAGGGAGGGCGGGCGCGCAGGCGAAATCGACTATTTGGTGGAAATCGACGGCAAGATTCTGCCTGTGGAGGTGAAGAGTGGATCCGTCGGGGCAATGAAAAGTCTGCATCAATTCATGCACGATAAAAAGCTGACGCTTGCGCTGCGCATGGATCGCAACCCTCCCAGTTTACAGGCGATGGACGTCGGTACTACCCAAGGGCAGAAGGTGAAATACACCTTGCTGAACCTGCCTCATTACATGGGCTGTTGTTTGGTCGAGCTCATCGAATTGCTCGGGCTCGACACTTGAATCTGCAGCTATATCTGGTCACAAACTGATGGATTCTTTCGGAGTCAAGGACCTGTTTGCCCGTGCCCAGGACCGGTCGATGCTCGAACGGCACCGGTTGACGCTCGAACGGGACCGGTTGATGCTCGAACGGGACCGGTTGACGCGTGCCGAAAGAGCGATTTGCGGGGGCGGAAGTTTAAAAAATCTGCTAAAACAGGGGGTTTTTCGCCGCGGGTTGGTAAAAATTTGCCCTCACGATCAGCAGGTTAAGGATGGGTTTCGGGATTATTTAA
>CAJXYV010000127.1 GCA_913063525.1 uncultured Verrucomicrobiota bacterium
TGTTGGTACCTTAATTGACGTAGGTAAACATAAAATTGCTCCAGAAGCTATGCATCAAATCATCCAGAGCCAAAACAGATCTGCCGCCGGATCTTCTGTTCCTGCGCATGGCTTATTTTTAACCGAAGTTGTTTATCCTTACATCAACAAATAAATGGCCAATAAAATTACCGGAAAAGCTTATGATTGGCAATTATTAAAAAGGGTTTTTAACTATGCAAAGCCCTATAAAAGTAAATTCTTTTGGTCGGTATTGCTCACCATTGCTATTGCTTTAATAGCACCAGTTAGGCCTTATCTCATTCAAAAAACGCTCGACGAGTATATTTTCTTTAACAACACGAATGGCTTATTAAGCATGACTTTATTGATGATCGCCTTGCTCATCCTGCAAAGTTTTATTCAATATTTTCAGACCTTCTTAACCAATGCTTTGGGACAATCGGTGATCAAAGATTTAAGAATGGATGTGTTTAACCACATCACCAGCCTTCGATTGAAATATTTCGACAATACGCCCATCGGTCAATTAATTACCCGCACCGTTTCGGATTTAGAAACCATTGCCGATATTTTTAGCGAGGGTTTAATCTCCATCATCGGCGACAGCCTGCAGCGCCTGACCGGTGCGCGCGACCTGCCATCGGCCACCATCGGCGCGCAGGTGGTGCGCGGCTTCGCCGACGAAGACATCATCCACGTGGACGGGAAGGTGGACG
Organism: uncultured Verrucomicrobiota bacterium; assembly: GCA_913063525.1. Classification (GTDB taxonomy): domain Bacteria; phylum Verrucomicrobiota; class Verrucomicrobiia; order Verrucomicrobiales; family Akkermansiaceae; genus Luteolibacter. The sequence continues at coordinate 720 of CAJXYV010000127.1, forward strand.
CCAAGAGCGACATCGGAACGATTAACACCGAACTGATCTTTGCGGATCTGGAAACGCTCGAGAAGGCGCGCGGCCGCTACGAGAAAGAGGTGAAGGGGAAGAAGCTGGACGCCGAAGTGTTGACCGTGGTCGACGCCGCCGTTGCCGCGCTGTCTACCAGTGTGGAGACGTTTAAAGAAGATCCTGCCAGGCCCGGCACTTACATTCCTGACACCACCAAGACCGTCAACGTCGGCGCCCAGGCGCTCGCCGAGATTGCATCCAGCGAGACGGCGGTGGACAGTTACGCGCTCACCTCGCTCGGTCAGGGCAAGGGTTACGTTACGCTGCTTTTCGGCGATGGAGAGGCCTTTACCCCCCAAGGAGAGCCCGTAAGCATGTCCATCATCAAGGTCACGGACACTCTGTATCAAGGTGACTTGAAGGTCATTTCAGCCTCCAATCCGCTCGACGAGCAGACCACCTTGCGCCACAGCGGCGACTTTGCCGCCCACCCCGAGAATTATGAATTCCAGTGGTGCTACTCGCCTTCGGTGAGCGGCAGCTATCCGCCACTTTACACCTATACCACCACCCGCAAGCTTGGCACCAGCACCACCAATTCCTGGAAACGCCTCGCGAACCCCACAGCCGATCCATCGACCACTGCTCCACTGACCTATGATGCGGCCACCACGACCACGCTTTCCTCGAGTTTCTCGGTTAACAACGCCTCCTACAGCGCTGCCTCTAACCGCCCCGGTAGCATTCTACTCAGCAACGCCGGGCTGACCCTCTCCAACTTGCCCTCGCAGGTGGTTTTCAGCGCCAATCTCGGAAGTACGGATGGCTTCGTGGTTTACGCTAACAATGTTCCCGTTCTCGCTTACAATCTGCCCGTCGCCGCCACCATTCCCGGCGGTCTGCCGCTGACCGTCGCACGAACCGGATTGGTCGCGAGCCCAGAGGGTCTCGGTTACCAATTTGAGATCGATCCCGCCTCCTTCATCGTCGGCACCAACCGCATCGAGGTCGCGCTCTATTCGCCGCAAGGCGTATCCAGCCCGGCCAATGCGGTTGACTTCCGTATCCATACTCCCGAGCGCACAGACAAGGTCTCCGCCAGCGGCTCCCAATGGACTCAACCCAACGGCACTTTTTCAAATATCGTCGTGGTCGGCGGCTCAGCCAGTTCGCCTTTGGGCAACCCGCTGTTGGTCTTCGGTGACAATTACTTCACCATGCGCTACCGCGCCAAGGCCTCGGCCAACCTAGTGAGCGGGGCGACTTACAGTGACTGGATGCCACCCGTGCTGGTCGAGAGTTGGGTGAAGCGCGTACTCGATGGCATCAATCCCTTCAATCAGCGCCAGACCGATCTTTACAACAATCCCGTCAGCACCGACGTAAGTATCCTCACCCAAGCTGGCACGCGTTGGGAGGGCGATGTGGCCTTGAACCTGAAAAATATCGAAGACTTTGGCCTAATCGAAATCTACGAAACGGTCCTCAATCGGGTAAAGGCGCAGAGCATCGACGCTGGCACCACTACCGACTCGGTCAATAGCACCCTGCTGCTCGTCGCTGGCTACCTGAATGATCTCTACATGACCCTCGGCAATGAGGCCTGGGACGATGCACAGAATCCCACCATCCAGATCACGAACCCCGGCGGTCAAGGTGATATCAGTTCCGCCCGTTTCTCCTTTGAGGGGCAGGTACCCACCTTGATTGATGAGACCCTTGGCCTGCTCCGCGGTCGCGATGACTTCGCGAGTCCTGGCGTGACGGTGCATCCATCCTACAACCGACTGTATTGGAATTATACAAACGGAATCAGCTCCGGCGAACCGATCTACGCCACGAACTATAATATCAAGGAAAAGTCCGGTAGCACCAACGCGAATGGTTTACTGGACGCCGCCGACGCACAGCACATGTTTCCCCAGGGCCATGGCGATGCCTATGGTCACTACCTGACCGCACTCACCGGCTATTATAAGCTGCTTACCTCGCCAGCCTTTACTTGGACTCCCAGCACCGAAGGTGTGACCGTACTTGGGCAGACGGTGCAGGTCGATTATAAGGACGAACGCAAGTTCGCCGCCGCTGCCGCCGCCCTTGCCCGCACGGGCGTCGACATTCTCGACTTCACCGTCCGGAAGGATCACCACGACGATGAGAACTCGGGCTGGGGATACATGAACGATGGCAAATACAACTCCTCGACTGGACGTAAGCGTTACTGGGGTAGCGATGAATGGGCTGCCCGCGGCATGCAGGGCACTTATTTCAACTGGGTTTCAGCCAATGCCATGCTGCCGGATGTGAACAGCGTTCACGAGGGCATCCAGAAGATCGACCGCAGCACGGTTCCGGAAATCGAAGAGCTCGTCACCAGCGCAAATAAAATCTTCACGCTCTCCTCCTCCGCCCAGGCTCACATGAACGACCTTGGGCTCGCCACGGGGGCCATGACCTTCGATATTTCACCCGCCGAACTTGCTGCAGGGAAATCGAACTTCGAGCAGATCCATGAACGCGCCGTGACCGCCGCGGTGAATGCTAAAAATGCGTTTAAACAAGCGGGATTGATGAACCAACTCCAGCGCGACCAAAATAATAGTCTCGATGATTATAACGATGCCGTCAGTCGCCAAGAGTCTGCCTACGAGTATGAACTCTCGACGCTCTTTGGCACGCCCTATCCTGGTGATGTCGGTGCAGGTAAACTCTACGCCCAAGGCTATACTGGTCCGGATTTGTATCATTACTATTTCATCGATCAGCCCTCCACCGTGGTGGATACCAGCGGCACGGTGACGGTTAATTTTCACGAGCCGGTCAACACCGATCCCTTCCTCGATTGGTCCATCGAAAGCATCTACTACCGCCTCTACGACCCGGAAGAATACACCAATCGAACTTATCAAATCTCTCGGTACAGTCTCGGCCAGTTCCCACCATCCGGCTACGGTAAGCGCGCCCAACCCGGCAAACTCCAGTCTGCCTTGCTTGATGCCTATGCGGCCCAAGTCGATTTGCGTGAGGCTACCAACACCTTTAATACCAAAAAGGCCCACTTCGACCGGGCATATCAGCTTTATACGGAAACCATCGAAGCCTATGAAAAGGCTAATGCCGCCTCCGATAAAATGAATGCAGAGGCTAGTAACTATGCAACCGCTGCGGACATGCTCACGAATTACTCGGAGCAGGCCATTGCTGCTGCGGACTACGCGGTGAATCTAGCCAACTCGGTTGCTGAGAGTATTCCCACCGTTACCGGCCCCTTCGCTTTTGACACTGCCTTCATCGGCCGCGGTCTAGCCAAAATGTCGGGTGCGGTATCCGGGTACGCCCAGGATATCATCGCATATACTCAGGAAAGCGCCGCCAGCCAGCTTGAGAGTAAGGCTGCAGAACTTGAAGCTCAGGCTCAAGCCATGATCGACGACGTCTCTGTTTCTATAAGCGATAAGCAGCAGGTCTTGGAGTTCGAGCGTCTGTTCGAGGAAATGACCGCCACCGGCTATGAGATCAATCGCTCCCTCACTCAACTCCAACGCACCAACGAGCAGGTCGCCCGCCTCCTCGCAGAGGCCAATCACATCCTGTCTGAGCGCGAGACCTTCCGCAAGCGTGCCGCAGCCGTGATCCAGGGCCATCGCACGAATGATCTCCTTTACCGCGATCTTCGCAACGAGGCCTTGTCACAATACAAGTCCCTCTTTGATCTCGCCCAGATCTACGCCTACTGTGCGGCCAAGTCCTATGACTACGAGACTGGCCTACTCGGCTCGACCGAGGGTTCGTCTTTTGTGGACAATATCGTTGGCACCTACAGCCTCGGCGATTTCAACGGGAATAGCCCCATCGCGACCGGTGTAGGCGACGCGGGTCTCGCCTCCTCCCTTGCCAATCTGCGCGATGAGTGGTCGGTCGTAGATGGCCGCCTTGGTTTCAATAATCCCGACCGCAACGGCACCGTCTTCTCCCTCCGCCAAGAGCTCTTCCGCATCCGCACCGACGAACCCACAGTCGACGACAGCACGCTCTGGAAACAGGTGCTCCAGCAACACGTGATGAGCAACGTTCTTAATGACCCCGACGTCGCGCGGTCCTGCCTGAACATCACTAAGACCAACGGTAGCGCTGTGCCCGGAATCGTGATTGAATTCGGCACCAACATCGAGCAGGGCTTAAACTTTTTCGGTTGGCCCCTCGCCGCTGGTGACCACACCTTCTCTCAATCGACTTTTTCCACCAAGATTTTCTCGTCTGGACTGATCTTCAATGGCTACGTTGGTATGGACCCCTACGCCATCGGCACGCCTGGCGCCGGCAGTCCCAAGAGCTCGGCTGCCAACGCTCTCAGCGCCACGCCCTATGCTTACCTCATTCCGACCGGCGCCGACGTTATGCGTGCCGCACCACTCGGCGACACCAACGTGATCCGCAGCTGGACGGTGCGCGACCAGGCTCTGCCCTTGCCCAAGAATCTTGGTGCGACCGCATTCTCCGCCCTGCAGTTCTTCACTCCACAGGGCACGCTCAACGAGAATCTCTGGATCACCCGCAAGCACCAAGCCTTCCGCGCGGTGGACGATCCAGCGTACTTTTACAGCTCGATGCCATCCGAGTTCACGAACTCCCGCCTGATCAGCCGCAGCGCATGGAATACCCGCTGGAAAATCGTCATTCCCGCCTATTCGTTGCTCAGCAACGAGCAGGTCGGCTTGGATCGATTCATTCAGAGCGTGAGTGATATCAAGCTGTTCCTGCGGACCTATTCAAATTCGGGCAACTGAGGAACAGCGTTCCTGCCGTGACGAGGACAGAAATGCCCTCGCGACATTTCACCCCTCGCCCGGCGGGGTGATGACCGCGACGCGTTCGACGCCGCGTTTGGAAAACTCCTCCCAGTAGCGCTTTTCCCACGAGGTAGTGCGGGCGCGGCGGTCTTCTTCGCTGAGCTTTTCCCATTCTTTAAAGCCGATGGCGCGCGCCAGATCGCGGTCGGCCAGCCGCACCGCCAGCTCGTCCCAGAAACTTTCGTTGCGGAATTCTTCGTAGCACTCGTGGTAGAAGAGGTTCTCTTCCCGCTCTGCCTTGACGCGGAAGCGCTGGGTTTCCTCGTCGAATTCGATCCAGTCGCCGAGGCCCGAGTGGCCGGCTTTTTCGAGAATCTTGCTCTCCAGATTCTCAAACGCGGATACCTGGTCATTGGCGGATTCCTTCTGGTTCCACGACGCGACGTTGGCCGCGAGGCTAACCATTTCCACCAATGTTGCCAGTTCTTGATCGGAGAGACGCAAATGCATTCGTCCAAGAAACTAACCACCGCCGGCGCTTATCCGCAAGCTCGCAACACACAAAGCTTGATCTTCTCAAATTCTTGTCGCAGTTTCCCGGCCTGCCCCTGCACGAGTAGCTCAGCGGTAGAGCGGTCCGCTTACACCGGATTGGTCGGCGGTTCGATCCCGTCCTCGTGTACCATCTTTTTTTTCAGACGGGTGGCGGTGCATTCCTTCCTTAAAAAACGCCTCAGTGGGGCAACGCTGCAAGAGAGAGGCGATCAATCGCGGAGCTCAAATCGGCATCCCCGCAGAGAGATGATTCACAGCGCCCCGATGGCGCTCATGATCCGCTTGGCGATGCGGTCGTAGCCTTCCTTGTTGCTGGCATCGCGGAGCTCTTGCGGGCTGAGGCGGATGGCCGGGCCCACGGAAACGGTGATGCGGGCAAAGCGGATGCGGCCCGAACCGCGGGGCAGTGCTTCGCGCGCACCGGAAATTCGCACGGGCTGGATCACCGCGCCGGATTTGACGGCGATCAGGCCGATGCCTGGGGCTGCCGTGCCGATGCTGCCGTCCTGGGTGCGTTCGCCTTCGGGGAAAACGAGCACGCGCTCGCCTTCCTTGAGTTTTCGAATGATCGTCTTGAGGCTGGCCATGTCGGGCCGGTCTTGATCGACGGGAATGGCGTTCCACTGCGGGTAGAGCCATTTGAAAAAGCCGACGAAGAGCGTCTTGCGGGCCAAGAAGACCATCTCGGTCTTGTAGAGATTGCCGATCAGCGGCGGATCAAGGAAGCTCTGGTGGTTGGAGGCGACCAGTACGGGGCCTTCGGAAATGAGGTTTTCCTGGCCGACGATGCGCAGGCCGAAAAGTGTGCGGAAGGCAGCGCCAAAGCTCATCCAGCCCAGCCAGTAAACCCAGCGCATGGGAGTTTGTTCTTTCACAGGTGCGAGAGGCCTTGTTGTTTGAGAATCTCGATCGCGGCATCGACACCGCTTTCGATGGTGTGATGGGAGTTGTCCAGAATCACGGCTCCATTGGCGACGATGAGCGGTGCCGTCGTGCGCTTGCTGTCGGCTGCGTCGCGTTGGGCGACGGAATCGACTTCACCCATCTTGGCACGGCGGGCGGCGCGGACGGCTTCGTCGGCATCGACGTAAATTTTGTAAGGAGTGTCCGGGAAAACGACCGAGCCAATGTCGCGGCCTTCCATGATGACGCTGGTGTGATCGAGGTAACTGCGCTGAAGGGCGACGAGTCGATCGCGGACTTCGGGGATAGCGGAAATCATCGAGACATTGGCGTTGACGGTCTCACTGCGCAGGGCGTCGCCCGGATCAACGCCGTCGATGGTGCAGGTGGAAGTAAGCCCGTCGTGGCCGCATTCGATTTCGATGCGGTTGAGAAGCGCGACAACCGCTGCGCTGTCGCTAGGGTCGATGTTTTCCTTCAGCGCCTTCCAAGTGACGGCGCGGTACATGGCACCGGAGTTGACCATGACGAGGCCGAGCCGTTCCGCCAGCTTGCGGGCGAGCGTGCTTTTGCCCGAGGCGGCGGGGCCGTCGATGGCAATGGCGAAGTGTGTGTTAGAGCTCATGCGCGGGGAATGGTGGAGAGGGTGAAGTCAGCGGCGTCGGAACATTCCAGCAGGATAGCCTTCAAGTGATGAGCAAAGCCGGGGTAGGAGGTGTTCACGCAATCGGTGTTCTGGATGACGGTCTCGCCCGTGGCAAACAGCCCGGCGATCGCAAAGGCCATGGCGATGCGGTGGTCGCCGAAGCTGTCGATCGTTGCGCCGTGGAGCGGCTTGCCTCCGACAATTTCCATGCCGTCTTCGAATTCTTCGACCTCGGCACCCATCGCGCGGAGGTTGTCGACGACGGTGGTGATGCGGTCGGTTTCCTTGACGCGCAGCTCCTTGGCGTTGCGAATGATCGTGCGGCCTTGGGCCAGTGCTGCGGCCACGGCGATGACCGGAATCTCGTCGATCAGGTTCGGCACTTCTTCGAGGAAAATCGTCGTGCCGGTCAGGGCCGCGCCGTGGATCTCGATGTTGCCGATCGGTTCGCCATCGGACTGGTGCACGATCTCAGTCATGTGCGCACCCATCCGGCTGAGGACTTTGAGAATCGCCGTGCGCGTCGGGTTGAGGCCGACATCTTTGATCAGCAGGTGCGAACCGGGCATGGCGGCCGCAGCCACCAGCCAGAAGGCTGCGCTGGAAATGTCGCCCGGCACGGTGAAGTCGCAGGCTTGCGGCGTCTGGCCGCCGTCCAGTGAGATCGCCTTGCCTTCGTGGCGGGTGTGGATGCCAAACGACGCGAGCATCCGCTCGGTGTGGTCGCGGGTTTCCGCGGGCTGGATGACGGTGGTCGTGCCTTCGGCAAAAAGTCCGGCTAGCAGCACGGCGCTTTTCACTTGGGCACTGGCGACCGGCATGTCGTAGGTGATCGGGTTCACTTTGGCGGCGTGGA
>CAJXYV010000128.1 GCA_913063525.1 uncultured Verrucomicrobiota bacterium
GCTTTATCGAGGAGATCGCTTTTCATAGGAGAACCGGGAAATCGCGAAATCGGCTTTGCTTCTTCGAACGGGATGACGTTGTCGGGCAGCAGAGTCGGTTTTATTTCGCTCAAAACAGTAGGAGTGGACGGAGTGGCCGGAATTGACGCCGGGCCGATGGTCAAACCAAATTCTGGGGCCGCTGACAAGCCTTATCTGATTGTTAGGCGACAATTTTTTTGCAGACCGCCGCGGACTCAGCTGGGCATGAGGTCGATGCCGAAGCGGCGCAAGACGATGACGGTGAGCCAGAAGAGGGCGACGGTCATGACGCAGTTGGCGGCCAGTGCGGCCCAAAAGCCCCAGCCGTGGCGGAGCAGCCACGGGAAAACGAGGAACATCGGCAGGGTGGGGAGCACGAACCAGAAGGTCCCTTCGGCGTGATTGGCCAGCCGCGTGCTGGATTGGCCGGCGTGGTGCATCCAGACCATGGCGAGCAGGGAGGTGAGCGGCAGGGCGATGAGCAGGGCGGAAAGCCGGTCGTTGACGAGTTGGACTTTGTTGACCAGCAGAATGATGAAGGCGCTGAGGAAGAGTTTGCCCAGATCGAGCGGGGTGACGCTGAGGATTTTATCCCAAGGGAGGCGGTTCATGGTGGAAGGAGGCTTGCGGCTGCGGGCATTCTAGGGATATTCTGTGGGCATGCAAGTCGCTCGTCTCGTCGGTGTCATCGCTGTTTTGTTGCTCGGATCCGCGGCGGCGGAGAGTGGCTTGAGCACTGCGCAGAAGGCGGCGATCGGCCAGAAAATCTGGAAAAACGAGTGCGCGGGCAGCGTGGCGGGGCTGACGACTTGGAATGCGGGCGAAGAGTTTCCGTCGATCGGGATCGGGCATTTCATTTGGTATCCGGCGGGGTTCAAGGGGCGCTTTGAAGAAAGTTGGCCGCCGCTGGTGGCGTTTGCGCGGGGGCGGGGGGCGAGCTTGCCCGCCGTGGCGCAGGAGGCTCACAGCCCGTGGCGGACGAAGGCGGAGTTTCAGCGGGATTTCAACGGCGCGCGGATGACGGCGCTGCGCAAGTGGCTGGCGGCCAATGTGGGATTGCAGACGGATTTCATCATCGCGCGGTCGCGGGCAGCACTGCCGAAGATTCTCGCGGCGGCTCCGGCCAGCGAGAAGGCGCGGATCGAGGCGAACTACCACAAGGTTTCAACGACCTCACAGGGGACTTATGCGCTGATCGACTACGTGAACTTCAAGGGCGAAGGCACGCAAACGGCCGAGCGCTATCAGGGGTACGGCTGGGGGCTGCTGCAAGTTCTCGGCGGGATGAAAGAGGCGCCTGCGGGGGCGGATGCGGCCAAGGAATTTGCCGCATCGGCCAAGCGGGTGCTATCGCGCCGGATCGTCAATGCGCCGGCCGAGCGCGGCGAGAAGCGTTGGGAGGAAGGCTGGCACAACCGCTGCGCCACCTACGCCAAGCCGCTGTCGTAATAGCATACGCGCAGTTTCCAGCGCCGTTCTTGTTTCGGTTGGCACGGGGGGTGCTATGCATCGGAGGGTCGATGCTGAAATCTTTTTTTGTAACCACTCTCCCTCAAACGTGCCTGGTAGGCCTTGCGCTTGGTTTGTCTTTTTTTACGACAGCCCAAGCGCAGGTGACTGAAAAATCAGTCCGCGAAACGGTCGCCTCCGCGATCGTCGCGCAGCCTGCCGCGGCACAGCGGGAGTTGATCCTCTCGCTCAAGCTCAAGCCATCGGCTGAAGCGGTCGAGTGGTTTGGAAAATGGAAAGAGGGCGCGATTTTCCTGCTAGACGATGCCGCGGGTGTGAAGACGCCGGTGATTCTAACGGGAGCGGCTGCGGCGGATGATTCGTTTGCGACGCTGCGGGTGTCGGACGGCACGCCATTGTTAGGCGCGGACGGTGCAGCAGTCCGCATCAACCCGAAGGAGGTCGAGTTTGCAGAGACGGATTCCGGCATTCGCCGTGCGATGAAGGAGGTCACTGATGTGGTGGCGCTGGCCGATCCCGACATCTCCAAACGGCTGCGTGCGATCCAGGACGCGGCGGTCGGCCAAAAAGTCGAGAAGCTGCCGGCCTTGCAGCTGCTGAAAACCACGGAGAAAAATCCGCTCGCCCTGCGCGCGCTGGAGGAATCCATCGCGATCATTCAGTTGCGCTCGCCGCTTGTCGCTGAGCGGATCGGTGCCTGCCAGAAGTTGGGAGATCTCGGCTCGCTCGCGGCACTCGGCACGATCAAAACAATACTAGCAGAAACTGAATCCGCAAAAGATCGCCCGCTGGTGCTGGCTGCGGAAAAGGCGATCTCCGCGATCGGTAGCCACATTTCGAGAATCAATGCTGCGGGAACGGCCTTCCGCGGGATTTCCCTAGCCTCGGTGCTGCTGGTGGTGGCGATCGGTCTGGCGATCACTTTTGGTCTGATGGGGATCATCAACATGGCTCACGGCGAACTCATCGCGGTGGGGGCCTACACGACCTATGTGATTCAGAATATTTTCGCCTCCGGGCTCAATCTATCGCCCTTCGGGATGTCGATCTCGATTCCGGGGATGCATCTATCGGCTGGCGGCATGGATTTGTATTTTGTCGTCGCCCTGCCGGCGAGTTTTCTAGCAGCGGCGCTGGTTGGGCTGGTGCTCGAACGCACGGTGATCCAGTTTCTTTATCGCCGCCCGCTAGAGTCGCTGCTGGCGACGTGGGGGATCTCGCTGGTGCTGCAGCAACTCTTCCGCCTGATCTTCGGCGCGAACAACGTCCAGGTTTCCAGCCCCTCATGGCTTTCCGGTAATTGGACCGTGAACGATGTGGTGTTCGGCTGGAATCGGGTATTTGTCATCGGCTTTGCTGCTCTCATCATCGTGGTGACATGGCTGGTGTTGAATAAAACTTCACTGGGTCTATTGATCCGCGCAGTCATGCAAAACCGCAACATGGCGGCCTGCATGGGCGTGCGCACTGAGCGCGTCAACATGATGACCTTCGCCTTCGGCTGTGGGCTCGCCGGTCTCGCCGGTGCTTTCCTTTCCCAGATCGGCAATGTCGGGCCGTCGTTGGGCCAAAACTATATTGTCGATGCCTTCATGACCGTGGTGGTTGGCGGCGTCGGGAATATCTTGGGAACCGTCATCAGCGCATTTGGCATCGGCATGGCAGACCAATCTCTCCAGCAATATCTGGGCAATCCCGTGATCGGCAAAATTCTCGTCCTCGGTGCGATCATTCTCTTCCTGCAATGGCGTCCCGCCGGCATTTTTGTCACCCGTTCCCGCAGCCTTGACTGATCGATGACCGCTCAACCCATCACTGGACGCATCCAGCTTCCTCTTCTCATCGTTGCCTCCGTTTTTCTGGTGGGGGTGATGCCGCTGCTCAACGCCTATGGCCTGATTGAGGATTTCACGCTCAACCTCTGGGGTAAGTATCTCTGCTACGGGATCATGGCGATCTCGATTGACCTTCTCTGGGGTTACACGGGATTGTTATGCCTCGGCCAAGCGCTCTTCTTCACACTGGGCGGCTACATGATGGGTATGCATCTCATGCTGATGATTGGAAAACTGGGCCAATACAAAAGCAATCTACCCGATTTCATGGTATTCCTCGGCCACTCGAAGATTCCCGCCTTTTGGCAGCCCTTTTACTCGTTCCCATTTGCGCTGGCGATGGTGTTTTTGGTTCCAGCCTTGCTCGCCTATGTCTTCGGCTACCTCGCCTTCCGTTCGCGAATCAAGGGCGTTTATTTTTCGATCCTGACCCAGGCCCTGACCTATGGTGCGGCACTGCTCTTTTTCAGAAATGATCTGCTGATGGGTGGCAACAATGGCTTCACTGACTTCCGCACGCTGCTAGGTATGGATCTGCGGGTCGCATCGACTCAGCGCATTCTCTACATATGCACCGCCTTGCTAATGGTTTCTGTGGTCGCCGGTTGCAAGTGGCTCACGCACTCGCGCTTCGGCCTGATCCAACGCGCGATCCGCGATTCGGAAAATCGGGTGCTGTTTTCCGGCTATGCGACGGCCAATTTCAAGCTCTTCATCTTCGTGGTGAGCGCGATGATCGCCGCCTTTGCCGGCGCGCTTTACGTGCCGCAAGTCGGCATCATCAACCCCAGCGAGATGACGACTGAAAAGTCTCTCGAAGCCGTAGTCTGGGTCGCGCTCGGTGGACGTGGGACTTTGGTCGGACCCGTGGTGGGAGCGATTTCTGTCAATGCTCTCAAGAGCTGGGCGACGCGGGCCTACCCCGATCTATGGGTGCTGATCCTCGGCGGATCCTTTGTCCTCGTGGTGATGTTTATGCCGAAGGGCATCGTCGGTTTGCCTGCGCAGATTCTGACAATCCTCTCGAAAATAAGCAGAAAACAGCAGTCCATCGATTCGCCTCCATCCATCTCAGAACCCGAAACCATCGACCCATGAGTCAAAAACCCTTTCTACTCGCCGCCGAAGGGCTGAGCAAATCTTTCGACGGCTTCAAGGCCATCAACGATCTCAATTTCTATCTCGACGAGGGCGAACTCCGCACGGTCATCGGGCCTAATGGCGCCGGCAAAACTACCTTTCTTGATCTCATCACCGGTCGCACCCAGCCCGACGAGGGCAGTTTGATGTGGGACGATGGCAAACACGATCTTCTCAGGCTGAACGAATATGAAATCTATCGTCACGGCATCGGCCGCAAGTTTCAGACGCCCACGGTGTATAATGATCACACGGTGACGGAGAATCTGATCCTCTCGCTGGCCGGTTCGCGCAGCATTTGGCATAGCCTTTTTGGTAAGATCACCTCGACTCAGCGCGATCGGATTGCCGAAATTCTAACGACCATCAAACTCGCAGAGCATGCGAATCGCAAAGCGGGTGCTCTGGCGCATGGTCAGAAACAATGGCTCGAAATCGGGATGTTACTCGCTCAAGAAGCCCGGCTTCTACTCGTCGATGAACCCGCCGCAGGCATGACGGACGAGGAAACCTATCGCACGGGTGAACTCCTTCTGTCGTTAGCAGGTAAGCATACCATCGTGGTCATCGAACATGACATGACATTTGTCCGCCAGATTTCCCAAGGCCGCAAAGTCACGGTGCTGCACCAGGGGCACGTGCTATGCGAAGGTCCGGTGGACCGTGTCCAATCTGATGAACGCGTGATCGAAGTCTATCTCGGACGCAAATCCAAAGCCGCATGACCGCCAGCCCTATACTAACGGATAGTCTCAGCATCTCCGACCTCCGCGTCTCGATCGGCGGCAGCGCGATTCTGCGCGGCGTGAATTTATCCATTCGCCCCAAGACGGTATTCTGTCTGATGGGCCGCAATGGCGTTGGCAAAAGCACCACGCTCAAGGCACTGATGGCGCTGTTGCCCGCTGATTCAGGCAAGATCGAATTGGATGGCTCATCGATCGACCGCGCCTCTTCCGCCGATCGGGCACGACTTGGTCTCGGCTATGTTCCGCAAGGTCGCGAGATATTTCCCCATCTTACGGTGGAAGAAAATCTGTTCATCGGTATCAATGCTCGCGGCCTGAAGCGCGATTCCAGCCAGACGGATCGGATTTACACGCTGTTTCCCATCATCAAAGAGTTCCTCCATCGCAAAGGCGGCATGCTTTCGGGCGGCCAACAGCAGCAGTTGGCTATCGGCCGCGCGCTACTTACCAATCCCAAGCTGCTCATTCTCGACGAACCGACGGAAGGCATCCAGCCCAACATCATCGATCAGATCGGCGATGCGATCAAGATGCTCAGGGCCGAGGGCGAAATGAGCATTCTCCTCGTCGAGCAGTACCTCGACTTCTGCAAGGAGTTGGGAGACGACTTTGCGATTCTGGAACGCGGTGCCGTGGCGGCAGCGGGAGAAATGAGTGCGCTGACCGACGACATCGTCAAAGAGTTTCTCACGGTCTAACCGATCGCGGCCATTCTTCGGCGGAGCGATTCAAGGAGCATCGCCATTCTTGTTGATGCGGGATGCTTTTATGGATCGCCCAGTGATCATGTATGGTATTCATGAATAGACCCATCATGATTGGCGTTCATGCTGAGTGGCCTGATTGCGATCAAAAACGAAGAATTCGTGAAATATAATTATAAATACCAAATAACTGGCATGGATTAAGCTCTAAGTTTTATCGGCAGGACTGCCTGCCGTTACAACTCCATCAATCAACAAAGCAGAATCATGAAAACAAAAAATCGTTCCAACTTATTCAAATTGCCACAAATCGCGCTTGCGCTCAGCACCGCTACGGCCATGGCCGGTACGGATGACATGAAGGCTCCTGCACCCGCTCCTGCCGCCACCACACCGGATTGGTTGAAAGTGAGTGGCTACGCCGCCGCAGCCTACACTTACGATGACAGCAAAGGCGAAACATTCTTGGATGGTGGCCCAGAATCTGACGTCGCGAAAGTTGGATTCCTCGCGACACAGGGTGCTTTGAGCAGTTATACCAGTCTGTTCTACACGCCAGGCTTTACTTCCGGCGGTCACGAAGCAGGAATCTTGGATGCATATGCTTCCTACCAAACGGGCGAATTCACGATCACTGCTGGCAAATACCTCAGCTATCTCGGCTATGAAGCCTTCGACGCTGCGAACATGACACAGATCACCTACGCTAATACCCTAGGTGCCATTCCAGCCTATCACTCGGGTGCTAAGCTGGATTACGCGACCGACACTTTTGGCGCAGGCGTCAATGTGTCCGACTCGATTAAGGGTGGAAAGGGATTCTGGACAGGTGACAGAGATTTCGGCAATGGCTTGGGCTATGAAGGTTACGTAACCTATAAGGGTATCCAAAGCCTCACGCTTTGGGCAGGTGTCGGCTTTGAAGATGTTCAGGTAGGACCTGATTTTTCAACCTACGATTTCTGGGCCAGCTACGACTTGTCCGACAAGTTGACTATCGCGGGTGAAGTTGCCTACAATGATAACGGGCCAGTCACCGGTGTCCAAGGGCTCGCCTTTCTGAAGTACGCCTTCACTAAACAGTTCTCCACGGTTCTTCGTTTCGGCACGGACCAGTTTGACACAGGCGGTATCGATACTTACAAATACACCTTGGCTCCAACCTATGCGTTCACCGATTATTTCCTGATTCGCGCAGAACTGTCGGCTACGGATGCTGCGGATAATAGCACCTTCTCCGGCGTTCAAGCGCTACTCAAGTTTTAATCTAAAAAATTTTTAGCATCAAATGGTTGCGGCGGGAAAGTCCGATTGGTCATCCGGCATCAATGCTTTCCCGCCTGCTTTTTTTAAAATCAACGTGTGATTCTATTCGTTTAATTACAATCTACTCAAAAACATGATCTCAAAATTCATTCCTACCGCACTTGCTGCGATGGCTCTCACCGGTGCTACTGCGCATGCGGCGGACACGGTCAAAGTCGGTGTGCTCCATTCGCTGAGTGGTACCATGGCGATCAGTGAAACATCCCTGCGCGATGTTCTTCTCTTCACCTTCGACGAAATCAACGCCTCCGGCGGTGTGTTGGGCAAAAAGATCGAGCCTGTTGTGGTCGACGGTGCCTCGAACTGGCCGCTCTTTGCTGAAAAAGCCAAGCAGCTACTCGACCAGGACAAAGTCTCCGCGACCTTTGGTTGCTGGACTTCGGTGAGCCGCAAGTCGGTTCTCCCTGTGTTCGAGGAGAAGAAGGGCCTGCTCTTTTACCCCGTCCAGTACGAAGGTGAAGAAATGTCCCCAAACATTTTTTACACTGCCGAAGCTGTCAACCAACAGGCAACGCCAGCGGTGGACTACATGCTCGGTGAAGGAAAGAAGAAATTCTATCTGATCGGATCTGACTATGTGTATCCCCAAACAACCAACCTGATCCTTCTCGAGTATCTCCTCAGCAAGGGAGTGCCCCTTGAAAACATCGGCGGTGGTTTCACTAAGGATGCCAGCGGCAAGATCATTTCTGCGGGTAAGTACACCCCATTTGGCCACACCGACTATCAGCAAATCATCTCCGAAATTAAGCAGTTCGCTGCCAGCGGTGACGCTTGCATCATCAATACTCTGAACGGTGACACCAACGTGCCATTCTTCAAAGAGTATGCTGCAGCCGGTCTGACTGCTGAGAGCTGTCCGGTGGTTAGCTTCTCGGTTTCCGAGGATGAGTTCCGCGGATTGCCTGCGAGCCAGCTCGTCGGTCAATTGGGTTGCTGGACTTACTTCCAGTCGATCAAGAGCCCTGCGAACGCCAAGTTCATTAAAAACTTCCAATCATGGTTGGCCAAGTCCGACGTTCCCGGCATCGTCAAAGAGGGTCGCGTGACTTGCTCGCCGATGGTCCTCTCTTACGATGGTGTTTACCTCTGGAAGGCAGCTGTTGAAAAGGCTGGCAGCTTTGATGTCAGCAAGGTGATGGCGGCTTTGGAAAGCGGCATCTCGTTCGACGGCCCAGGCGGCAAGGTCACCACCCAGAAGAATCACCACCTCAC
>CAJXYV010000129.1 GCA_913063525.1 uncultured Verrucomicrobiota bacterium
ATCACGGAAATCAACACGCGCTCCTCCGTGCTGCACGGTGGCGACGGCAAGGAAACTCTTGTCCCTAACTCTCTGTTCCTCGAAAACCGCGTGACCAATCTCACGCTCGCCAATCGCCGCGTCCGGCGAATGCTCAAGGTGCACGTCGCCCTTGGCTCTTCCCCGCAGGAGGTGAGCGAGATTCTCAAAGCATGCGCGGAACGTCATGGCCTGGTTTTGAAGGAGCCTGCGCCGATCGTGACCTTCGAGGATTTTGCCGAAAACGCTTTCGAATTCGCGATCTATTATTGGACGGAGTTCAACGAAAGAACTAACGCTAACGTCGTGGCCAGCGACATGCGGTTCATGATTGAAAAAGGCTTTGCTGAGGCAGGGATCCGTTTCCCCAACGCCATCGCCCCATGAATGAGGACATCCGGTGGATGAGCCTCGCCCTAGAAGAGGCTCGCAAGGGTGTCGGGCACACTGCGCCGAATCCACCCGTCGGCTCGGTGATTGTGAAAAACGGCGAAGTGTTAGGCCGCGGCTGGCACCGCGCGGCGGGCCAACCGCATGCCGAGCGCGAGGCGCTGGCCGATGCCTATCAACAGCACGGCGCGGATGCGGTTCGAGGTGCCACCGTTTACATCACCTTGGAGCCCTGCTCCACCCACGGCCGCACGCCGCCCTGCACACAGAGCCTGATCGACGCAGGAATTTTGCGCGTCGTTTACGCCTGCGTCGATCAGAATCCGAACCACGCCGGCCGCGCAGATTCGCTGTTAGCTGCTGCTGGAATCAAAGTGGAATCAGGCTTTTGCGCAAATGAGGCGGAACGTTTGCTGCGACCCTTTTTCAAAGTTCGCGAAACGGGCCTGCCGTGGGTGATCTGGAAATCCGCGATGAGTCTCGATGGCCGCATCACGCGCCCGCCCGGCGAAGGCCAGTGGCTGACGGGCGAACTCGCCCGCGCCGACGTTCAGAAACTCCGCGCCCGCGTCGACGCCATCCTCACCAGCGGCGAAACCGTGCGCCGCGATAAACCCGCCCTCACCCTCCGCGTGCCCGAGCTGCTCGAAGGTCGCTTGCAGCCGTGGCGCATCGTCGCCACCGACCGCCCGGAATCGCTGCCACTTGATGCGCCATTATTCACCGACGAATCGCGGGAACGCACCTTGATCCGCCCTCGCGCCGATCTTACCGGCACCCTGCGGAATCTCGCGAGCGAACAAGGCGTGCTCTCGGTGATGGTGGAAGCGGGCGGCGTCTTTTCCGCCGCGCTGTTCGAGGCGGGCCTGATCGACGAAGTCTCGATCTATTACGCGCCGATGTTGTGCGGCGGCCCCTCACCCGGCCTTGGCGGCGTGGGCTTGAAGGAATCCCTGCATCTGAAGGAAATCGAGCACCTACAACTCGGCAACGACATCCGCCTAAGCGGAGTCGTCATCCGGTAAACCCGAAGCATAGCCTTTCAGCTCCGCCTCGATCTCTTCGATGCTCGGCAAACTGGTGTCGAGCGGCTTGGGAAGTGCACGGAGCAGTTGGTATTCGGAGATGCCAATGGGTTTTTCGATGCCAGACAACGCGTACTCGGCGACGAGGTGGTTTTTCTTTTTGCAGAGCAGAAGACCGATCGTGGGCTTGTCGTCTGCGGCCTTGATCTGGGCATCCACGGCGGCGAGGTAGAAGTTGATTTTGCCCGTGTGCTCGGGCTTGAATTCGCCCGCTTTGAGTTCCACCACCACGTGGCATTTCAGCCGTGTGTGATAGAAGAGCAGGTCGATGAAAAACTCGTCGCCGCCGACTTCGATGCGGAATTGCCGACCGAGGAACGCAAACCCCGCACCCAGCTCTAACAAGAAACGCATGATGTGGCGGATCAGCGCGTTTTCGATGTCGTTTTCGTGCGCTTCATCACCGAGGCCGATGAAATCGAACAGATACGGATCTTTCAGCACCGCCATCGCGAGCTTGGCTTGCGGCGCGGGCAGGTGGCGCTCGAAATTGTTGATGGCGTTGCCCCGCCTGAGGTGGAATTGGCTTCGGATATGGCTGTCCAGCGTCGGGCGCGACCAGCCTTCTGCGACGGCGTGCTCGGCGTACCATTCGCGCACGATGGGATCGTCAATTTTTGTCAACAGACTGACAATGTGGAACCAAGGTAATTGGGCAGCAGCCTGCTGCCCAATTTCAGAGTTCGGACAGGTTTCCGCGAAAAACTTCATGTACTTCAGATTCCGGGTCGAGAATCCCTTCATGTCTGGGAAAGCCTCGCCGAGATCGCGGGAAAGACGCTCGATGACCTTGGCACCCCAACCCTCGTTGGCTTGCCGCTGGAGAATGTCTTTGCCGATCGAATGATACAGCTGGATCAGCTCCTGATTGACGGTGAGCGCGGCCCTCTGCCGAGCCGTCGAGATGCGGGATTTCAGGCTCTTGAGCCAGTGGCCGTAGTCGGTGGGGAGGGTGAGTTGGGCGAGCATCGGACGAGTTTCCGTGAGGGATTTCTGTCTTGGGAAATCTGATACTCTACCCCAATTCGGGAGGGAAAGCAAATCAGCGGTCGCTCCTCAACCCAGCGCGCGATCCAGCGCGGCGATCGCATGATCGATCTGCTCGATCGTGGTGCACAGCGGCGGCATGAGCACAATCGTGTCGAGAATCGGCCGCGTCAGCAGGCCGTGGTCTCGGGCGGCGAGGCAGATCGCTTCGCCAAACCGCTCGCTGACCGGAAACTTTTCGCCATCGGGGCGGCGCAGTTCGATGCCCGCGATGAAACCACACTGGCGGATCTCGTGAATCAGCGGGTGGCGCGCTTGCAAAGCCGCGAGGGCGTTGGCGAGATGCGCGATCTTCGCGGGCAGCTGATCGAGCGTGCTTTCCTGTTCGAACAAATCCAGACTGGCCAGCGCCGCAGCGCAGCCGAGCGGATTCGCAGTGTAACTGTGGCCGTAGTAGAAAGCTCGATCCGCCGTGCCGAGGAAAGCGTCGTAAATCTTCCCCGTGGTCAAAGTGGCGGCCAGCGGCAGGTATCCACCCGTCAGCCCTTTCGCCAGACAGAGAAAATCGGGAATCACATTCTCGCGTTGGCAGGCGAACAGGCTACCCGTGCGGCCAAAGCCCGTCATCACCTCGTCGAGAATGAGATGCGTCCCCGTTTCGTCGCACCACTGCCGCAGCTCGGCGAGCATGTCCGCAGGCCATGGCCGCATCTCGTTGACGCCTTGGATCAGCGGCTCGATGACAACTCCCGCGATGTTCCCCGTCGCCAATGTCCGCAGTTCATCCATCGAGGCGACGTGCTGGACCGGAAAACCGCTGCCGCGAAAGCGTTCGAAAAACCGCCCCACCCCACCCAGCGAGGCCGCGCCCAGCGTGTCGCCGTGGTAGCCGTTCGCAAAAGCGACAAAACCATTGCGCGCGGGATCGCCCGTCTGTTGCCGGTATTGCACCGCCATTTTCAGCGCACACTCGATCGCCGTGGAACCGTCGTCCGAGAAAAACACCCGCTCCAGCGTCTTCTCAGGGAAAAACCCGCAAAGTCGTTCGGCCAGTTGCGCCGCCAGCGGATGGGTGAACCCGAGAAACGAGGTGTGCGCCACCTTCTCCAGCTGCGCGCCGATCGCCGCGTTGATCGCAGGATGGGCGTGGCCGTGGATGTTCGTCCAGATCGACGAATTCCCATCCAGATAGCGCCGCCCCTCGGAATCCCACAGCCAGGAACCTTCGCCGCGGACCAGCACCAACGGCTCATGCCCGCGCCCACACCATTCGCCTTGGCGGGTGAAGGGGTGCCAACAATGGGCTTGGTCGCGCTCGATCGCTTGGCGGGTTGGCTCTTGCACGGCCGGAGCATGGGCATCGCCCGGCGTTCTTCAATCCGCAACCTTCGGAAAAGACACCTCGCAGGTTTCGCCTTGCTGGATGGACTCAGGTTAAAGATGCTGTTTCACAAGATTTCCCATGCCTGCCCACCCCTCCGTCAACGTCGCTCGCCTCACTTACCTCCTCGTTTGTGAAGCTGCCGGCGTGGCCATCGCCCTCAGCACGCGGGGCACACTCGACATCTCGATGGTCACCGGCCTGCTCGGCGGGCTCGGGGTGGCGGCCACTTTCATCTGGATCGAAACGCTGATGAAAGGCTTCACTCTGCGCGGCTTTTCCACCGCCAGCTTCGGCCTCGGCGTCGGCTTGTTCTGCGCCTGGCTGCTGACGCGGGTCGAAATTTCCAACTTACTGGAATTGTCGTTCCGCGACAGCGTCCAGAATGCCACGGGCACTTCCGCAATCCAGCTCGATGTCTTGGTCAACGCGCTGCGGCTGGCCATCGATGTCACCCTCTTCGCCAGCCTCGGTTTCATCGGCGCGGTGTTGGCGCTGCGCAGCAACCGCGACGATTTTGCCTTCATCATCCCTTACGTGCGCTTCCGCCAAGACTCTGCTTCCGGCCAGCCCGTGGTGCTCGATCCCGAAGCTGTGATGGACGGGCGCGTGCAGGGGATTTTCCGCTCGGGCTTCCTCCACGGCCGTTTGATCGTGCCGCGATTTGTGCTCGATGTCTTGGAAACCAAAGTCCAAGCAGGCACCAACGGCGACCGACAGCGGGCCCAGCGCGGGCTCGATCGGCTGGAGCAAATGCAGAAAGCCGCCGACTTCCAGATCTCCATCCACGACTCGCACTCGCTCGGCGAGGCCGAAACCCTCAACACGCGTTTGATCGAAACCGCCCGCTTGCTCGGCGCACGCCTGCTGACCGCCGACGATAACCTCGCCAAAGTCGCGAAGATCCAAGGCGTGGACGTGCTCAACATCCACGAACTCGACGCCGCCCTGAAACCCAGCGCCGCGGTGGGCGAACACCTCCGCCTCGCGCTGGTGCGCCCGGGCAAGGAGGACCACCAAGCCGTCGGCTACCTGCCCGATGGCACGATGGTCATTGCCAATCACGCCGCGGCGAAGCTGGGAACGACTGCCGAGGTTCGGGTCGTCAGCACTTTGCAAAGCGCGACCGGAACGATCGTCTTCGCAGAGCTGCCGGACGCAGGGTAAGGTCCGCCGGAGCAACGGAACTTCGGTTCGGAGGATGGGAATGACGGAAAACAGAAAGGGACAAACGCGATTCTCCCTTTCTACTTTGCCTGGGAGAAAGGGATTGGTGCGTTTATCCCTTTCTAAATTGCAAAAGAGAAAGGGATTTCTGCGAATCTCCCGTTCTCCGCTTCGTCGCAGAAAGGGATTTTCGTGTTTCTCCCGTTCTCCGCTGCTTTGCAGAAAGGGAGAATTGCGTTTCTCCCGTTATAATTCGTCTCGCAGAAAGGGAGAATCGCGTTTCTCCCGTTCTAAGTTGTCTCGGAGTAAGGGAGATTCGCAAAAATCCCTTTCTCCCACGCCGCAGATCAACCGCGTTTCGCGATCTGCTTGCGGAACAATGGGATCAACTCCGCGTCCATCCAAGCATTGGCAGCCTCCAAGCCGCCGGCGAGAAAGAGTTTGCCGATGGAGGCTTCCACCCGCGTCGGATTGCCAAAGGCACTGAGGAAATCGTTGGACGTCAGGCGGGTAAACCACTCGCCATCCATCGCATTGCGTTCGCGCAGGACGTATTGGCGGGCAAATAGGGCGAGGACGGCATCGCCGACCCAGGCGGCTTCACGTTCTTTACGGAGTTCTTCGTCTTTACGGCTCACGCGGGGAGAATGCACATTCCTAGAGAGGCCGCACGGTTTTTTGCAAACGTTCTTGCTCGATGCGGTCGCGCAGGCGGCCTTCGGAATCCGCGTCCCAATAGGCGGGCTGAAGTTCGAGAAAAACCGAGGTGTAAGGCAGCGCGGTGTTGGTGCGGATCACCAGCACGTCGAAGCTGCGATTGGCGTCGGCCAGCAGGGTCAGCAGCGATTGCTGGTCGAGCTCGGTGGTATCGTGGCCATGGAGCGCGCCTTGGAGGCGCTTGCGGTGATCGTCGATGCCGGGCGCAAAGTCGTTTTCCACGGAGCGGAGCTCCCGCGTGACGTAAAGCTGCGGCCGGACGTTTTCGCTTTGTTCGAGGGACTTGAGTACATAGTCGAGGACTTCGGGCACATCGCCGCTGGCGCTGACTTGGCGGACGCCGGGGCGATTTTGCGCGGGAAAAGACGCCTCCGCGATGACGATCCAGTTGCGGTAGCCGAGCTGGCCAGCCTGCTGTTTAACCGCCTCGTGCCATGGCTGGTCACGGTTCATCCCCGCACAGCCGAGCGACAAAAACGCCGCCGCAAAAGCAAGGAACCAGTGACAACCAACCATCGCTTTCTCACTAAGCCTTCCCCACCCGTCTGTCAACGCGCAGCCTGCGATGTTTTTTGACTCTGGCACCCGTGCCAACTTCAAGCGGTGGCGGCTGCGCGGCGGAGTTCGCGCATCAGGCTGCGGGTCTCGTCTTGCCAACGGTTCAACACCTCGCGCGACAGCTGGACGCGGTCGGCGACGGCCTTTTCGAGCTCGTGGTAGTTGGCGGAAAGTTTCTCGACGAGCTCGTGCATTGTGTCTGCCGCGCTGTGGGTGGAAATCTCGGCGAGGTGGAGCTGGGCCTTGCGACGGGCCTCGCCCATCTCAGCAAGGAGAATGCGACCGTCCGGCACGCGGCGAAGGCCATCGACTAGACCAAGTTTGGAAAGAGTCCAGATCGTCCACTTGCTAGGGTCCCACTGCCATGGCTTCACGCCGTTGCGGTAGTCGTGCTGGAATTCGTGGTGATAGTTGTGGTAGCCTTCGCCAAAGGTGAGCAATGCCATGATCGCACTGTCGCGGGCGCTGTGGCTGGTCGAATACGGCTGGCGGCCGACGGTGTGGCAGAGCGAATTGATGAAAAACGTGCAGTGTTGGGCGACCACGATGCGGGCGACACCGGCAAGCAAGAATCCGCCGAGCGCACCGTTCCATGGGTCCATGCCCATGACGTGATTGTAGCCGTAACCGATAACGGAAGGAATAACCAGACCGACGACCAGACCGATCCAGTGCACGTACTGGTGCTGCCAGATGACGAGTTTATCTTTCCGCAGGTCTGCGACGTTGTCCATCGGCGGCTCGGGATCGAGTTTAAAGAGCAGCCAGCCGATGTGCGCCCAGAAGAAGCCCTTGGAAATGTC
Source organism: uncultured Verrucomicrobiota bacterium (assembly GCA_913063525.1). GTDB lineage: Bacteria > Verrucomicrobiota > Verrucomicrobiia > Verrucomicrobiales > Akkermansiaceae > Luteolibacter. The sequence goes on from CAJXYV010000129.1 coordinate 7,107, forward strand.
GTAGGGATCCTCGTCGTGATCGACGTGTTTGTGATGGCGGCGGTGGTCCGAGGCCCAGTTGAGGCAGGAATTTTCAAACGCGCAGGCACCGAAAATGAGGGTGAAGAGCTTGACGGGCAGCTTCGCCTTGAAGGAAAGGTGCGAGAATAGGCGGTGGTAGCCGACGGTGATGCTCATCATCGTCGCGGTGACGTAGAAGAAGAACATCGCGAACTGGAACCAGTTCAGGCCGAACTTCACGAGATAGATCGGAACGCCAACGAGGGCGATGAGGGCGGTGCCGATGAGGAAGGAACTGGTCACCCAGTTCACCCGATCAAAAGGGATGCGGTACATGATTGGTAGTTTTCGAAACCCTTCGATAGCCGGATGTTTAACCGAACAGACGATGCAAATACGCACCATTAACCGAAAGACAAATCTGGGTACACCCGAATGCCTAATAATACAAGCCCCCGTTTTTTCTAAAATCCCGGAGGGTTCTGTCTTGACATGTCGGGCCAGATGGCGCATTTACCGCGCCCCGAAGAAACTGCGGAACCAAACCAAACCAACCAAGAATCATCGCATGCGTGGAGTGACCATGAAAAAAGGAGAGCCCGTTGACCGTGCTCTCAAGCGCCTCAAGACCAAACTGGATTCCGAGGGTATCCTCGAAGAAATGCGCCGCCGCCGCGCATTTGAGACCCCGACTGAACGCAAGCAACGCAAGCTGCGTTCCGCTTCCAAGCGCAACAAAATCCGCTGGCGCTTCTCGAACGCTCCTGCAGCCGTCACCACGGAAACTGCCGAGTAATTTTCCCAGGTTCCGCAACCCGGTTTAAGAACGGATGCCAAACGGCATCCGTTTTTTTGTGCCCAAATCAGCCCCATGATTTCCCATCTTTCCCAAAAAGGCGACGATTTTAATTCCCACCGCAGCGCCGCCACACGACACTCGCGGCGATGTTGGAACGTGTATTTCTCGGATGGGACCAGCCGTTTTTAACGCGGACGGTGGCTTGGCTGCTGGAGCGACGCGATGAGCTGCCGAATTTGTCCGTCGTGGTGCCGACGGCGCAGAGCGGCCGCCGCCTGCGCGAGGCGCTGGCCGAAGCCAGCGGTGCCCTGCTGGCTCCGCGGGTGACGACGCCCGGTTCCTTTTTGAAATCGTGCGACGCGGATGCCGCCGCCGA
>CAJXYV010000130.1 GCA_913063525.1 uncultured Verrucomicrobiota bacterium
GCTCGCAGTTCAGTCCCCCAGTAACGGCAGGCATGCGCGGAGCGAACGGAACGGAATGGCCAAGGGAGGGACGAACGCCTGCCATGAAGTGAAGGGGGCAAGGTAAAGCTGAAATGGGAAAGCAGAAAGTTGAAATGAAAAGATCGCGTGCCTGATGGCAAAGCGGGATTGATTCGCCAGACCATTGCGGATGCAGCAGCGCGCGGGCCGTGGCAGCGTGGAGGCGGTTGGAAATAATGGACGGTGTCTGTGGGAGGTTCTGGCTCAGGGCAGCCAGTCGGGCGTAAAGTCGAGGGACACAGAGCGGACGCGGGGCGTGAGCTGGGTGGATTCGATGTTTTTGTAGGCCGCCGTTGGAAACGAAGATTTGGCCAACGTGGTTTTTCCGACCTGGCGTGCCCCCAACACGACAACCGCTGGGAATTGAAGCGCGAGCTCTCCCAATCGCTGTTCTGCCAAGCGCTTCCAATCCATGTGTGAAAATTAGAGTTCTGCGCTCTAATTTACAAAAAAGTAATGCAACAGGTTGATTCTTATGGATAAAGCTGAAATGAGGTGGTTAGAAGTCCGCCCGAAAGCGGGATGGGGCGGCGGCGGATCAAGCGAGGGGATAAACGGGAACGCCGACGCGCTGGATGTGGTCGCAGAGGGCGGGGAGTTTAACCCGAAATCCGAAGTTAAGCGTTTTTTGGCTATGCGGCGTCGGTTCTAGGCATTGACGAATCCTTCTTACCGGGGTCGTCGGGCGTTTCCGGAGGCAACTTCGGCGAAGTTGATTCTGGCCATTGTAAAATATTGTCGATGAGCGGTTTGTGCTTGCCGAGACCACCCCAGCTTTCGGCGATGTAAAGCACCGGAGTGCGGCTTCGGTTGCCCAAAATCGCCCCGCCGATGAATACATCAGCCCTCAAGGTGGCCGGCCGCCGGAAACTGGTCTTGCGCTGTTCTGGGGCGATGGAGTGTTGGTAAAGGCTCAGCAAATTATAGGTGAAGCACACCGCCAAGAATACGCTCTCGGTGGCGAAAAAGTCCTTCATGCAGAAGCCGTCAACCTGCAAATCGTTCTTGAGCTCCTCGATGTGCTGTTCGATGCAGGCACGTTGGTTGTAGTCGCGCCAGAGCTCTGCGCCATCACCTTGCCGGTTGGTTACAAAAATCCGAAAAGTGTAGCCCTCGACATCAATGAGTCGCCGACCCACGGCACTCTTATTTTCGCGGATGCGTTCGCGAATGGCGATAAAATCGCGAGGCTCTGTCCAGCCGTTGAGCTTGAGCGAGAAGCGCGCCCAGGCGTAATCTTCATCGATCGCGGTCCATTTTGCTAGTCCAGCGGCCTTGCGTTTGACCGTCTGGGTCAGCTTGGCCACGACGATGTAGGGAATGTTGCGCGCTTCGAGGAAGCTGAGCAACGCATCTTCAAAAAAGCCCGAATCGGCTCGCACAGTGCGAATTGCCCAATGGGCAGGCATCAATGCGAGCGCTTCGGTTAGGAATGCCACCACGCCACGGGCGCTGCTGGTGTTGCCACTGCGCAGCCAAGCGTGGAGCACCAAGGGAGCCTCGGCGATAAAGGCCAGCAACGGATGGTGACTGTTGCGACCCGGCCTTATAGGGTTGTAGCCGCGCATCGCTCCTTGCTGATGGCCGCTGCGCTGAAAAATCGTACTATCCAAATCCAGACTGAGGCCACCGCCCGGCAAGATCCACGACAGCATGAGCAGCCACTTCCACAAGGGGCGCCAAAACATTTCGATGCGGCTCTGGTTGAAGCGCAGAAAGAGATTGCGCACGGTGTCAGTGCCAGGAAAACGCGGAATGCCAAGAAGTGCGTGCAGAGCCTTGTCCGCGCGCAGCCAGTCAGTGTGGGCCAAGCGGCGGGCACCGGCCACCACGGAAACGATGAAGGCCACGAAAGTTTGGGCCGGTGGAATCGCGTTGGGGCTGGTGTAGGTGAAGGGCATCAACTCGCTGATCTTGCCCGCGAGGCCGATCTTTTCGAAAAAGGTGATCAGACTGACCAGTCCGCCAAACGGCGTGATCGGCTTGGCGGTGGAGCGAAGTTGAACTTCTCGACCAGAGAAAACGGGATTGCAGGACGCTTGCATCGTTTGGTGAAAGGCTGTGAGGCGCGATTGTTCAATCTCGCCCTACTCTCACAAGGCCCAACGCCAACCGATCTCATTTTCAACTTCGGATTTCGGGTTTAATGAGGTCGAAGGGTTGCACTTCAAAACGATAGGGCAGCGGCAGTTCGTCGAGATCGGCGGCGATGTCTTCGGCGCGGATGGCATCGACGTCGCCCCAGACGGCGAGGTCGACATCGGAGCCAGGGCGGTGGGTGCCTTTGGCGCGGGAGCCAAAAAGTTTGGCGGAGGTGACTTCGGGGTGGTGGCGGAAAACCTGCGCCAGCAAATCCAATTCGTGAGACGTGAGGCCGAGGGGTTTCATGGGAGCGATTGCTGCTGGGTGAAAAACTCGTGGAGAGCGGCCATGGCGGGTAGGTAGCGGGCGGCGATGGTCTCGACGGCTTTTTCGAAGATGGCGAGATCGTAGGTGTGGGAGAGGAGGTTGCGTTGATCGAGCATGTCGATCCAGACTTGGCCGTCGGCGATGACTTTGGCGGAGAACGCTTCTTTGAGAACTTGTCGTGGAGTGAGCGGGGTGATGGTGAGGCCGCGTTCTTCGAGGAAGTCTTTGGTGGTTTTTCAGGCGAGTTCGAAGGAATAATCGAAACGCTGGATGACACCTTCTTTTTCCAGCGGAGAGAGTGCCGCGGGTCCGTTGGACAAGGCATCGCTCAACAGCGCAAAGGCGCGGTCGAAGTTGTGAAAACGTTGTTCCCAGCGGATGTCGGGATTCATGACGTTGAAAGAGAGGGTGATACTTAGAGTTTTGCAGATTTAGAAATGAGGGCAAGCCCGCGTTCGGCGATGGCACGCGGCCATGAGGCGTCCTTGCAGGACGCGGGAAAGCAGATGGGTTTCGGACCCGGCAGGTTGTGCCGGGCTGGGATGAGATGTCCCGATGGGACAGGGAAACGTCAGATTTCTAAGATGAAATCGTGCATGGGGAAGGTCTTGCCATTGAGGCGTGGCTCGAAGCCGTGGACGCCGGAATAATAGACGCGGGTGGTGATGGGCTTGAGCGGGTGGCGGCCTTGGATGTTCCAGCTTTCGCCCGCGGCCAGTTCCTTGACGCGGCCTTTGAAAACTTTGGCGGTAAGGCTACCGTTGGCTTTGCGGTGCCAGATGGCATAGTCGAAAAGAACTCGCAGCGGCTGTCGGGAGGTGTTCCGAATCGTGAGGCGGTACTCCAGATGGCCGCCGAGTTTGACGGTGGGGGTGATGACGGGAGGGGTTTCGATTTCTAACGACTCTGCTGCGCCGAAGCCTTGGTAGGCGAGTGCTTGCGGGTGGCCTTGTTTGATCAGGGTGCGGCAGGCGTGGCGTGCCAGTTTGTCGAAATGGGCATCCGTGGGTTTGGCGCTTCGCCATTTCACCAGGGTGTCGATCACGAGTTCGGGATGAACCTTGCTGAAATCGTTGAGATGGTTGGAGACGGACAGCCGCACAAACGCGCTTTCGTCGCGGTGGAGCAACTCTAACAACGGGAGGGTGAGCGAAGGATTCGCCATGATCTGCGGCAGGCGCTCGCCCCAAGGCAGGAGCGGGCGGGAACCTTCGGAAACCAGACGGCGGACGTTTTCGTCGGGGTCGTGGCACCACGTTTTCAGCTGTTGCAAGGTGCGCTGCGGTTGGTGACGAAGGAAGGGTCGGATGGCAAATTCGGCGGTGAAACAGCGGGTCATCGCTCGCAGGGCGGACATCGCTTCGTCGAAAAAATCCAAGCCGCGGCGCGCGACGATCTCGGTGAGCGGCCAGACGGCAAAGCCGCGCAGGCTCTCGGAGTCTGTTTCATCTTTGGCTAGGGTTGCCACCAGCAGGGTGAATAACCGCGGTGGATGGCTGGGCAGGTTTGCTTCGATGCGATCGGCCAAGAGATGCATCCGCTGTTTGAGTTCCAGCGGTTCCAAGGCGTTTTCCAAGTCATCGCAAAATGCGGCGATGGGGAATTCTGGGTAGGCCCGCTGCAACTGGACCGCGATGCGTCGGGCATTTTCGGCTGAAAAACTGTTTTTCATGGGATCCATGAATCAAAGGCTCGGTGGGCGTGATCCTCAGGGGGAATGAACCACGAAAGTCACGAAAAGACACGAAAAATCAGAGAGTTGTAGATCTTTGGAGTTTTTCTGTTTCGTGTCTTTTCGTGCTCCTTCGTGGTTTCTGTGCCGGAATTTGAGGTTGCTGCTTCGGTGAGCTAAACCGCTTAAAAGTGGGACTTCCTCCGGAAACGGGACTCAGTTGGCGACGATGTTGAAGATCTTGCCAGGGATGAAGACGATCTTGCGGATGGTTTTGCCTTCGAGGTGTTCGTTGACCTTGGGACTGGCGAAGGCGGCTGCTTTCGCGGCCTCTTCGTCGGCGTCTTTGGAGATCATGAAGCGGTCGCGGAGTTTGCCGTTCACTTGGACAACGAGTTCGACCTCGTTACGGATGAGTGCGGCGGGGTCGTAGGCGGGCCACTCGGTTTCGGAGAGCATGGTGCTGCTGCCGAGTCGGGCGTTGATTTCTTCGGTGAGGTGGGGGGCGAAGGGGTTGAGGACTTTGAGGAGCTGGGTGAATTCCTTCAACGGCACGACTTCGGCTTGGGTGAAGGCGTTGGTGCAGATCATCATCTGCGAGATGGCGGTGTTGAAGTTAAGCTTCTCAATGTCTTCGCCGACCTTTTTGATTGTTTCGTGCACAGTGCGCAGCAGGGTGCTATCGCTGCACGGGACGTCTTGTATTTTGGCGGAAATTTTGGATTCGCCATCTTGTTCTTCGATGGCGAGGCGCCAGACGCGGGCGAGGAACCGCGAGACGCCTTCGACGCCTTTCATTTGCCACGGCTTCACTTGTTCCAGCGGGCCCATGAACATTTCGTAGAGTCGCAGGGCGTCGGCGCCGTATTCGGAAACGACGTCGTCGGGGTTGACGACGTTGCCGCGGGATTTGGACATTTTTTGGCCGTCTTCGCCGAGGATCAGGCCTTGGTTGACGAGCTTTTGGAACGGCTCGGGGGTGCGGACGTGGCCGAGGTCGAAGAGGACTTTGTGCCAGAAACGGGCATAGAGGAGGTGGAGAACGGCGTGTTCGGTGCCGCCGACGTAGAGGTCGACCATCCCTGAGTGCGGAGTTTCGAGTGCGGAGTGGGGAGTGGAAGAATGAGGAGAAGAGGTCCAGTAGTCTTCGGCTTCGTGGGAGATGAAGCGGTCGGTGTTTTTCGGGTCGCAGTAGCGGAGGTAATACCAGCACGAGCCGGCCCATTGGGGCATGGTGTTGGTTTCGCGGATCGAGCCGTCGGGGAGCTGGATCCAGTCGGTGGCCTTGCTGAGGATGGGTTCGGGGGTGCCGCTGGGTTTGTAGTCTTCCAGCGGTGGGGCGAGCAGGGGCAGCTCGGACTCGGGGATCGCGTGGTGATGGCCGTCCTTCCAGACGATCGGGAAGGGTTCGCCCCAGTAGCGCTGACGGGAGAACAGCCAGTCGCGGAGTTTGTACTGGATGCGGCGCTGGCCCAGGCCTTTGCCTTCCAGCCAGTCGATCATCTTGGCTTTGGCTTCGGCGGTGGGCAGGCCATCGAGGAAACCGGAATTCACGGCGGTGCCGTGGGCGGTGTAGCCTTGCCAATCGGAGTCGTCGAACGGTTGGACGACTTGCTGGATGGGCAGGGAAAAGCGCAGGGCAAATTCGTGGTCGCGCTCGTCGTGGGCAGGGACGGCCATGATCGCGCCGGTGCCGTAGCCCATCATCACGTAGTCGGCGATCCAGACGGGGATTTGCGCGCCGTTGACGGGATTGGTGGCAAAAGCGCCGGTGAAAACGCCCGATTTGTCCTTGTTGAGGTCGCCGCGATCCATGTCGGACTTGGACGAACAGGCTTTTTGATAGGCGGTGACGGCGGCTTGTTGTTCGGCGGTGGTGATTTCCGAAACGAAAGGATGCTCGGGCGCGATCACCATGTAAGTCGCTCCGAACAAGGTGTCAGGACGAGTGGTGAAAACCGTCACGGTGTGGCCTTGGACGTCGAAATTCACTTCGGCGCCTTCGCTGCGGCCGATCCAGTTTTTCTGGAGCATCTTGATGCCATCGGGCCAATCGAGGCTATCGAGTTCGTCGATCAGGCGTTGGGAATATTTGGTGATCCGCAGCATCCATTGGCGCAGCGGGCGGCGCTCGACAGTGTGGCCTTTGCTTTTCCACTCCTCGACTTCTTCGTTGGCGAGCACGGTGCCGAGGTCGGGCGACCACCAGACGGGGGTGTTGGCGACAAAAGCGAGTCGGACTTCGTCGATTTGATCGCGGGTCCAGCCCTTGGCTTCGAGCTCGGCGACGGGCTTGGCCTTGCCCTCCGTTTCGTCGAAGTACGAGCCGTAAAGCTGGAGGAAAATCCACTGCGTCCAGCGGACGTATTCGGGATCGGTGGTGGCGATTTCGCGGTCCCAGTCGTAGGCAAAACCAAGGGATTTCAGCTGACGGCGGAAGTTTTCGATGTTGGCGGCGGTGGTGATCGCAGGGTGTTGGCCAGTCTTGATCGCGTATTGTTCGGCGGGCAGGCCAAACGAATCGTAGCCCATCGGGTGGAGCACGTTGAAGCCGTTCATCCGCTTGTAACGGCCGATGATGTCGGTGGCGGTGTAACCTTCCGGGTGGCCGACGTGCAGGCCCGCGCCGCTGGGATAAGGGAACATATCGAGCACGTAGTACTTCGGTTTTTTCGCGTCGAAGTCGGCATCGCCCGGGCCGGGGGTGCGGAAAGTCTTTTCGTTTTCCCAGCGGGATTGCCATTGGGGTTCGAAATCGCGGAAAGGGAATGGTTTACGGCTGTCAGACATGGTCGGGAAAGAGCGGCGAAGGTGATGGATCGAGCTGGGAATGAAAAGAAAAACCCCGTCGCGACGCGAAGCCGGACGGGGTGGGCGATTGGAAAGGGGCGGAGTTTATTCGGCTTTTTTCGGCACGAGAGCTTCGTCGAGGTGTTTGAGGAAGTCGTCGATTTTCGGATATTCGGAGGCGTAGAAGCGGGAGAACTCCTTACCCGCGGGTGTCAGGAGCAGCACCGTCGGGAAGCCTTCGATCTTGTATTTTTCGGCCAAGGGATCGTTTTTCGCTTTCACGGCGGGGTCGCCTTTGGGGAAATCGATTTCGACGAGCACGAACTTCTTCGACGCGGCATCGACGAATTCCTTCTTGGAGAAAACGTTTTTGCGCATCGCGATGCACGGCGGACACCAGTCGGAGCCGGTGAATTCGACGAGCACGGATTTGTTTTCGGCTTTGGCCTGTTCGAAGGCTTTATTGAGATCGGTCGTCCAGCCTTCCGGGGTGGTGGCAAAGGCGCTGGCAGTAAGGGCGGCTACCCCCAAGGTAACGGAGGCGAGCCAAGTGATTGCTTTCATCATTCTATAAGTGCCACAGAATGGCGGATTTGCCAAAAAAATTTGTCGGATGGCTGCGATTTGTTCAAATATGGACCATGCAATCGCTGCCACGCCTGATTCTCGCCACCCGCAACGCTCACAAAACGGCCGAGATTCGAGCCATGATCGGGGATCGCTTCGAGGTGCTCGATGCCACGGCTTTCCCCGATTTTCCCGAGATCGAGGAAACGGGCACCACCTTTTTGGAAAACGCGCGATTGAAGGCCGAGGGCATCAGCCGCTGCATCGACGGCTGGGTTTTATCCGACGATTCCGGGCTTGAAGTCGATGCGCTGTCAGGTGCGCCGGGCGTGTGGTCGTCGAGTTATGGCGGCGAAGAAGGGAATCACGCGAAGAACAATGCGCGATTATTGCACGAAATGGCGGATCAGCAGGATCGCCGTGCGCGGTTCCGTTGCACCATGGTCCTGGCCCGTGGCGGGGTGGAGCAGGCGCATTTCAGCGGCATCGTCGAAGGCAAACTGGTCGAATCGCTCCACGGCACAGGCGGCTTTGGCTACGATCCGCTGTTTATCCCCGAGGGTTACGATCAAACGTTCGCCGAATTGGGCGATTCGATCAAAAACAGCCTCAGCCATCGCTCGCGGGCTCTCGATCAAGTGGTTGCCTATCTTCTGTAAATTTAAACGGTCCGTCCGCGCCTCTGCGACGTTCCGGATCAGGTCTTGTATCGCGTTGGAAAGACCTTGCATCGCGTTGGAAAGACCTTGCATCGCGTTGGAAAGACCTTGC
>CAJXYV010000131.1 GCA_913063525.1 uncultured Verrucomicrobiota bacterium
GACCGTTTTGCCTGTTGAAGAGACCGTTTTGCCTGTTGAAGAGACCGTTTTGCCTGTTGAAGAGACCGTTTTGCCTATTGAAGAGACCGTTTCGCCTGTTGAAGAGACCGTTTCGCCTGTTGAAGAAACCGTTTTGCCTGTTGAAGCCTCATGTGCGAGGGGCAATTCAACCGACAGTGTCGGTTGAATCTTGAAGGAAAGTGCTGGCTTTGCCAATCCGCCCGAAGACGCAGGCCCATGAGGAACTGCTTACCTCGTAGACTGGTTGGCGAAGCTCGTTAGGGCCGGAGGTCCCGGCCACTTGGGATGAGACTTTTACCAGGCGGGGAGGCCGAGCATTTCGGGGAGGGCTTCGCGGGGGCGCCAGGTGAGGATCTCGGGGTCGCCGCTGGTGACGAGTACGGTGTGCTCGAAGTGCGCGGAGGGCTTGCGGTCTTCGGTGACGGCGGTCCAGCCATCGGCGAGGATGCGGATGTGGGGGACGCCGGCATTGACCATGGGCTCGATGGCGAGGGTCATGCCGGGCATGAGGGTGGGCGATTTGCCTTGGGGGCGGAAGTTGGGGATCTGCGGCTCTTCGTGGAGGCGGCGGCCGACGCCGTGGCCGACAAATTCGCGGACGATGGTGAAACCGTGGGGTTTGGCAAAATCTTCGACGGAACCACAGAGGTCGGCGAGGCGGCGGCCGGCGCGGGCGTGGCTGATGGCTTCGAACAGGGATTGTTCGGTGACGGCGAGCAGGCGCTTGGTCTCGAGCGGGATGTCGCCCGCGGGCACGGTGGTGGCGTTGTCGCCGATGAAGCCGCTTTTGACGATGCCGACGTCGATTTTCACGATGTCGCCGGGCTGGATTTTGCGGGCGCCGCCGATGCCGTGGACGACTTCTTCGTTGATGGAGATGCAGGTGTAGCCGGGGAAGCCGCGGTAGCCGAGGAAGGCGCTTTTGCAGTCGTGCTGGCGCATGAGCTCGGCGGCGTATTGGTCGATTTCGCCGGTGCTGCGGCCGGGGGCGACTTCTTTGGCGAGGGCTTGGAGGATGGTGGAGGCGATGGCACCGGCCTTGCGCATGAATTCGATTTCGCGCGGGGACTTGATGGGAATGCGTGGATGGCGGGACACGAGATTAAGACAAAAGGTGAGAAGTGGACTTTTCAAGCGGAGAGCGAGAAGCGTTGGAGCAGATGAGCGGCGACGATGTCCTGAGGAGCGGTGGCATCGCAAGCAACTAGCAGACCTGATTGGCGATAATGGTCAATCACCGGATGCACGTTGTGTTCGAACTCGGCGTAGCGATTGAGGAAGTTTTCGACGTCGTCATCGGCGCGGCCATGGGCGGAATGACCGCAGACGGGGCAATGGTCGCCGTCTTTCAGTTGCGCGCGCTGGCCGGTCCAGCGGCATTCGGGGCATTCGACGCGCTCGGCGATGCGGGCGAGGAGCTCGGGCAGGGGGACTTCGAGCAGGACGGCGGCGTCGAGTTTGAGATCGTGGTTAGCCAGCCATTGATCGAGGAACTCGGCCTGGGGCAAGCTGCGCGGGAAGCCGTCGAGAACCCAGCCGCCGGTCTGGCGCGCGAGCCAGTCGGCGATGATGGGGCACATCAACTCGTCGGGCAGGTAGCCGCCGCGGGCGAGGATGGGGCGGGCCTGGATGCCGAGCGCGGTGGCCTGCTCCATTTCCTCGCGGAGCAAGGCGCCGGTGCTGAGGTAGCCGAGGCCGAGGCTGTGGGCCAGCCGCCGACCCTGGGTGCCCTTGCCGGAGGCCGGTGGGCCTAGCAGGACAACACGGAAGGGTCTGACGGCGGCAGCCATCAATGACCGCCGTTATAAATGTAAGCCGTGATGCCGATCACGATGAGGATGGCGATGACCGTCCAGAGGTAAACGATGGCCGTGCGGGGTGCGGCGCCGCTGGATTGGTTGAGGCGGTCATAGCGGCCCTTGAGTTTGCCCTTGCGGAGGAAACCGTCGTAATGCTTCTGGAGCAGCTGGGTTTCGACTTGGCGCATGATGTCCAAGACAACGCCGACCATGATCAGCAGCGAGGTGCCGCCGAAGAACTGGAGGACCAGCGAGCCGGGTGGCAGGCCGACGGCTTTGCCCGTCAGCACAGGAAGCACGAACAGACCGGCGAGGAAGACGGCGCCGGCGAAGGTGAGGCGGGTCATCGTGAAGTCGAGGAAGTCGGCCGTGGGCTTGCCGGGACGAACGCCGGGGATGTAGCCGCCGTTGCGCTTGAGGTCTTCCGCGATTTGGGAAGGCTGGAACATCATGGCCACCCAGAAATAGGAGAAGAGGAAGATGCCAATGCCGCCGAGTAGGTAGAAGTACAAGCCGCCGCGGGAGAGTTCACCGTAGAGTTTGACGGACCATGGCTTACCCGCGATACCAGGGATCCACTGCAACATCAAGGGTGGCAAGGAAAGCACGGCGGAGGCGAAGATGATCGGCATGACGCCGGCGTAGTTGACCTTGAGCGGCAGGTACTGGGTTTGGCCGCCGTATTGTTTGTTGCCGACGACGCGCTTGGCGTATTGCACGGCGATGCGGCGCTGGGCCTGGGTGATGGCAATGGTCGCCGCGATGACGACCAGCAGAAGCGCGATCATCACGACCATCCACATGGCGTTGAAGGCATTGACCTCGCCGGAGGAAGGAACAAAGAATTTCCAAGCCTGGATCAAGGCGCCAGGCAGGGCGGAAATGATGTTGACGGTGATGATGATGGAGGTGCCGTTGCCGATGCCTTTTTCGGTGATCTGGTCAGCGATCCATAGCAGCAGGACGGTGCCGGCGACGATGGTTACCACGGTGAGAGCCATCCAGATGAAGTCGGGATTCGGGACGAGGTTGCCAAACTTTTCGATGCCGCTGAGGTAGGGGATGTTGCTGGGATTGGTCAGCGACTTGGCCACGAAGAAGCCTTGGACCACGGCGATGCCGATGGTGATGTAGCGGGTGTATTGGGTGATCTTCTGGCGTCCACCGTCTTCGCGAGCGAGGCGGGAGAGCTTCGGGATCACGGCCGTCATCAGCTGCACCATGATGGATGCGGAGATGTAGGGCATGATGCCGAGGGCGAAGATGCCAGCCTGCTGGAGACCGCCACCGGAGAACACGGTGAGCAGGGCGGTGATGCCACCTGCGGAGCTCTTGGGGTCCTGGGTCTTCAAGTGATCCAGCCATGCCTTGATGACGGAAGCATCGACACCGGGAAGGGTGATGTGAACCCCCAGGCGGATGATGACGATCAGGGCGAGGGTGAAGAGAATGCGATCCCGCAGTTCTGGGATTTTCCAAGTGTTAGCAAACGCAGAAATCATGGCTGGAAAGTAAAAAAGTACGCGTGGGTCATCAACACGATGAGGAAGCGCGCGTGCGCTTCCTCATCGGAAATCAGAGATTAATCAGAAGTGATCAAACGATGGGCTCGGAGATCGAGCCACCCGCTTTTTCAATTTTTTCACGAGCGGAAGCACTGGCATTGTTCACCACGAGGTGGAATGCTTTGGTGACTTCGCCGATGCCGAGAACCTTGACCTTGTCGCAGCGGCCGTTGACGAGACCCTGCCCGCGGAGGGCGGCTTCGTCGATGGTGGCGCCGGCATCGAACAAATCGTCGAGTTCACCGACGTTGAAGACGCAGAAGACGTCGCGGAAATCGAAGTTGTTGAAACCGCGCTTTGGCAGACGACGATGAAGAGGCATCTGGCCACCTTCGAAACCGACACGGGTGCCGGAACCGGAGCGAGCCTTTTGACCCTTGTTGCCTTTGCCCGAAGTTTTACCACGACCGGAGCTTTCGCCGCAACCGAGACGTTTGTTGCGATGCTTGGATCCCGGATTGGGGCTGAATGAATGAAGTTCCATTAGTTTGAAGAATTGTTGGTTGTAGGTTATTGGCTAGAAGGGAGGAGCATTGGATTCCAAATACCCCATCACATCTAACGTTTAACTCAGATCGCTTTTTCCCGCTTCTTCTTGCCGCGGCCGCCGAGAACTTGGTCACGGGTGCGGAGTTGGGAGAGGGCCTTGAGCGTGGCCTTGACCACGTTGGCGTGATTGGAGGAACCCATCGACTTGGCGAGGATGTCGCGGATGCCGACTGCTTCACAGACGGCACGCACGCCACCACCGGCGATGATGCCAGTACCCGGAGAAGCGGGCTTGAGGAGAACCTTGCCACCACCGTATTCGGCGTAGATTTCGTGAGGGATCGTGCCATCGACAATGCTCATCGGCACGAGGACCTTGCGGGCGCCTTCACTGGCTTTCTTGATGGCGTCTGCCACTTCGTTAGCCTTGCCGTAGCCGAGTCCGACTTTGCCGACTTTGTTGCCAGTGACAACCAGGGCGGAGAAGCTGAAACGACGACCGCCTTTGACGACCTTGGCGCAGCGGTTGATGAAGACGACCTTTTCGGAAAGCTCGTTGCCTTCGGCATCCGTAGGAGCCACGCGTTCTTCACGACGTGGGCCGCCACGGCCGCGACCGCCTTGGCCACCTTGACCGCCACCGCCTTGGAAGCCGCCGCCACCTTGGCCGCGACCACCACCCGAGAATGAACGAGCAGGAGGAGCGGTGATGACTGGGGCTGCCGCAGGTACGGCTGCTGGAGTTTCGTTATCTGGAATTGTTACCATGATGTGTGTCAGGTCAGAGCGTTAGAATTGGAGGCCAGCTTCACGCGCTGCATCAGCGAGTGCCTTGACTTTACCGTGGTAGAGGTGACCGCCGCGGTCGAAGACCACAGCGCTGATGTTGAGACCCTTGGCGCGCTCCGCGAGGAGTTGGCCGACTTTCTGCGAGCTCTCGACATTCGAGGAGGCCTTTTCGAAAGACTTGTCGAGCGTGGAGGCGGACACCAAGGTCCGGCCAGCCGCGTCGTCGATGACTTGGGCGTAGATGTGTTGGTTGGAATAGTGAACAGCCAGACGTGGACGTTCCGCGGTGCCGGATACTTTGCGGCGGATGCGGTTGTGAATGCGTCGGCGGATCGACTTGCGATTGATAGTGCTCATAGTGCCGTAATTGATTTGAGGTAGTGGGCGACGGTAATGGATTATTTGCCGACGCTTTTGCCTTCTTTGCGGCGAACTTTTTCACCGACATAGCGAACGCCTTTGCCCTTGTAGGGTTCAGGTGGATAGAAACTGCGGACTTCGGCAGCGAACTGACCGACGAGCTGTTTATCGATGCCTTCGACCTTGATCTTGGTGTTCTCAACGACTGTGACGCTGAGACCCGTAGGAATGGGGTGAAGGAGAGGATGGGAACGACCGAGGGAAAGGTCGAGTTCAGCACCCTTGACCGCGGCGCGGAGACCGACGCCGTGGATTTCAAGATCCTTCACGAAGCCTTGCGAAACGCCAACGATCATGTTCTGAACGAGGCTGCGCGCAGTGCCGTGGAGGGCTTTGTGCTGGCGATGCTCGGTGGCGCGGGAGACGACAACGGTGCCGTCTGCGTTGGTGAGCGAGATACCGTCCGGCAGGGCGAAGTCGAGTTTGCCCTTAGGGCCTTCGACGATCACCAGATTGCCATCCAATTTGATGGCAACTTTTTCCGGGAGAGAGATTGGTTTGAGACCGACTCGTGACATGGTAGTAGTTTCCTTTTACGAGTTGGGGTTTACCAGACGTTGGCGAGGAGCTCGCCGCCGAGGTTTTGCTTTTTAGCGGAGCCGCCGGACATGACACCTTTCGAAGTGGAAAGGATGGAGATGCCGAGGCCGGACATGACGCGTGGCACTTCACCTGCGCCAACGTAATTGCGGCGACCGGGAGTGGAAACGCGCTTCAGATCGGTGAGGATCGAACGACCGTCGAGATACTTCGGCTTTGCCTTGATGGTGGTACGGTCGCCGGTGACGACTTCGTAGTTCCAGAGGTAGCCTTCTTCCTGAAGAATGCGGGCGATATCGGCCTTGATCTTGGAGTAAGGAGCGGAGAATTCCTCGTTGCCAGCGCGGGCAGCGTTTTTGAAACGCGTGAGGAAGTCAGAAATTGGATCGGTGAGAACTGCCATAATAGGGATTCCTTTTGAAGTGTGGGTCCGGTGTTGTTAGTTGGCAGCTGCGGCCTCGAGTTCGTTGGCTTTTTTCATGTCGCGGAATGGCATGCCGAGTTCCATGAGGAGCTCGCGGCCTTCTGCGTCAGTCGGTGCCGAGGTGACGAAAATCAGGTCGAAGCCGATGGTGCGCTTGATCTGATCGATTTCGATTTCCGGGAAGATGGATTGGTCACTGATGCCACAAGCATAGTTTCCACGGCCGTCGAACGACTTGGAGGAAATCCCGCGGAAGTCGCGGATGTTCGGGGCAGTGATGTTGATGAAGCGGTGGAGGAATTCCCACATCCGAGCACCACGAAGGGTGACGCGGGCGCCGAGGGCTTCACCTTCACGCAGCTTGAAGTTGGCAACCGCCTTCTTCGAGAACGTGATGGATGGACGTTGGCCGGTGATCTTTTGGATTTCGTTGACGGCGTCATCGACGGCGACTTTACGATCCGGTGACTTACCCATGCAGGAAGTAACCACGATCTTTTCGAGGCGTGGGACCTGGTGGGCGTTGGTGTATCCGAGAGTCTTCTTGAGATTCGGAACGACCTTGTCCTTGTAGTGTTGTTGTAGGGCTGGTGTGCTCATTATTTTTTGCGGGTCAGCGCTGGATTAGCAGACGCTTAAGCGCGGGCGGAGGCGTATGCCTCAGCCCACTTTCTTTACATTGGAAATATGGACCGGACCGTCAATGGTTTTAATACCACCGGAGTCGTTTTCGGTTGCCTTGACGGCCTTTTGGATCGGGCGGCCGCCTTCGACGACGACGCGGCCCTTTTCGGCGTTCACGAGGAGCACGGTGCCGCGCTTGCCTTTGTGATTGCCTGCGATGATTTCGACTTGGTCACCTTTTTTGACGTGGGTCTTGATGCGGCTCATGAAATTAAAGAGTAAATGGATTGGATGGCAGAGGCCTGGATTCAGAGAACCTCAGGTGCGAGAGAAACGATCTTCATGAACGCGCGCTCACGAAGTTCACGAGCCACGGGTCCGAAGATCCGGGTGCCGCGTGGGTTGTTGTCCTTGTCGATGATCACAACCGCGTTGGAATCGAAACGGAGGATCGAACCATCAGCACGACGGATCGGGTAAGCGGTGCGAACGACAACGGCCTTGACGACGCTGCCTTTTTTGACAGCAGCGGTAGGGATGGAATCGCGAATGTGGCAGGTGATCACGTCACCGATAGAGGCAGTGCGGCTGCGTTTGCCGAGCACGCCGATCATCTTTGCGCTACGGGCGCCGGTGTTATCGGCGACGGTTAGCATGGTTTCCATCTGGATCATGGCAGTAAAATAGGGACGGGTGAGAAAATTAGAATAAAGCTCGGAGAATCCGCAGTTAGCTTAGTGAGAAATGACTTCGGCGAGCGACCAGCACTTCAGCTTGGAAAGTGGACGGGTTTCGACGATGCGAACCCGGTCACCGATCTGGCCTTGGTTGGACTCGTCGTGCACGTAGTACTTCTTCGAGCGCTTGACGATTTTGTTGAACTTGGGATGCGGAACACGGGCGACGTGTTCGACGACGAGGGTCTTGTCCATTTTATTGGAAATGACCACGCCAACGCGGGTTTTACGGAGGTGGATCTGTGCGTCCTGAGGAGTCTCGCTCATGGTAGGAATAAGGTGCGGCGTTGGGAACTAGGATTAAGCGCTCTTCAGGGCGGTGAGGGCCGTGCAGATGCGAGCGGATTCGCGACGCACCTGACGGATGCGGGCAGGATTTTCCAAAGCACCGGTGGCGCGCTGGATGCGGAGATTAAGAGCTTCTTGCTTCAGATCGCGAAGACGAACTTGGAGTTCAGCCTCGGTCAGTTTGGCAGTGTCTTTGGCTTTAGTGGTGGCCATGGTTCAGACGGATATTGGATTGGATTGATCGAACGGATCAGGCGTGCGGATTGCGGACGACAAGGCGGGTGCGGATGCCGAGTTTGTAGGAAGCGAGACGCATGGCCTCCTTCGCTGCGGATTCTGGAACACCGCCGATTTCGAAGAGCACGTTGCCCGGGCGGATCACTGCGACCCAACCTTCAACGGCACCTTTACCTTTACCCATCCGTGTTTCAGGAGGACGTGAGGTGATCGACTTGTGTGGGAAAATCCGGATCCAGACTTTTCCTTTACGCTTGAGTGAGCGGTTAATGGCGATCCGGCAAGCTTCGATCTGGCGGTTGGTCATCCATCCGCGGTCGAGGGTTT
>CAJXYV010000132.1 GCA_913063525.1 uncultured Verrucomicrobiota bacterium
AATCCTTCATAGTTTCCAATGGGATCCATTGAAGCGGACAGGCTTGGGTGGGTGGGGGAGCTTGGCGAGGTTGGCGAGGAACCGCAGGTAATCCGCCATCGGCAGGACGGGCGGCATCTGGGGCGGAAGCTGGGGCCCACTGGCGAACTGAAGGAACGACGCCTTCTCTTCTTCAGAGAGTTTAGCCATGGACAGCGGTAAGTTCTGTTAGCTTGTCGCTGAGATCGAAGAGGGCAAAATAGTCTCCCAGAAGCTCCCAATCGACCGCAAGCGAGTGATCTCGTGCATGACGGATCATCTGGAGAATGTCTGCCCAATCTCGTTCGCGGCGCGTGGGGTCGTTAACAAGGGCTTGAACTTTCAGACCGATGAGGTCTTCCAGGTGGACGACCGGAACGGCAATGCTGTCGGGCCAAGGGAGCCGATCCGCACGTTTCAGCATGCCAAGGGTGGGGCCGCGGAAGGCGTGGAGAATATCGATTCGCCCGAGGGATGCGTCATCACCAAGATAATGGGACACATTCTCGGAATGGAACTCGCGATGGTAACCATGACTCCGGAGAATTCGGTCGGCGGTTTCGAGGTCATTTAACAGTAGGATGAAATCGAGGTCCAGGGTCGTGCGTTGGAGTCCGCGCATGGCCATCGCCATGCCGCCGATGAGGGCGTAGTGAACCCCGTGTTTGTCGAGATCGCTGACGACACGCGATAGCACTTGGGTGAAGTCCATGGAGGATGCGGAGGGGAGATTTTTAATTTTGAATGGGAAGATGGGGGACTGTCGATCTTCGGTCGGCATCTTTGATTTGGGGTCTTGGTTTTGCTAGGACGAAGCGAAACGCGGAGGGGCGGAGAATGCGGAGAAAGACGCTGAGCGTGGGGCTCAATAGGAGTGCTGACTTTCAGTCGGCGTCTTCGGTTCGTGAAATTTAGAACCTCTCGTGGTTTCTTTGGGATTTGGGAAGGGTTTGCCGCGAGGGCACGAAGGACGCTGAGGGAAGTGGAGGAATAAGGATTTTCAGATCTTCTGAGGCCGGCAGTGTTGTTGTGATGAAGCCTCCAACGCTTTAGCGAACGAGGTGCCGAAGCCGTGTGCCGTTTTGTTGAAATGCATCGCGGATTTCGGGAATTTCGGGGATGCAAGCGCTGTTCAAAAGCTTTTCCAACGGTTCCGGATCAAGGCTTACTTGTTGCAGAAGAAATTGAATATCGCTGCGGTCTTGGGGGTCAACGCGGTGGATGCAACGATCGAGCGAGTCGAGTTTGCGATGTATGAGATCAATGTCCATGGGCATTGGCGAGGAAATTGAGGTTTTCTAATACTTGATTGGGCGGGCTCATCGGGGGGGGAGGGCTTTTTGTCACGCTACCGCCCTTGGTTGGGGCTTTTTAGAAGCGGCTAACCTAGGACGGGAATCTGAAGATAGACGAAAGGTAAGTTGCACCTTACGTCCTGAAGATGGTCCGGAAATCGGATTGTTCAAGAAAAATTGAACTAATCGGGAACCGATCAATGGCGAACGGAAATCGGGGGGCGAGGTGCGCTTGGATGGTGCTTACGAGCGGTTTCGATCCGGCCATTATCCCTTTGTAACTGAAATAATCCGCAGATAAACTCAGATAATAAGCATTGATTTTGAAGAGCTTATCAACCCAAAAAAGGCTTTGCCCTGCGGGTGAGGCCACCCAGCAATACGAACCTTTGATGATCTGCGTATATCCGCGTCCATCTGCGGTTCCATTTTCCTCGGGAGTATGATGTGCTGGCTTCAATCCGAATCTCGACTGATCTGCACGAGCCGTGTAATGGCTTGTTTGAGCAGGGCGCTGTCCCATTGGCCGGGGGCGGTCGCGGTGCTGCCTAGGTAGCCGTAATTGAGGTGGCTGCCGCACTGGGCGCAAAGGAGGCGGGATACGGGGGCGAGTGGACCCATTCCCATGGTGGCGACTGGGATGCCGTGGTCTGCCAGTTGGAATTCGGCGAGAAGTGCCAGCTCGGCAGGGGAGTGGAGATGAGCGGCGGCCTTGAAAACTGCGGCCCCCGCGTTCTTGGCCTTTTCAGCGGCCTGTCCCAGCGTGGCTGATGATGGAAGCTGGCGGAAGTCGTGATAGGAGGCAATCCACGGGATGTTGAGATCGGTGATTTCGTCCAGAAATCCGCTCATTTCGTCGATGCTGGCCACTTCGATGTCGATGCATGCGGCGTGCTCGAGGGCATTTCTGAGCCGCTGGATTCGCGTGGCTGCATTCAGTAATTGAGCGCCACCTTCCTCGGCGCGCCGAGCGGTGAATAGGAGTGGCATTCCAGATAAATGCTGCCACGGAGGAGTTTTCCATTCGTCGGAGTCCAGCAGATCAAGCCGGATTTCCGCGATGTTGCAGGAATTTTGGACGGTAGATAGCGCTGCGCTGCGCAAATCCAGGGAGCTGCCGAAACTGCCAACGACCTGTGGGTGGCCGGTTTTTAACAAAAATTTCGCGTGAGGCATGGCGGAAGTGATGCGCCCTATTTGATGCCGCGTCAATCGCTTGTGATGAATCCACGAGCCGCCTGTATTTACTTTGCGCGAAATTCTATCCAAAAATTTTATTTTATCTGGCCAAGTCCGAGGTTAGCTTCCTAGTTTCTTCCTAAACCCGCACCGCATGAACGTTCTACTGCGCAAATCCATCTCCATCACCGCTTCCGCCGTTATCGCCGCACTTTCCGTTGGCAGCGCGCACGGCCAGACCGCCAAAGTTGCCGCCGAAAAGACTCAATTCGACGATATCCTGTCGCCTGAGTTTGCGGGGGGCAAAAACAAGGCCTTCAAGCCGAAGAATTGGCTAGAGATCGAAGCTAAAATCAAAGTGTCCTTGAGCCCCGAGCCGCTATCGAAGACTTGTGAGAAGCTCACGATCAAGTGGTACGTTGCCGTGAAAAATCCTGAAAAGTCAGGGACGATGCTATTGCTGACAAGAGACGTTCAACACGTGAATTTGCCGTTGAATGAGGACATCTACTGCTCGATCTACCTCTCGCCCGCTTCGATTTTGCGTCTTACGGGTTCGAGTGTCGGCGGCAAGGGGGTTGTCGAATACGTCGGCTACGAGGTTCTCATCAATGGCGAGAAGGTAGCGCAGGAAACGAACAAGGGGCAGCCCGGTTGGTGGAACGCAGCTTCGAACAAAATTTCCCGCAGCGAATCGGTTCCGCTTCTGAATAAGACGGAGACCCCATTCAGCAGCATGTGGTGGGATCGCTACGCCGAAGTCAGCGCAGAACGCCGCTGAGTCTAGTATTTGGTATTTTCTCTAACCCTTTGGTTTTTCTTTTTTATCTCTAACGAATCATGGCTGACCATCAGACCACTGTCGCACTCAATATCGGTTCCCAGCGCATCGGCATGGCCGTTTTCGAAACTTCGAAAAATGGCGGGCTGATCCTCAAGGCTTACGACTCGGAATCCATCGTCGCAGATCCTGCGCTGGAGGCTGCAAAGATCCCCCAGACGCGCGCGGCGATCGCAAATCTCGTCCAGCGGCTCAAGGTCGGCAAATCCAAGGCCCGCTACGCGATTTCGGGCCAATCGGTCTTTACGCGGTTCGTCAAACTGCCGGCGCTGCAGGACGATAACATCGAGCAGCTTGTGACCTTCGAGGCGCAGCAGCATGTGCCTTTCCCGCTCTCCGAAGTGGTTTGGGACTACGAACTGATCGAGGGTGCGGAAGAAAAGGAAGCTGTCATCGTCGCCATCAAGGCGGATGCGCTCGATGAAATCAACGCCTCGGTCAACGACGGTGGGCTAGGCACCCTAGAGGTAGATGTCGCGCCGATGGCTCTCTACAATGCATTCCGCTCGACTTACGGCAATCCTGAAGAGCCGATCCTGTTGATCGATATCGGGGCCAAGACCAGCAACCTTCTCTATATTGAGGGACGTCGGTTCTTTACGCGTGGCATCGCAATCGGCGGAGCGGCCGTGACTTCGGCGATCGCCAAGGAATACGGAATTTCATTTGCGGATGCCGAGCAGCAGAAAATTTCCAATGGTCTCGTTGCTCTCGGCGGCGGTCACACCGAACAGCTCGACGAATCCGTCGCGGCTCTCGCGATGGTGATCCGCAATGCTCTGACCCGTCTGCCTGCGGAAATCGCCCGCACGACGAACTACTACCGCAGCCAGCACGCGGGCAGCGCCCCGCGCCGGATCCTTTTGGCCGGAGGCGGTGCCAACCTGCCTTATACCCTGGAGTTTTTCCAAGAAAAGCTCAGCCTGCCCGTCGAGTACTTTAATCCGGTGGGCAACGTCACCATCGGTAAGGGACTGGATGAAGGGCTTGTCCAGCGTGAAGGCCATTTGATGGGCGAACTCGTGGGCCTCGGTTTGCGCGGAATCGGCAAATCCGCTATCAATATCGATCTGGTTCCGTTAGTCGTCGAGCAGACCCGCGCAGCGGATCGTCGCAAGCCATTTTTGATCGCGGCAGCGGCGGTATTCCTCGGTGGGATCGGCGCATGGGCGGTTCTGCAAAATGTCGCGGCCTCCAAGGCAAGCGAAGAGGCGCGCACCATGGAAGACCAGCGGTCGACCCTAGCCCCACTGACAGCAGACATCGAACAGCTTCTTAAAAAGGAAAACAGCCTTCGTGAAATTGCAACGGGCTACACAGATGCTGAAACATCGCGTTCCTATTGGGTGGATCTGTTGGCCGAACTGCGTGGCACTTTTGCCAGCGATGCCGTCTGGATCACCGATTTTGAGCCTCTCAGCGGCTATGACCCATTGGTGGCCCGCGTCAAAGGGGCGAACGGTAAACTCGATGCCAAAACGAAAAGCGGCAAGTCGGTGGTTAAAGCCGAGTTCCCGGCTCTGACTTATGGCAGCTCGGCACTGGCCGATCTCAAAACTGACGATGCGCCAGTCCAGGCCAAAAAGCCCGTGGCTGCCGTTAGTGCCCCAACTGCCAACGCGGTGCGGATCAAGGGATTTTGGCGGGCGACGCCGAAGAGTCAGAATGTGGTATCTGAGTTGCTTAAAAACCTTCGGGAGAAGTCCACCTTCTTCAGCTTCAAAGTGAAAGATGCCAAAGGGGTCGAGACCGATCTGAGCGACGATCGCATTTTGGATATCACCGTGGCGGGCGAACCCGGCGAACTGGGACTCCCCTTTGAAATCACCCTGCCTTTGGCGCGCGAAATCGCGGTCAAGTAAGGTTCATCAATTATTGCCTTCAGAATTATGAGTTGGATCAAGGATAACAAGTTTATGGTGTCTCTCGGCGGCGGAACCCTCGTGGGGGCTCTTTTGCTGCTGGTCGTGGGGATACAGGGCTCCAAGCGTTACGACCAAGCCAAGGAAGCTTTTGACGCCGCTGCGACTGAAGCTTCCGGGTTTGAGCAATTGGCTCTCTATCCCAAGCCGGAAAATCGCGATGGCAAACGCAAGGCCTTGGATCAGTACCGCAGGTCGGTGGAATCCATTCAATCCGCATTTGCGCCGTATCGCCCGCAAGAAATCAAGAATGTCTCTCCACAGGAATTCACGGATCGTCTGCTGGCCGCCAACACCGAAGTGCGCAAAGCCTTTGGCGATGTCGGCGCCACCGTACCCGAGACATTTTTCCTCGGTTTTGAGAAATACAAGACCACCTTGGCACCGGAAAAAACCACTGGGATTCTCGACTACCAGTTAGGCGCGATCAAAAGCCTGATGCTGGCCTTGGCAAAGGCGAAGCCCAGCGAGCTGAAAAACTTCTCACGCCCGAGCTTGCTCGAGGAAGAAGGCCAAGCCTTCACCGCAGCGGCGTCAGCGGTTGCGCGGCCATTTCCTGTGGAGATTTCCTTTCGCGGTACGGAAAAAGCCGTTGGCCAATTCATTTCGTCCATCGCCAAGCCGGATGAATCCTTCCTAGTCGTACGCTCGCTGCGGATTACTAACGAAAAGAAGGATCCGCCACGGGCCAGCGATGCCAAGTTTGAAGCTCCGCCAGAAGCCGCCCCTGCGGCCGGGGGCGATGCCCTCTCTGGCGGATTTGTGTTGCCCAGCGAGACCCCCGCAACGGGTCAAGCCGCAGCTGCACCTGAGGCTGCTGCTAAAACAGCCGACACCAGCCGGATTCTTTCCCAAGTTCTCGGGGACGAGCAAGTCCAAGTGTTTCTCCGTCTCGACATCCTCCAATTTCTTCCTTCGAAGAAACTTCCTTAATCCAGACACTCGCATACTTTCCAACCATGTCCTGGTTTTCAACAAATTACGAAAAGGCCGCTCTAGGTGGTGCCGTTGCCGTTACCCTAGCCCTAGGCTATGTAGGCTGGTCCAAACTTGGCAGTGTCGAAGTCGACTTCAGCGCCGGCCTCAAGGGGCTAGGCAACAACAACGCGGCTGTCCGCGATGCGGAGCTCATTCCCAAGGCCATCGCCTCGCTCAAGTTTGACCGCACATGGACCCAGGCCATGGCGGGAGATCGTCCGGTGGATCTGTTCACCGGTATTCCGCTTTTCGTTTCGAAGGCATCGCCGGATCGCCCGCTTGATTTGTTCCGCGACGCACCGGTGCATCCACCGATCCCGAACATTTGGTGGATCCAAAATCATCTCGACCCGAGTTTCGCGGATTCGCCCAATCGGGATCCAGATCAAGACGGGTTCTCCAACCTTGAGGAGTTCAACGCCAAGACGGATCCTAACGATGCCAATTCGATTCCATCGCTGGTGGCGAAGCTGATGTTTGTGAAGCCCGAGATTTTGACTTGGGTTCTGCGCCCGGGAAATGAGTCGGAAGGGAAGTTTTCCTTCAACTACGTGGACTCGAAAAACATCGCCAACAAGACAAGTGCAGAGGAAATGATCGCTCCTGGCGGTCTCTTCTTTACCAAGGGTGCTGTCTTGAACCGCTTCAAAATGCTCAGCTCTGCGGTCCGCAACGTCACGCAGAAATATGGCGACGTGAATGTCACCTTCGTGCAAATCGAAGACCAACGCCCCAACAAAAAGGGCAAGGTTTACGAACTCCCAGCACCACTCCCGGAATCTCAGAAAAACAACTACCTTCAGCACGATGGCACGGCGGTCTTTTCGCTCGAAGCACTCGGGATGAATGGCAAAGAGTTCAAGGTGGAAGAAGACACCAGCTTCGCCCTCCCGCCCAATGGCACGAAGAAAGATTACCTGCTCAAATCCGTCACTCCAGAGGCTGTGACGGTGGAATACACCAGCCCTACGGGTGAGAAAAAATCCTTTGAAATCCGCAAAGGCAGCATGCCTCAATCGGCTGAGTAAAAAATCCTGAAAAATTCGCTTTCCAAAAGTCTTAAACATCTCCAAAAACCGTCCGTTCACAATGCAAAAAACTCTAACGTATCGATCCAGTCGCGCCGCCGTCGCTTTGATGGTAGCGGCATCAGCCATGCCAGTCATCATCACGGCCGCCAGTGCCGGCGAAGGTGACACCAGCTTGAGTCCTCTCGCCCAGCGTGAGATGGTCCGCCGCCAACAAGCCGTGACCGAAGCCGACACCCTTCTCAGTGAGGGCCGCGCCGCCTACGCCAAAGGCGACTTCCAACAAGCAGTCGACAAATACAAGCAAGCGCTCGACCGTCTGCCAAGTGCACCGATGGTTTCAGATCGCCGCCAGAGCGTGACCGCGCATCTGAGCGATGCGACGCTTGCTCTTGCGATGCAGCATCGCAAAGTCGGCAAATACACGGAGGCCCGCACGCTTCTCGAAAGCTTGTTGGCAACAGATCCGGAGAACGCTGCTGCCAAGCGCGAAATCGGCTTCCTTGAAGATCCGATCCGCACCAATCCCGGCCTGACGTACGAACACACTCAAAACGTCGATAAGGTCCGCCGCGATCTCTACACCGCAGAGGGCAATTTCAACCTCGGCAAGTACGACGATGCCAAGCGCTCCTACGAAAGTGCGTTGCGCTTGGATCCCTACAATTCGGCCGCTCGTCGCGGTCT
>CAJXYV010000133.1 GCA_913063525.1 uncultured Verrucomicrobiota bacterium
ACTACGTTTATACGTTCAAGCGCACCGACGCCTCGGAAGCCGACGCCACGGTATCGGTTGAGTATGGCAACAACCTGAGCGGTTGGACCTCGTACTCGATCGGTGCGACCACGTCATCGCCAGTCACGGTCACGGAAAACGACACCGCAGCTGACACGGTGGTGGTGACCATTCCGAATGCGAGCGCGACGAAGTTCTTCGCCCGCCTCAAGGTGGTCGCTCCCTAATAGCTAGCCAGCCGGGATCGGTGCCAGGCAGCACCCGCTCAATCAAAGCCCCTCCCCTTATTTGGGGAGGGGCTTTTTGCGTGAGTGATGACGCACGATCGGTACAGTGAGGGCAGCGTCTGAACGATGAGCGAAAATCAATCCATGCATGTCGCAATCATACCCAAAATCGTCGTTTAAATACAATTCAATCAAGGCCCCGGAATCTAGGGTGTTTGCCCATCGCTGCTTCGGATGGATTTCTGATGTCGAGGGCGTGGTGTGGATCGCCTCAGTGATTTTGTTTGTTTCCCTATGAAAAAAACTTTTCCCAAAAAACAATCCGCAGGATTTGCGCTGATTGTGACGCTTAGTTTGATGATCTTGCTCACGGTGATTGCCGTGGGGCTGCTGAGTTTGTCGAGTATTTCACTGCGTGCCACGGGGCAGAGTGCGGCGGATAGCACCGCGCGAAACAATGCACGACTGGCGATGATGCTGGCCTTGGGCGAGCTGCAGGCATCGTTGGGCCCGGACAAGGGGGTTTCGGCACCAGCTGCGGCGGTGGTCAAGTCTGCCGCGCGCCCGCACCTGACGGGTGCTTGGGAGTCGTGGCGCTGGACGCCTGTGGCCAGTGGTTCGCCGTCATTCAGCGAAAAAGCGGCGCTTTTCAGAGGGTGGCTGGTTTCCACGAACACGCCCGAGGATGCCAAGAATTTCAGTTTGGCGGCGGGCAATGAGCCCAGCGGCAACAACGCGGTGACCTTGGTGGGCAGCGCCACCAATCCGCTGACGGACGCACAGGGGATCCCGACCACGGTGGCCGCCGATAAAATCACAGTGGGCAGCAAGCAGCAGCCCGGCAAGCTGGCGTGGGCGGTGTTTGACGAAAGCACCAAGGCCTCGATCGGGCTGGGGGATCCACTGACCAAGCAGACGCCGGGCGAAGAAATCGCCTCGCGCACCGTGCCCGCCCGCTTCCGCGCCGATACCATCGATTCCAAGCTGGGCTCATTGAAAAATCCGCAAAACCTCGTCACGCTCGAGACCGCGACGATCGCGGGTGGCGTGGAGACCCGCCCCGAATTCCGCAAGCGTTTCCACGACCTGACCACCAGTGCCACGGGGCTGCTGACCAACACCGCAGATGGAGGACTCAAGACCGATCTGACCTCGCTGTTTGAAGCCGACAGCCTGCCAAACAACGCATTCCCGGCCGACAGCCCCTACCTGAACTTTCCTGTGACTGCGGGTGCACCGAAATGGACCTACATTCGCGATCACTACAGGAAGTACAAAGCCATCACCTCTGCGGCGGCAGGTGAGTCGTCTTACACCCTGAGTAAAACAACCGACCTCAAAATCAATCCGGACGGCGTCACGCCATCGCCTGACAACGAGCGGTTGTTGCCGGTCGTCGCGAAGTTCCAGTTGGTGTTTTCATTGGTGGCTCACTGGCCAATTGATATGTGGGGAAGGCGTCAATTTTATAATGGCAACGGCGGCTATACCAACTTTGGGGTGATTGACTTGGTTTATGATCCGGTGATTACCCTGTACAATCCGTACGACGTTTCGCTGAATTTAAGCAAGTCTCGCATTCGGGTTTGGGATCCGCCCGTTGGATTTCGTTTCAAAAAAATTGCCAGCGGGCAGACTACAGGACCGTACTTTCGTCCTGGAGGCGAATTTTTGGGGCTGGCCCGGTTTCAAACGGATAAGGAAAGTAATCCCAACGCCCGCAAATGTTTTACTCTGTCATTGACCGATGGAACTGACCAAGCTGCAGGTAATTCGCTGCGACTAAAGCCAGGCGAAGTGAAGGTCTTTTCGCCGCGAGTCAACCCCGATTGGACTTGGGTCTGGGAAGGTGTGATGCCCCCGAAAGCATTTTTCGATTGGAATATCAATCTGGATTTTGGCAATGCCGATAATCGAACAGGTAATAAGTTTGGTATTGAAACTGTTCCAGGTTGGCAGAGTCGTGCCGGTTTACAGACGGATAATTTGGCAACAAGGAATCCTCGTCGGGACCCAAGTACCAATTATGACTTTGAGAACAACGCTAATCAAAACGAAGGTATTGTGACTATTCGCACTAGTGATTCGGTTCAAGTGGAGGCGACTCCAACAGTCACTGCGGCTAGCTCTAAGAGGCAGTTTCAATTGGATATATTGGCGGGAGAGTCGGTTGGATCGAGCACGACAAGTATTGATTCAGATACCAGCAACGCGGGTGTAAAGGAGGATACCTTACGAAGTTATATTTTTAATTTCACCAATCCCGCTGCAGAGATCAGCGCGGAACCGAATAATGCAGTTATTAGTCATCAATTTAAGGTCGGTGACATCATACAGACGGATTCCGATACGGGACCCGGCGGGAAAAAGCCGTTTGCGATGCTGGAGATGTCCGCTCGGACGACCAAGGATGAACTGACGGACAGCAAGCCTTGGCTCTACAATAACTTTGTCGTTGAAGGTGCTGAGCAGGACACGACGAAAATCGGTCTGACCCATCAAGGATACGATCTGCGCTTCCGCGAGATGACTAGTTTCAACAGCTTCCCGGGTATTGAGATCGATCCCGACACCAAGCGCGGTTACTTCGGTGCCAGCGGCTCGGTTAACGAAGGTTCTTCGTTTGTCAGCATGATGCACGTGCCGGAGGCTCCTGCCGCATCACTGGGCGACTTGATTCCGACGAACTTGATTGCCGGCTCGCTGATGCCGCGGGTCGTGCATCCGTTTGGAAACTCCCGCGCCCATCCGCTGGTCCCGGCAGGGAAGGTTTCTAACGGTCCGATGCTCGACCATTCCTACCTGCTCAACGATGCGCTGTGGGATGCGTATTATTTTTCATCGCTGACGACCTATGGCGGCGCGACGGGGGGCGTGATGAAGGAATCGCTTTCGCTCAAGACCGTGCTGACGGACCTTTTCGACGGGACGAAGCCGGCGCTCAACAATCGCCTCGCGCCAGTGACGTCGGAGGGGGCTTCTTCAACCGTGGCTGACAAAATTGTGGGCCTTTCCGATCTGGATCGATCGAGACAACTGGCGAAGTACGTGACGGTCAATGGCTCCTTCAACGTTAACTCGACCTCGGTGGATGCATGGCAAGCGGTGCTTTCCTCACTGCGGGATCGGGAGGTCAATGGCCTGGAGATCCAGGGTGCTGCCGGGGCTTCGTTGAGGAATAAGGTTTATAGCAATGCCGACCTGACGCCGTTTGTGCGGACGGGTAAGCCGCTGGCGAACTCCACGCCGCCCAGCGGTCTGCTGTGGGCGGGCTACCGCGCACTGACGGATGCGCAGATCAAGGAACTGGCGCGCTTGATCGTGGAGGAAATCACGCTGCGCGGGGTGAAGGACAGTGCGCCATCCCTGAGTCTGGGCGAATTTGTCAACCGCCGCCCCGACTCGGCGACGGCGGTGCAGAGTTTGGCGGGCCTGCTGCAGACGGCGATTGATAAGTCGACGCTCAACAACACGGCCAAGACGAGGGACTCGAAAACCATCGTCGCGTCTGCCATTCCCGCCCAACGCAAAAAGGGCGCGCAGACGAGCCAAGTGATGGACGGAGAAAGTGCCGAGGGTGCGCCATCGATGCTGACCCAAGGCGACTTGATGGCGGCGCTGGCACCGATCGCCACGGTTCGTGGAGACACCTTCAAGATCCGCAGCTATGGCGAGGCGACGGCGCCTGACGGGACAACCGTCCTAGCCCGCGCATGGTGTGAGACGGTGGTGCAGCGGATGCCGAACTTTGTCGACCCCTCGGAGGCTCCTGAAACGGCGATTACGGCCCTGCAATCGCCCGCCAACAAAACATTTGGCCGCGAATTTCATATTATTTCCTTCCGTTGGCTCAATAAAGAGGAAATCTAAGTCAGCAACCGCATCACTCCAGTCCCTTTGACCCATTTCATGAGCCGTAAATTATTTCCCATCGCCGCTGTTTTGAGCTTGTTCAGTTTTTGCCAAGCGGCCGAGGAGGTGCCTACGATCCGTGTGGAGCTGCGCATGTTGGCATTTGCGCCGTCGCTGCAACAAAAGGACGCCTTCGCCCACGATCCGGCGGCGGAGGTTGGGGCTGCGTCAGTGGCAGCGCCCATCAAAACCTACCTCAATCACGAGTTTTCGACCCTTCAGCTGAAGTCGCGGAAAGTCGTTTTTACGACCAAGCCGGATCGCGAATCGCTGACTCGCGAAGCGGACCGGATCGGCGAGGTCACCCTGCCTGAAGGAGTGAGTTCGGCGATCCTGCTGTTCCTGCCGGCTAATGCTGGCGGCAAGGGTACCTGCCAGATCATGACGATCAACGATGCGGTGAAAGCCTTTCCTGCGGGATCGTATCACGCGACCAATTTGAGCCCGCTGCCCGTCCGCTTGATGCTGGAGCAGAAAGCCTTTGAGTTCAAATCCGGCCAAACGATGCTGATTGAGAATCCACCGGTGCGTGCGGGGAACCAGTCGGGGATGCGCACCTTCGCTTTCAAGAACAATGCCTGGGCACAAATCGCGACCAGCCTCTGGCCACATCCCGGCAAGGGCCGCGGCGTTCTCGTGTTCTTTGCCAACCCGGCCACGGGCGAAATTCAGTTGAAGGCATTTGACGACGTGCCGCCGCGGGCTCCGGCAGAAGCGGGCAAGGCGGCGGCCAAGCCGGTCGCGCGTTGATCCGCGCTTGCCGGCTGAATCTGAAGAATAAATACCGAGGTAACCGATTTGCGGATGGCTGGATGCGGCTACCCCAGATGGGTGATGGACAGCCAATTTCGCGAGCGACAATCTGGGGCAGACTTTGGGGGTGCTATTTTCCCCAGCATGGTTACGATTTTGCTCCTGATGAATGCATTCCTCAAAAAATCCGCTTGTTGGATCGTTGGCTCGGTCCCGCTCACTTGCGCTGCTGCACAGTTAGAAATTCAGGCAGTCAACCGACTGCCGCTGGCCCGCAGCAGCCAGACCTTGGAAATCTCAGCGGCGCAGCTGGCCCCGCTGAAGGCGAAGGATCTGAATTTCATTCACGTCAAAGACTCCGCAGGGAAAGAGGTACTGTGCCAGGCGATCGACCTGGATGGCGACGCGCTCCGGACCTTCGACGCCGTGATTTTCCAAGCCGACTTTGCGGCGGGCGAGACTCACACCTTCACGGCGAGCGTCGGCGCAAAACAGGTTTATGCCAAAGAACAGTACAAGGCGTTTGGGCGTTTTGTGAGGGAGCGCTTCGATGACTTTGTCTGGGAGAATGACCGCATCGCGCACCGGACGTACGGCCAGGCATTGGAAACCTGGCAGGGGGAACCGCTGACCAGCAGTACGATCGATATCTGGTCGAAGCGCAGTCCGCGCATGGTCGTGAATGATTGGTATCTGGCCGACGACTATCATGTGGATCACGGCGAGGGCGCGGATTATTATTCGGCGGGTGCGACCCGCGGTTGCGGCGGGACCGGCTTGTGGGCCAATGGTCAGCTGTGGTTATCGCGGAATTTCACCAGCTCCAAGGTGCTGGCAAACGGACCGATCCGCGTTTTGTTTGAACTCGGATACGCGCCTTTCCCCGTCAACGGAGTGAACGTGGCAGAAACCAAGCGGATCTCGCTGGATGCGGGGCAGCAGCTCGATCATTTCGAAAACCACTACCAGCCTGCGGCAGAGCAGGCGACACCACTGACGCTCGCCGTCGGCCTGAAGAAGACGGCGGGAGAGAAAATCGAATCGGACGCCAAGCAGGGTTGGTTGGTGAAGTGGGAAAAGATGGAAAAGAACGCGGGCAATCAGGGCTTGGCCGTGATCACCCGCCCGCAGGATTTTGAAAAGCAGGCGGAGGATTCGCTGAACCAATTGGTTTTGGCCAAGGTCGGCGCCGATCATGTCGCCACGTATTGGGCCGGCTTCTGCTGGGACAAGGCGGGTCAGTTCACGGACTCGGAGGGCTGGAAGCACTACGTGAAGGAATTTGCGCAAGGCCTGGCATCGCCCATTGAAGTGAAGGCGGCTTTGCAGGGCAGCGGCAACTGAGATCCAAACCACGAAAGACAAGAAATCTCACGAAAAATGATAGGCGGATACGCTTTTCGGGATTCATCGTTTTGATTTCTGTCAGCATACGTCGCAGTCGCTTCTTTTTTAGTGCTTTTCGTGGTTCATTCATTTCACCAGCGGCTGCATCACTCCAATGATCTTCCAACGTCTTTAACTCGTCTCCCATGAACCTCCGTTTTCTCTCTTCATTCGTGCCGCTCGCGATGTTGGCATCCGCGGCTTCGCTGGTCGCCGAGCCATTGTCATCGGATTGCTTTTCCAATTGGCCGCCGGGCGCGTCGCCTGCCGAAGTTGGCAAACGGGTCGCGGAAAACGTGCTTCCTCGGAAGTTCCGCTATGAAACGATGCCGAGCAAAGCGGCTCTCGGCGTGATGTATCCCGAGGTGATCGCCTGGTATGGCGCACTGACGGTGGCGAAACTCACGGGCGATTCGGACCTGAAGGATCGGCTGGTGCAGAAGTTCGAGCCATTCCTAACGGAGGCCGGTGCCAAACACATCAACCGCACGGCGCACGTGGACTACCATGTTTTCGGGGCGGTGCCGTTGGAAATCTACGGGCAGACAAAAGACCCGCGGTGCAAGGATCTGGGGCTGGGTTTTGCCGATGCCCAGTGGGAAAAGACCACGCCGGACGGCATCACCGCCGAGGCCCGCTACTGGATCGACGACATGTACATGATCCCGCTGCTGCAAGTGCAGGCATTCCGCGCCACCGGCGACCTCAAGTACCTCGACCGCGCGGCGCTGACGATGGTTGCCTATTTCGACCAAATGCAGCAGCCGAACGGCTTGTTTTTCCACGGCACCAACGCCCACTTCTACTGGGGCCGCGGCAATGGTTGGATGGCGGCGGGTTCCGCCGAGCTGCTGCGGTCATTGCCAGACAATCATCCGCGGCGCGCACGGATTCTTGAGGGATACCGCAAGATGATGGCCGGTCTGCTAGCAAACCAAATGGAGAACGGCATGTGGCGGCAACTCATCGACCAACCCGAGGCCTGGGCCGAAACATCTGGCACCGCAATGTTTGCTTTCGGCATGGTCACCGGCGTGAAAAACGGCTGGCTGGACGAGAAGGCCTACGGTCCCGCTGCTCGCAAAGCCTGGTTGGCATTGGTCGCTTATCTCGATGAAAACGCCAATCTCCGCGAAGTCTGCATCGGCACGGACAAAGGGTTTGATGCCAAGTTCTATCTCGATCGCGCGCGCATCGTCGGCGACCTGCATGGCCAAGCGCCGATGCTCTGGACCGCCAGCGCCCTGCTGCGCTAGGTCTCCTGACAGTGCCTAGTGCGGACTTAGTCCGTCTCTTCATCAACAAGGCTGCACCCGTGGGGCAGACGCTCGAACAGGACCGGTTGATGCTCGAACAGGACCGGTTGACGCGCGAACAGGACCGGTTGACGCTCGAACGGGACCGGTTGACGCTCGAACAGGACCGGTTGACG
>CAJXYV010000134.1 GCA_913063525.1 uncultured Verrucomicrobiota bacterium
CGCCACCTGGGTCCGATCGGTTCTGATCGCGATGAAATGCTCCGCGACACGGGCTATCCATCGCTCGCCGCGCTCATCACCGCCGCGGTGCCTGCCGGGATCCGCATGGATGGCGCGATGACTCTGCCCGCCGCCCGCTCCGAACACGACGCGCTGGCCTGGCTGAAGTCGATCATGGGCAAAAACAGGGTCTACAAGTCGTGCATCGGCCAAGGCTACTACGGCACGCATACGCCTGGCGTGATCCAGCGCAACATCCTGGAGAATCCCGGCTGGTACACTGCCTACACGCCCTATCAGGCAGAAATCGCGCAAGGACGATTGGAGGCTTTGCTGAATTTCCAGACGATGATCACCGATCTAACGGGGCTGGATGTTTCGAATGCGTCGCTGCTCGACGAAGGCACCGCCGCAGCCGAGGCGATGAGTCTGGCTCTCGCTGGCAAGCCGAAGGGCAAGGCGATTTTCG
Source organism: uncultured Verrucomicrobiota bacterium (assembly GCA_913063525.1). GTDB lineage: Bacteria > Verrucomicrobiota > Verrucomicrobiia > Verrucomicrobiales > Akkermansiaceae > Luteolibacter. The sequence continues at coordinate 470 of CAJXYV010000134.1, forward strand.
TTTCCGACCGCTGCCACCCGCAGACGATCGACGTGGTCGTCACGCGCGCCGAGCCGTTAGGCATCGAGGTGATCACGGGCGATTGGCAGACTTTCGATCCCGCTGCCTGCGAAGGGCTTTTTGCGGTGTTGGTGCAATATCCTGACACCCGCGGCCGCATCGACGACTTCGCGGAATTTTTCACCAAGGCCAAAGCGGCGGGTGCGGTGACGATCGTCGCGGCCGACCTGCTTGCGCTAACGGTTCTCAAGGCACCTGGCGAATTCGGCGCGGACATCTGTATCGGTTCATCGCAACGCTTTGGCGTGCCGATGGGTTTTGGTGGCCCACACGCGGGATTCATGGCCTGCACCGACGCGCTGAAGCGCAAGATGCCAGGCCGCCTCATCGGCGTGTCCGTCGATTCGCGCGGCAAGCCCGGTTATCGCTTAGCCCTCCAAACGCGCGAGCAACACATCCGCCGCGACAAGGCGACGTCGAACATTTGCACCGCCCAAGTTCTGCTCGCCGTGATGGCGTCGATGTATGCGGTCTATCATGGTCCCGAGGGGCTGAAGCACATCGCGCACCGCACCCACGCGCTGACCGCGGCGCTAAAGGCGGAGCTCGTCCATGGCGGCGTCGAGATCGAGGATGGCGCGTTTTTCGACACGATCGTCGCCAAGGTTCCAGGCAAGGCGGATTCCATTTTGGCAGTCGCTGTCGCGTCCGAGATCAACCTCCGCCGCATCGACTCCGACCACCTCGGCATTTCGTTCGATGAAACGTCGACTCGCGATGACATCGTTTCAATTTGCCGCGCCTTTCGGATCAGCGAAAACGTCCGCGAAATCAGCGGTGTCGCGTGGCCAGCTTCGCTCGCTCGCGACACGGACTTCCTCACCCAGAAAGCATTTAACAGCTATCATTCCGAGACGGACATGCTGCGCTATTTGAAGCGTCTTGAATCGAAAGATCTCGCGCTCAACGAGTCGATGATCGCCTTGGGCTCGTGCACGATGAAGCTCAATGCGACGTCGGAAATGATGCCGCTGAGCTGGCCAGAAGTTTCCTCGCTGCACCCATTTGTCCCCGCCGACCAAAGCCTCGGCTACCGCGAAATGCTGGAGCTGTTGGAGGGCTGGCTGTCTGAAGTCACGGGCTTCGCGGGAGTTTCGCTGCAACCCAATGCGGGTTCGCAAGGGGAATATGCGGGTCTGCTCGCGATCCGCCGCTACCACCTCGCTCGCGGCGATTCGCACCGCAACATCTGCCTGATTCCTGTTTCCGCCCACGGCACCAACCCCGCCTCCGCCGTGATGGTGGGGATGAAAGTCATCGGCGTGAAATGCGACGACGACGGCAACATCGACGTGGCGGATCTAGCGGCTCGCACCGAGGAGCATCGGGCCAATCTAGCAGCGCTGATGGTGACCTATCCATCGACCCACGGTGTGTTCGAGGAAACGATCCGCTCGATTTGCGAAATCATCCACGAAGCAGGCGGCCAGGTTTACATGGACGGCGCTAACATGAATGCCCAGGTCGGACTCACATCTCCCGGCCTGATCGGTGCGGACGTCTGCCACCTCAATTTGCACAAGACCTTCTGCATTCCTCACGGCGGCGGCGGGCCTGGCGTGGGTCCGATCGGCGTGGCGAAACAACTGCTGCCCTATCTGCCAGGCCACGGCGAACTCGATGCCAAGGACGGCGCGGTTTGCTCGGCGCCTTGGGGTAGCGCGTCGATCAACACAATCTCGTGGATGTATATCGCGATGATGGGCCCCGCCGGCCTGACGGAAGCAACCGAAGTCGCGATTCTCAATGCGAACTACATCGCCAAGCGGCTCGCGCCGTATTTCCCAGTGCTCTACATGGGCAACGAAGGCCTCGTCGCCCACGAATGCATTATCGATGTCCGGCCGCTTTCCGATGCCAGCGGCATCACGGTGGAGGACGTGGCCAAGCGTCTTATGGATTATGGTTTCCACGCGCCGACGATGAGCTGGCCCGTCGGCGGCACTTTGATGATTGAGCCGACCGAGTCCGAGTCCAAGCCGGAGTTAGACCGCTTCTGCGACGCGATGATTTCGATCCACGGCGAGATTTCCGCCGTCATCAGTGGGGCCTTGGATGCCCACGATAATCCGCTCAAACATGCGCCGCACCCCTGTGAGACGGTTTGCGGCAACGACTGGCCGCACGCCTACAGCCGCGAACAGGCGGCCTTCCCTCTGCCTTATCTCCGTCAGCACAAGTTCTGGCCATCCGTCGGCCGCATCGACAACGTGCACGGCGATCGGAACCTCGTTTGCACTTGTGACTCGGTGGAGGCTTATGCCGAGGCCAGTGCCTGATCGATTCAACTGATGCAAACTCCATCTCCTATCGATTGGGCGACGTGGACGGGCGAAATTCAAGCCACCATTCTATTCATCGTTAGAGATGGGCAGATTCTGCTGATCGAAAAGAAGCGCGGCCATGGTGCCGGAAAAATCAACGGGCCGGGAGGGAAGATCGATGCGGGCGAAACCCCGCTGGAAGCCGCCATCCGCGAGACGCAGGAGGAGCTCCTGATCACACCCCACGCGCCGCAAAAGCTGGGTGAACTTCATTTTTCCATGTCGGATTGCCCCGACATCCACTGCTATGTCTATCGGGCGGAAGACTTCAGTGGGACGCCGACAGAAACCGACGAGGCGGCGCCCGTCTGGGCGTCTATTGACGCCATACCCTACCACCGCATGTGGGAGGATGATCGGCATTGGCTGCCGCTGCTATTGAATGAGCAGCCCTTTCGCGGGCGCTTTGTTTTTCAGGGCGAGGATCTGCGCTGGAGCGAAGTATCCACCGGCGTCACTTGGTGAATAAAAAAGCCGCCTTCCGAATGCGGAAGGCGGCTTGGTGAAACGTTTAGCAGGGGAGCTTAGAGCGAACCCTTGATTGCATCGAACTTGGCGACAAGTTTCGCCAGTTCAGCTTCAGCACTGGCGATTTGCTTGCGCAGACCCACGAGCGAGCTGAGCTTGGAATCAAAATCGCCCGAGATAGAGATCTTGGAGGTGTGAGTGACGATCTTGCGGCCGCCTTTTTTGGATGGCTTACGGATGCCAGCAGCCTTCAGCCAGGCGAACACGGTAAGGGGCGAAATCTTGAAGTGCGAAGCCGCCTTGGTTTGGCCACCGCGACCGTGCTCGGCGTTGTAGGCAACTGCGAAGTTTACAACTTCTTGCTTCTGCTCGGGAGTGTAACGAGTGCCTGGCTTGTTATTGCCAATCTTCGTGGCCTTGGGTGCTGGCGATGCCTTTGGTGCCTTGGCAGCCTTAGGTGCTTTGTTGGAGGATGCCTTGGCAGAGGTGCCGGCGGCCTTCAGCCATGCGGAAACCGTCAGCTGGGAAATCTTGAATTTCTCAGCTGCCTTGCTTTGGCCTCCACGGCCGTTCGCGGCATTGTAGCTAGCGACATAATCGACAACTTCTTTCTTCTGTGCGTCGGTATAACGAATCCCAGTTACGGTCTTTTTCTTGGTAGCAGTGCTCATGACAAGAGCAATCTATATATGGCCTAATCTTTTGACAAGGTAAAAAACAAACTAAAGAAGCTGCCGATTCATTGAGGACCAGCCTCCGGCAAAAGATGTTTCATTTTTCATACATCACCTTCCTGAGTATCGACCGCTCTCTCATATCTGTGAACCAGTAATTGCAGTTGCTCTTCACCTTGGTGCGGGCCACCACCCCGCCGAATCCGATGAAATCATCGACATCGGGCAGGGTCTCTAAATCCGACATGCCGTCGCCGATCATGATTACGCGCTCCGGCAGAAGCGCCGCTTTCCATTCGCGGATGACCTCGTTTTTGCCAAGATTGCGGGTCGTCGGGTAATCTTGGCCATAGCCCTTGTAGGAACCATCCGGATGGAAGTAGAGGGGGACCGCCTCGAGGTGATCAATGCCCAAGCGGCGGGCCAGCGGCTCAATTAAGGGGGCGAAACCGCCTGATAGAATAATGGGCAGCCAGCCGGCAGCCTTCGCTTCGGCGATCATTTCCACGGTGCCAGGCACCACCGTTTCCATATAGCGGGCGGCGATGGCGTCGGCGATTGGGCGGTCGGGTTGGATCATCTCCATTCGCCGCGAAAACACTTCAGCGATGGGAACTTCTCCATTCATCGCGGCATGAGTGAGGTTTACTACCTTTTCAAAAACCTCATCGCCTTTGGCTCGTGCCAGTTCATCGATCCCTTCAATGGTCGATAGCGTGGAATCGCAATCGATGAAGAGCAGTTTTCCGCGGCGTCTCTGGGCGGGTAAGATCACCAGCTCATCGCCGACGGCCAGCATGTCGAACAACTCGATCACCTCGGCATTGCCCAGACGGATGCAGCCCAAGCTGGCGGGCTGTCCCAGTTGGTCTTCGCGATTGGTGCCGTGAATATAGATCATCCGCTCTAGGGTATTGGCATTCGCAGGGTCCATGCCGTCCAAACGCAGGATTCTGCTGAGGATCAAATCGCGATCCATAGCGCTGCCATCCAGCCATTGGCCTACGGGCAAACGATTCTTGAATATAGTTCCGCTGGCTTGCGAATCGCCGATTTTTTCCGCAATGCGGAATCGCCCGGTCGGGGTGCGGTAACTGCCTGCCTCGAAACCCATCCCTTTGACAGCCGTGGAAACGGGGAATTCGCGGATGCAGTGACTGCCTTCGATGATTTTGAGGATCTGATCATCGATGGAAACTTCGAGGCGGCGTGATTGGCTCATGGCGGTGTCAGAACAAGAAGTGCATTGTGCCCGCCCATTCCATGGGAGAGTTTATAGACGGGACCGTTGCTATCAAGCGCTTGGTCGGGAAGATGAAATCCGTTCGGGGCCGCAAGGCCTGATCGATTCGGCGGCAGCTGGCCGTCCCTGAGAAATCGCGAAAGGATCACGCTTTCCAGTAAGCCGCTGGCCCCAATGGTATGTCCCAGCAGCGGCTTTAGCAGATGCAGTGTAGGCCGACGATCCGGGAAACTGCGCAGCAATGAAGCGGGATCTGCGATCGCCTGCACGGCCGTTCCCGTCGCATGCGGGCAAATGGCTGAGGGATCGCCATGTAGCCGCACCGCCTGATCCAACAGTTCAAAAGTCCTCCCGCCATCGGTTGGGATGCCTACGGGATCGCAGGCATCGGCATTGCATCCATAGTGAAGTAGGCGGGGGAATGCGCCATCGCGATGCTCCATCGCCATCGCTGCCGCGCCCTCCGCGGGGATAAAACCGGCAGACTCGGGATGGTAGGGATCCAAATTTGAATCACTCGCTAACAGGCCAGAGGAGGCATAATTATCCAAGAGGAGGGGGACCAATGGCAGATCCACCGCGACCGCCAACGCGCGAGCTGCCGCGCCCGACCTCACCAGCATCATCGCAATTCCGATCGCATCGAGACCTGCGGAACAACCGCTGGCTAACACATGATTGGGTCCGGTGATTCCAAACTCGATAGTGATCGCCGAGGCGGGCTCGCTGTGGATGGTATTGCTCGCCGCCATCAACCGGAATGGCCGCCGCCCAGGCCAAGGGCCTAACCAGCCCGCCGCGTTGCCCCGACTGGTGCCCACGACCAGTGCTGCATCCCGCAGTTCTTCCGCGCCCCAACCCGCCTCGGCGATTGCTTGGCGTGCGACGTGCAGCGCCGCCATCGTCGCAGGGCTCCACTTGCGGTTCACTAACAACGACCGCGGTTCGATCCATGCGGCGGGCCGTGCCGCATGAGGGCTGGCTTCGCCTAGCAGTTTACCCAATCTCTGGAATGCTATGCGTTGCGCCAGCAACGCCTGATGGTGCGATGAAACATCGGCACCCAAGGCGGAAAGCGCACCAAGACCAGTGATCGAAAGAGGAGAGTGGATAGACACGGGGTATCAAGTCGGGAAACCCCCGCAATCCTAAATTGCCTAAAGTTTATAAAGTGATCTGCGCGCCGAGCTCGACCACGCGTCCGGGAGGTAGCTGGAAATAGGCAGTCGCGGAAGAAGCATTGCGGGCCATCACGGCGAAAAGAGACATGCGCAAGCGATCAATTACGGTCGCTTTCTTGCCGACGCCATAGGTTTCGCGGCCGAGGAAATAGGTGGCTTTGCCCGGTTGGAAGCGGGCGGTTTCCGGCATCCTGAGCTTCAGGGCCGTTGGCACGTCGGGCGTCTCTGCAAATCCGAATCGCAGGGTGACGCGGTTCACGCCGTCGCCCAAATCCTCGAAATCGAGCATCTCTTCCACACCCGCCCGCGGTTGGTCGAGGGTTGCCACGTGCAGTAGAATCACCCGCTCGTGTAGGACTTGGTTGTGCTTCAAGTTATGCAGCAGCGCCGTGGGGACCTGCCGCCCCTTGCCACTCATATAAATGGCAGTGCCCGAGACTCGGTGAATCTTGCCTTTGTGCAAATCGCGCAGCAAAGCGTCGATCGGCAGCGAGTCTTGAAGAATTCGCGCATACAAACGGCTGCGACCCCAGATCCAGATCAGCATGATCGACATCACCCCACCCGCCACGACCAGCGGCAGCCAGCCCCACGGATAGATTTTCAGCGCGTTCGCGGCTAGGAAGGCCCCGTCGAGCAGCATGAATAGTGCGGTGACAAAGCCCGCCTTGAACGTCGACCAACCCCACACTGCGCGAGCGGCAGAGAAGAACAGCAGCGAGGTGATCGACATCGTTAGCGAGATGGCCACGCCATAGGCACCGGCCAGTTCCGACGAGGTCTTGAACATCACCACTAACAAGATGCAGGCAAACGCGAGAATATGATTCACCACCGGCACATACACTTGGCCGATCGAGTGCTCGGACGTGTGCAGGATCCTGACCCGCGACAGGCAACCCAGCTGCACGGCCTGTGTGGTGAGAGAAAACGCGCCCGAGATGAGCGCTTGGCTGGCAATGATCGCCGCACCAGTCGCTAAGATGGTCAGTGGCAGTTGCAGAAAATCGGGTGCCAGCAGGAAAAACGGACTGCGGATGGCCGACGGATCTGCGGTTAAAAGCGCAGCTTGGCCCAGGTAGTTCAGCACCAAGGCAGGCAGCACCACCCAGAACCAGCCCACCCGGATCGGGCGGGTACCGAAATGCCCGAGGTCGGCGTAAAGCGCCTCGCCCCCCGTCACCGC
>CAJXYV010000135.1 GCA_913063525.1 uncultured Verrucomicrobiota bacterium
AGCAGGCGAAATCGCTGCGCTTTTTCGAAATGGGCCGCGTCTTCCGCAATGCCGGTGGCGGCAAAGCCAAGGACCAGGAAAGCGAAACGCTCGCCATCCTGCTCTCCGGCTCCGCCCTGCCTACCAGCTGGTCGCAGGCCGACCGCAGCGCCGATCTCTACGATCTCAAGGGGCTCATCTCCGCCCTGCTCGGCGGCCGCGAAGTCCGCTTCGCGCCGAAAGAGCGCGCCGGTTTTGTCCTCGGCTGCGACATCAAGGTCGACGATCAAACGCTCGGTGTCTTCGCCCGCCTCACGCCCGCCCGCGAGCGCGAACTCGACTTCACCACGCCCGTTTACGTCGCCGAGTTAGACCTCGGCAAACTCCGCAAGCTCGTCAACAGCACCAGCCACGTCGAAGACTTGCCTCAGTTCCCCGGCTCGTCCCGCGACGCGGCGATGGAGCTTCCGCTGACCACCGCCAACGCGCAGATCGAAGCCGTCATCGCCAAGATCGCCGAGCCGCTGCTCGTTTCCGCCGAATGCTTCGATGTCTTCACCGACCCGACCGGTGCCAAGATCGACGCCGCGAGCAAGTCCGTCGCCTACCGCTTCGTCTATCGGGATGCCGGACGCACGCTCAAAACTGAGGAGATCGACGCCGCCCACCAGAAAATCCTCGAAGTACTCGTCCAGAACCTCGGCGTGAAGTTTCGCTAGAGAAAATCTAAGGCTCATGCAAAAACCCATTTTGTTCACCATCGTCATCGCGTCGTTGTGCGCGACTCAGATTCACGCCGCGGAAGCGGCTCCGTCTTCGGTCTTCGACCTGAGCAAATGGAAGCTGACTATCCCCGGCCCGAAGGAAATTAAAAAACTCCAAGACTACTCTTCCGGGTATTTCGATCTGAATGCGGATCAGGAAATGGGATTCCACCTGAACGCTGCCGAAAAGGGAGCGACTCCGAACGCGCACTTTGTCCGCTCGGAGCTTCGCCATTTGCCCAACTGGTGGCCCAGCGAATCGCATTCGCTGTCTGCGGAGGTGCGTGTGGTTTCGCATTTGAAGCCCGACAAGGTGACGGTCGTCCAAATTCATGGCATCACCCCAGCGGGTGGCGATGTCCCGCCCTTGCTGAGAATTGCAGTAGAAAACGGAGACCTCTTCGCCATCATCAAAACTACCGACGCAGGAGATGTGAATGACAAAATCCTGATGGTGAAAGGCTTGGGGGAGAAAGCTGTGCGGATTGATGTCGCGGTGAAGGAGGAGAGCATGCAAATCCGCATCAATGGCGAAGAGAAGGTAAAGCGCAGTCTGGCCTTTTGGAAACACCCGAACTATTTCAAAGCAGGTTGCTATCCTCAAGCGACCGCAGGGACCGTGGACGTCATGTTTCGCAAGCTCACGGCTCAGTAATTCGGAACTAATTCTCCATTAGATCGAACAGATTTTCTGGATTGCTACGGGGGAGCTGCTGAAACTCGGGCCATGGCCACGCTTGCTGAATCTTTTGTCGATCTCGATACGTCCCGCGGCATGATGCGGGCGCATCTTTTTACCCCCGATGGCGGCGGAACTTATCCGGGCGTGGTGTTTTATTCAGAGATTTTCCAGGCGACGGGGCCGATCCGGCGGATGGCGGCGGCTTTGGCGGGCGAGGGATATTTGGTGGCGGTGCCCGAGGTTTATCACGAATTCGAGCCGCTGGGGACGGTGCTGGCTTATGATGCCGAGGGCTCGGCGCGGGGCAATAGCCTGAAGACGGAGAAGGAAATCGAATCGTACGACGAAGACACGGACGTGGTGGTGAAGTTTTTGCGGGACCACGAGTCGTGCAGCGGGCGGATCGCCAGTTTTGGCGTTTGTTTGGGTGGGCATTTGGCGGTGCGGGCGGGTTTGCACCCACAGGTGGCGGCGGTGGCGGCGTTTTACCCGACCGACCTGCATACGGGAAATCTGGGGCTCGGGAAATGCGACGACACGCTGGAGCGGCTGCCGTCGATCGAGGCGGCGCTGTTGTTTGTATTCGGCCGACAAGATCCGCACATCCCGCTGGAAGGGCGGCGCCAAGTGCTCCGCGTCTTGGACGACGCGGGGCTGGACTTCGAGTGGCACGAGTTCAATGCGGCTCACGCGTTCCTCCGCGACGAAGGCACGCGCTACAACCCGGCCTTGGCGCGAGTGGCGATGTCGCTGTTGCTGTGCTTCTTGGCCGAGAAGATTGGCTAGGCGACACGGGTCCAAGACCTTTCGACCCCGTGGGAAAGCTTTGCGAACGAACTCGCGAAGCTGCGGATGCCGTGGATGAGCCTGGCGACTGAGTTATTTCACCTTGGGACCTGCTTCAAAATCTGCTGGTAGCCCCGCAAGCGGAATAACACCTTAATCAAAATCTGCTTTTAGCCATTAACGCAGATTTTGACGAAGGTCGCTTGCGGATGGACGACGGTGCCGAAAAGACTCAACTGCTTCTAACAGACAAACCTTTAGCAGTCGATCTTCGTTGCCTCGTCGTGATCGAGAGGTATGCTGTTCGTCGGTTACCAGTCGACGGTGACACCGGCATAGCAACCGGCGCCGGAAGCTTTGATGGCGGTGCCGTAGAAGCTGGAAAGGCGGTAGTCGGCATCGAAGGCATTCTCAATGCGGGCGTGGAATTTCACTTTTTTGCTCAATTGGTAAGAGCCGTAGAGGCGTGCCACGGTGTAGGCACCGATGGGATCGCCGCCCCAAGCGCGGTCGGAGAGGTGAGTGGCACCGATGCCGAGGAGGGACTTGGTGGTGGGTTTCCAGTCGACCGAGGCCGTGGCGGCGTTGCGCGGTTGGTCGCTGAGGCTGTGATGGAGGTACGTCCACGCGAGGCGGTAATTGAGCGCACTTTCGAGCCAACTGCCGCGAAGTCCGAGTTCGGTGCCGTCGGCGGTGGATTGGTTAGGGCGGTTGATGGATGTCGACCAATCGTCGGCGTAGTCAATCGCATGGTGGATGTTGTTGCGAAACCAGGTGGCGTCGACGATGTGGTGCTGGCCGATTTTTTGTTCGATGCCAAAATCATAGCCGAGGGAGGTTTCGGCGGTGAGGTTTGGGTTTCCTTTGTAGGTGTAGTCGGGATTGGCGCTGTCGAAAAAAAGTTCGGTGTAGGATGGGGCTCTGAATGAGGTGCCAATGCCGCCTCTCAAGCGAGTGTCCGTGGCTTCGAGGTTATAAACCGAGCCGAAACGCCAGGTGAATTCATCGCCATAGGCATCGTAATCTTCCCAACGCAGGGCGGCAGTGGCAGTGAGGTGTTCGATGACATCCCACTCGAGGGCGCTGTGGATGCCGTAGTGGCGGTGGGCTTGATCGGTCTGGTTGGTATCCTGATAAGAATCTTGATGCAGGTAGGCCCCAGCGAGCAGGCGGATGTTTTGCGAGAGCGCGATTTCTTGATCGGTCGAAACGCTGGCGGCGCGCATGTCGGTGCCATAGTTGCCGTAACTGGAGTCGTTATCGTAGAGTTCTTGTTGGAATCCGGCGTGGAAACGGGAGGTCCAGCGATCGGAGATTTTACCGGTGGCGTAGAGGGTGGCGAGCTCGGAGTCGAAGGCGTTGTCCGAACTGCCGTGGTCATCGTAGAAATTATTGGCGGCGCGGAAAGTCGTGCCGACCGTCCAGATAGTATCGATTTCCCCTTCCGCGCGGAGGGCCGTGTTGGCTTGGTGGAATCGCTCGCGGGGGCCGTCGTTGGCGGTTTCTTCGTAGCCGCCGGAGAGGTAGTAAGAGAGATTTGCCGTCTCGCCTTGGAACATCGAGTGCGTGGAGAATGAATCAAAGGAGCCCGCTTCGGCACTGGTCGAGCCGTGGGGGTTGCCCGCACCGTGGGGGGTTTCCATCCACAGCACGCCGCCGATCGACTCGCCGCCATAGATCGCCCCTTGGGGGCCGCGGAGAATTTCGATGCTGCCAACGTCGTAGGCGCGGCTGGCGGACAGCAGGTTGCCCAGCGGAGTATTGGCGTCGCTGAGACGCACGCCGTCGATCACGACCTGGGAGTGGACGTTGGTGGTCCCGCGGATGAATAGGGAGCCGACGGCCCCGGTTTGGCCGCCGGTGGAGGTGGAGATAACGCCCGGAGCGTCGTTGAGCGCGTCGCGCAGTTGCAGGATTCCACGGGCTTCGAGCTCCCGTGGATCCAACACCGTCACTGCGGAGGTGACGGTGGAGGCGGCCTGTGGCACCCGCAGCGCGGAGACGATTAGCGGTTCGGGCGCCGGTTGTTCCTCTGCGCGAGCGGAAAACGGGGCAAATAGGGCGACCAGTGCGAGCGCACTCCGGCAGGAGCCTCTGAGAGGCGTTGGTAGTTGTAGCATTGCTTGTCTTTCAAGGTCTGTAAGTCGCAGACGTTCGAAAATCCCCCTTAAGGCTGGCAATCTGGCTGGTCGTCTTGCTCGCGCAAAAACGACATCACAGTGGCGATACCGCGCCGGAATCACACCGGCTTCCCCATCAATTTATTGCCCCAGCGAAGGGCCTCCCAAAGAGTGCCGGCCTTGCGCCGACACCGCTCGGTAGGCCGCTGGCCGCGCTGTTGCAAGCTCGATGATGCAGCACCGATTCTTTCCACCGCCTTTCTTGGCGCTTGACGGCGGGGCGGCAGAACCTTTCCTTCCGCCATGTTCCGCGAGGTCCTCAAGTCCAAATTGCACCGTGCCATGATCACTGGTTCGGATGTCGATTACGAAGGCAGCATCGAAATCCCGACCGACCTCATGGCGGCGGCAGACCTGTGGGCGGGGGAAAAAGTCCTCGTCGCCTCCATCACCACCGGCGCTCGTTTGGAGACTTACATTCTCCCGGGCAAGCCCGGCACGGGGCACATCCTGATCAACGGCGGCGCGGCCCACTTGATCAAAGCGGGCGAGCGCGTGGCCATCATGGCCTTTGCCCTCTCGGAAACGCCTGTCGTTTCCAACAACCTGCTTTTGGACGAGACGAACCAGATCATTCGTCAAAGTCGTTAGCATTGTTTCGGCCGCTTAAATGGCATTGACCCAGCCCGAGAGGCGTGCCATTTTCTCGGTTGTATGAAGTGTCTATCGGTCCTCCCCACCATCGCCGCATTTGTCAGTCTCGTCGCCTGCGGCACGTCCACGGGACCCATGATGGACAGCGGCATTGATCCTCTGCGCCAGCCCGGCAGCAACCAACTGCCCAGAACCGACGCCACCTCGGCATTCACCGCAGGCCAGTTCGTTCAGGCGGCCATCGACAATACCGCCTTCTTTAAAAACCGCCCCAACGGCGACACCGACGCCGACAAACTCCTCAAGCGGGAAACCTCGATGAAGGTCATTTCCATCAGCGGCAGCTACGTCAAAGTCGAGCTCGATAGCGGTGAAGTCGGCTTTGTCCCCTCGGTCATGGTCGAAGATCCAAAAGCCACGATCCAGCCGCTTCCGACTTCGCCTAATGAATACCAGATCTATCCTCCCTTACCCGGCACGGGCATCGGCGAGCCACTCCCCCAAATCGACCCCGCCGGCCAGCCCCCTGCCAATGCGATCCCCACGGAATCTCATCCAGAGGCGTCATCGTCAGGCTCCATGCCTCTTCCGCCCAACGGCGAAGAGTCGAAGGGAAATTAGATTCGCCATTAGGGACCTTGCTTATGGCGTTGCGAGAACCCGCTTGAGAGTCCACGGCTCGGCCCAAGAAGAGCGCCCGATCTGCCTTGCCGCTTGCAGGGTGTTCTTCATCCTTGAGCGGGTAGTGATGATGCGAGATTTCCGAACACCTATCCATCCCGGCCCCGCTGCACCAGTGCCGTGATCGTCCCGACAACTGTCCGACCTTTGCCTATTCGACGGCCACAATGGTGAACTGAATCACGAGAACATCGTCCTTTCGCTCGGTGAAGGAGACCTTCATCAGGAACCAGTTGGTATCCTTTCCGTCGATCGAAAAGAACATCGTGGGAAGTTTGTCCTTGGTGTAGTCCTCGGCGGAAGACGGCTGGGGGAAACTGTAGCTGATGCTCGACAGATCTTTACCCGCCTTTTTGTAGAGCTCCACCTGCCCCTTGAAGAAGGGTTCGATAAATCCTTTCAGCCTTTCAAAATCCTTTTCTGTCACCGGAGGAATCGCGGGCTCAGGCTCCAAGGCAATGGAGAAATCGACGACATGGGCACTACCCACTTTTGTGACTTTCTTGATGCTCAGCAATTTCCATCCCTTGCATTCGAAGGCTTTCTTCATGCTTTCGGTGAGTTCCTTGACGTAAAAGTTATCGAAGTCGTTCTTGAAACGAGGATCTTGCGACTCCTCTGCAAATCCAAGGAAGGGAATCAGGCAGAGCAGGGTGATGACGGAGAAGATGCGTTTCATGATTCTGGGTTTTGGATGGTTTGATCTTATTGCCCGATCTGCCTTGCCGCTTGCAGGGTGTTTTTCATCAGCATGGCGATGGTCATCGGGCCGACGCCGCCGGGCACGGGAGTGATAGCGGAGCAAAGTGGCGCGACTTCTTCGTAGGCGACATCGCCCGTCAGACGGTAGCCCGACTTTTTGGTGTCATCGGGCACGCGGTTGATGCCGACGTCGATGACCACGGCTCCGGGTTTCACCCAATCCGCTTTGACCATTTCGGGGCGACCGACGGCGGCGATGAGGATGTCCGCGCGGCGGCAAATCCCCGGCAGATCTTTGGACCGCGAGTGGGCGATGGTGACGGTGGCGTTCGAGTTTTTAGAAACCAGCAACAGCGCCATCGGCTTGCCGACGATCATGCTGCGACCGATGACGACTGCCTCGGCTCCTGCGGTGTTGATGCCGGAAATTTCCAGCAACTTCATGCAGCCGGCAGGCGTACAGGGGACAAATCCGCTGGGGTCTTCCAGCACCAGCTTGGCGACGTTTTCCGGGTGGAATCCATCGACGTCCTTGCGCGGGTCGATCTCGCGGATGACCGCTTCTTCGTCGATGTGTTTCGGCGGTGGCGACTGCACGAGGATGCCGTGAACCGCAGGGTCGGCATTCAAATCGCGCACCACTTGCAGCAGTTCCTCCTGCGTTGTTTCCGCGGGCAGCTCGACTTTCAGCGAATGGAAGCCCAGCTCGGCGCAAGTTCGGGTTTTTGAACCGACGTACACTTGCGATGCGGGATCGCTGCCGACCAGCACGACGGCCAGACCTGGGGTGATGCCTTTGGCTGACAATTCGGCGACTTCCGCGCGGCACTCGTCGAGCACGGCGGCGGCTACGGATTTTCCATCGAGGACTTTAGGAGCGTTCATGGGAGAAAAATTGTTCAAACATCGTCGGCACCCGCCAGCAGGATCGCTTGGACGGCTTGGCGCTGCGTTACAAATCCAGCTTCATCCAGCTTGGGCGGGACGACAAGCATCGCGTCGAAAATCACTTTGACGCGGCTAAACGGCTTCGGGATCACCAGTCCGTCCCAACTTTTCAGCCGCCACGCCGAGGTGTAATGGGCATGGATCGGCACGATCGGCGCACCCGCAGATTCGGCCAATTTGATCACCCCGGGGTGGAACACATAGCGCGGGCCGCGAGGGCCATCCGGCGTGATGCAAACGTCAAATCCCTCCTTCAGCGACCGCTTCATCC
>CAJXYV010000136.1 GCA_913063525.1 uncultured Verrucomicrobiota bacterium
GCCTCGACCCACTGTCCATCGATCAAACACTTGGATTGAACGAGACTGGTGTCTTTCAGACGTTTAAATGGCATGACGATCCGATATCAATTCAAAGTGAATGGGTTGGCTCAGTAGCCACCTGTTGTGCCGACCGTGCCACCCACTGCGACTGGTGAAGTAGTTTGCTTAAAGCTTTGTGCCAAGTCTGTTGCGGCCTTGACCAACAGCGAGGTGTCAACTCCCACCGCTACAAAGTTAGCGCCATGTGCAAGGTAGTCGTTGGCCAATTTTTTATCGGTCACCAAAATGCCAGCGGCCTTGCCTGCTGCACGTACTTTGCCGGGTTTGATTTGCTCAAGCGGGAAAGGTTCTCAATCTTCCAACGAATGGCGGGCATCTCATGGAGATGCGGGCATGAAACCAAGGTCCAATCTGGTTGACCGCTCACCATCCCAATCAGAAATTGGCGCTGTTTTTCGGTTAGCAAGACGGGCAGCTCGGCAAATAGTCTGTGCCGGGTTTCCACCAGCGTGTGGAGACGAATAGGCTCGCGGGTCATTCCCGCGAACTCATTTGCAAACGTCGATGAGATTTCGATTTCGTTGGCAAACAGAACCTCGTGGATGGGTCGATTGTGGCTGGCAAGATAGCACATGAAACACTCGACTATCTCAGGTGTCAGTCCGCTCTGGGCATAGAGCTTCCATACGTCGAAGAGATCACGTGGATGTTGCCGGTCCATCGCAGCGACCAACTTGCTGCCATAGAGTTCGTCTTGATGAAGCACAGGGATTTCGAGATCGGTAAAAAACAGGTCCTGCGCTTCTAATGCCAGGGGGCGAGATTGCACCGGCAGAATGGTGCCTCGAAAGACGTGATTGACTTCGATTTTGATGCGTGTGCGGTCTTTTTGGACAAAGAGTTTCACTTCGCTTCCCTCGGACATCGAGCCGATCTCGCAGAAGAATCCAAGCTCGTTGAGTTTGCCTTGGAGGGTCAAAAGCTCCGATGAAATTGCCGCCAAAGCAGCATCTCTTCCCGCTTGATGATCGGTGTAGACCAGATCGAGATCGACCGACAACCGAGGCATGTCTTGCACGAAAAGGTTGATGGCGGTTCCCCCTTTGAGGGCAAACGTGGGTTTCCTGAAAATGACTGGGGCGACGGCAAGCAGAAGTCGGACGGCATCCAGATAGGCTTGGTTCATGATGGATTGAGGATGAGTGTCCGTCCGCTTTTGAAGCGTGCAACCCAACGGCCAGTCCCCATATTGCCGACGGCGGCCTCCCGGGCTTGTGCGGCCCACGGAAGGTCAAGCTCCGTCGCCCAGCCCACGCACAGACGAACGGCTTTCACCATGCGGCAGTGGGCTAACAGCACTTGGAGGTGGCGGCCGCGGAGTTGTCTAACGCTTTCCATGATCGCGCGGGCTTCTTCCAATTCCTGATACACATCGACCTCGCTGAGCATTTCCAGTAAGGCTTTTTCCGGGGCTGAAACCCTAGGGCCGTTCGGAGACTCGGGCAATGAAATCAGCCCGTATCCGAGGGGTAGGTCCTCGCTAAACAACGGTGAATTACTGTAGCGGGACGGAAAACGCGCCTGAAACCAATCTGGCAGGATGGCCCGTTGGCTTCCCCACAGGATAGTGGTTTCCTGAAAGGCCACGTTTTGCCGGAACCCATGCAAGGCCAATGCGGACTTGGCAGCCACATGCAATCCAGGGATCTTGGTTTCGAGAAATTTCAGAGAGGCGTTCCGGACAAGTTGATCACCCGCGAACATGAACACGCCACGGCCGAGTTTTTCCAGCCACCCCGCCTTCACGTATGCGTGTGCCAGAGCACGAGAAACCCCCAGATTCTCAAGTTTTTGAGAGTCCAAAGGAGCTCCTCGTGGAACGGCCACTTGGAGTTCTTTGATTTGATTCCGGTTCGCCATCCGCCAGGATAATCGCCCAAGTCGCGCTCCGATTCAAGTCGGATGTTTGAAATTCGTGTGATAGGTCAAGCTGTGCTTTACCTGCTGTACGGATTTCAAACAAAATCACCCCCCCGAAAACAAGAGGGAAAGTGTGTTTTGGACAAAAAATCCACCGCTGGACGCTTCTGGGTTCCTTGATAGCACTCACGCAGCGACAACGAAATTTTTTTCAGTTCACCTTCTCGATCAGGCCTCTCCCGCCGCAGCGAGACAAGCGGCGATGAGATTCGGCCCGAGAAAGTAGCCACCACGGACCATCGCTTCGAGACAGGGCCCGACCGACTCAATCAAACCGTGCTTTTTGGCCTCCACCAGCAAACCTGCGGTCCCTTTCACCTGCAGGCCATAAACACGGGCAGCGATGCGACGAGCCTTCCTCTCATCAAGGAGGACTAATGAGACACCAAGCTGCATCGCAGCCATAATCGCGGAGGCCTCCCCCGCATCCAATTCAGCCAAGAGTAAACGATCCGGCTCAAGTTGACGCGGGTGGATACGTGCCCGCTCAAGCACCTTCGCGAGCGCACCGCGGTCGGGCGCGTCTTTGATCAGTAACTCTTGGCGAACCTCATCGGGCACGATCACCTCGGAAAACAGCTCAAATGGCAGCCACTCCAACTTGATGCGGGCAAGGCCGATGAGAGGGCCCGCATTACAGACCACGGACGACCCAAAGACCGGGCTCATGCGAACTCTGCCGACAGTTCATCGTCCGACAACTCGGCCACGGGCACGCCCAGTTTCCCCGCCTCGAATAAAAACCTGACCCGCGAGATACCACACATTTCAGCGGCCTGCCCCGAGCTGAGCTCCCCCAGTTCGAAGAATTTCATCGCTAACAAAAATCGGCTGCGCAACTGCAATGATGCCAGATCCTTGGAGTGGAGTAGCAGTGCATCAGGCACAGGGATTTCTACCATCGCGGGCATACGATGAAACATGCACCAATCGACGGCGAAAACAAGCCCGCAAAAAACAACTCGTGGAGCAAATCTGTCAAAAGTAAGGAGCAGGGACGTCCACGTCCCTCGTTTCCAATCCGCATAAATGACCTCTGAAACGGAAAGAAAACCACTGATTGACTGATTAAAACAGATTGAAGACTGAGAAAGGAGCTCTTCATCTTATGACTTAATCAGTAAATTAGTGAAATCCGTGGTTCTCTTTCTCTGCCGCAATGGGCCAAGTGGGTCGTCAACGCGTCTTGAAAAGGCCGACCGAAGACCGGTGCACTTTATTTTGCAAATAGCCCTCAGCGTCTTCCTCCGCGATTTCTGCGCCTCCGCGTTTCGCTTCAGACGTCTCGTCCCTTCGCATCGACGAGACGTCAATGCCCCTTACTGCTCCGCCGCGATCAAATCGTTCAAATGCCCGCCGTGTGCGGTCACCCACTTGCCTTTTTTGACCACCTTGGTGAAGCCCAGCCCACTGCCAGCGGCTGCGGTGAAAACGTCCCACGCCTGCGTCGCGAGGATGCCGGAAACGATCAGGTCGCCGCCGGGGGCCAGCGACTTGGCGATCACCGGCCACGCCTCGATCAGCACCGTGGAAAATAGATTGGCCAGCACCACGTCGTAGCCCTTTTTGCGCGGTTTCCATTTCAGCACATCCTGCTCCTTCATCTCGATTTCAGGGGTCCCGTTGCGCTCGGTGTTGCGGATCGCCACCGCCACCGCAAACGGATCAAAGTCGCAGGCATACGTCTCGCCGCTGCCCAGCTTGCGCGCGGCGATCGCCAGCACGCCCGTCCCGGTGCCGATGTCCGCCACCGTCCAGTCCGTGCCCTTGCGGGCGCGCGCCACGTCCACCAGCAGGCGCAGGCAGGTCGATGTCGTCGCATGGTCGCCCGTGCCGAAGGCCATTTCCGGCGGGATCACGATGACCTCGCGCTTCGGGTTCGCCCGCTTGATCTCCGCCAGCTCCTTCGGCCGCTTTTCCGCCGTCAGCACAAACACATCGCGCACCTTGACGGGGCGGGGGGCTTCCACCGGCTTGTTCCACTCCGCGTTGGCCATCTTGCGGACGCTGCCGCCGAACTGCGCCACGACCGCGTCAGCCTCCTCCTGAGTGTTGCAAAAAAGTTGGATGCGGATCGATTTACCGCCCTTGATCAACTCAATGACCAGATTCGGGTTCCCGGCAAACCGTTCTTCCCATGCGTCCATCCACTGTGCCCCGGAGAGTTTTGACCAAACGAACATAAAAAATAGCGTTGAAGAGTGAAGATCTGCGGAAACGCGCAGCAGCGGGCGATATCCGATCGCGAAACCTTCGCCCGCAACCGGCACCGCGGCTTTTCAGCCGTGACTTTCCGGAAGTCAATCGAATCCCTACCCCAGCACCGCCAGCCGCACCCCCGCGAGAGCGCAGTGAAATCCGCCTCCAGAACACAAAAAAGCCGCTGACCCAGCGGCTTGAATGAAAAAATTGGAGCGGGCGATGAGATTCGAACTCACGACATCCACCTTGGCAAGGTGGCGCTCTACCACTGAGCTACGCCCGCGTTGCTAAACGCGTCGGACGGGTTCTACATGCAGGCCGACGCCGAGCAAGCCAAAATTTGCAAATTTTCCATGTTCTTTCTCCCGCCACTGAGTTTCCTTCCTTGCACGCCATGTCCGACAAACTCGCCGAAATCATCGCCACCAAACATCTCGAAGTCGCCGCCCTCCTGCCGCGCGCCGCCCTCCTGCGCGCCGGTGCATTGCAACGCAACGACTTCGGCGGCTTTCGCGCAGCGATCGATCGCGGCCCCGGCCGTCTCGGCGTCATCGCCGAGGTCAAAAAAGCCTCGCCCTCCGTCGGCCTGATCGATCCCAACTTCGACCCCGTCCGCCAGGCCAAGCGCTACCTCGATGGCGGCGCGTCCTGCCTTTCGATCCTCACCGACGAAAAATACTTCCAAGGATCGCTCAGTTACCTGTCCCAAATCTCCAAGTTCTCCGACGCCCCGCTGCTGCGCAAAGACTTCATGATCCACGAAGTCCAGATCCACGAAGCCGTCGTCACCGGGGCCGATGCCATCCTGCTCATCGTCGCCGCCCTCGACGACGAAACCCTGCGCCGCCTCTACGACGAGGCCAAATCCTTCTCCCTCGACGTGCTCGTCGAAGTCCACGACCTCCGCGAAATGGAGCGCGCGCTCGAACTCGGGGCCGACCTCATCGGCGTCAACAACCGCAACCTCAAAACTTTCGCCGTCGACCTCGCCACCACCGAGGCACTCGCCGAAGAAGTCCCCGACGACGTCCTGCTCGTCTCCGAAAGCGGCATCAAATCCCCCGCAGACGCCCAGCGTGTGCTCGATGCCGGAGCCAACGCCGTCCTCATTGGCGAAGCCCTCATGCGCGCCCACGACCCGTCCCGCGAAATCGAAGCCTACCTCGAGCTCCAGCTCGCCTGAGAATCAAGAAGAGGGGCGCATCGGCAGCCGGCTCACGGTGGAGCTGGACGCGGGCCGATTCATGGGAGGTTTGTGCCATTGCGATTGCATCTGGTGTGCGTGACGTGAAAGCTCATCGCTGATGAAACTCATTTCGTGGAACGTGAACGGCATACGCGCCGTCTTGGGCAAGGGCTTCGGCGAATTTGTCAGCACCGAACAGCCCGACATCCTGTGCCTGCAAGAAACCAAGGCCCGCCCCGAACAGGTGCCGCTACCGTTGGAGCTGGGCGGCTACCATGCGTTCTGGAATTCGGCGGAAAAGCCCGGCTACTCGGGCGTCGCGGTTTTCAGCCGCGAAAAACCAATCAGCGTCACGCTCGGGCTCGGCATCGAGGAACACGACCGCGAGGGCCGCGTGCTGACCTTGGAGTATGCGGATTTCATTCTCGTGAATGTTTACACGCCGAATGCGCAAGACGAGCTGCGGCGCCTGGCGTACCGCCTGACTTGGGACGAGGCATTCCGCCTGCATCTGGCCGAACAAGCGACCCGCAAGCCGGTAATTTTTTGCGGCGACTTGAACGTGGCCCACCAGGAAATCGACCTCGCCCGCCCGAAGGACAACCGCCGCAGCCCGGGATTCTCGGACGAGGAGCGCGCTAGTTTCGTGAAATTGCTGGGTGCCGGCTTTGTCGATACTTTCCGCCACCACTACCCGGATCTAACGGACGCCTACTCGTGGTGGTCGTATCGCGCGGGTGCCCGCCAGCGCAATGTCGGCTGGAGAATCGACTATTTCGGCGTCTCCACGCCATTGATCGACCGGGTCGCCTCGGCGCAGATTTTGCCGCACGTCCACGGCTCCGACCATTGCCCGGTGGCGATCACGCTGGCTTGATACCGCCTCGGGCGGTGGCTAGCTCACCCAGCCGAGGCGCTGGATGAACCAAAACGCAGCAACCGAGGTGATGACGAGACAGGCGGCGGCGCGGCAGCGGCGGTAGGTGGCGGTGCCGTTCCAGCCGAGAGTCAGCATCCATGCAGCCGCGAGCAGGGTCGTTTGGGCGAATTCCACGCCGAGATTGGCACAGAGCAAGGCCGGCAAAAAGCCTGCGCCGGGCTTGAGCCAGCTGGCAAGTGCGCCGGCAAATCCCAAGCCATGGATCAAGCCAAAGCCGAAAACGATGGCCAAACGTACGGGCCCGGCTGATTTTTTGCCGGACTTGAGGTTTTCGAGCGCGACGACCATGACGCTGAGCGCGATCATCGGCTCGACCCAGTGGCCGGGTGCGCGGATCAGCCCCGCAGCGGCCAGGCCCAGCGTGGCGGTGTGGGCGAGGGTGAAGGCCAGCGATTGCCAAAGCAGCGAGCGCCAGTCGCGGCGGTAAAAAAACAGGCCCAGCACAAACAACAGGTGATCCAGCCCCAGCCGCAGCACGTGCAAGTAGCCTTGGCGAAAGGTCTCCACCCACCAATGGCGCCCTGATTTGGCGGAGTCTGCGCTGGGCAGCTCTTGGGATTGGCCCGGCGCCAGCGTCAGGTAGCCTGCCTCCTTGCCCGGCAGTTTTAGCACAAACGACGGTCGCGCGCCTTCGCGCCAGTGGAGTTGTGCGCCGCGTTCGATGGGGGCATCGGCCGTCAGTTTTAGCCGTAAATAGGCAGCATCCGTGAGCAGTTCGACAAAATCCGGTGGGTTTTTGGCAAAATCGGTGAACCCCACCCGCCAGCCGACGGTCTTGCCTGCCGAATTCACCTGCAAACATTCCCGCAGGTAGCGTTCTGCCTCCTGGCGCAAGGGAGCCCAGCCCGATTCACCCATCGCCACCAGCCATTCGCGTTGCGGGGCGGGGGCTTGGCCATCGCCCCGCCACTCGGGCACGGCGTAGCCTGCATCAAACAAGACATCGATTTCCCACGGCGGGCCAGCCTTCCATTCGCCAGAAATCTGGTTGACGACGTGGCCGCTGGCGGTGATCGCCAGGGCGAGAAATCCCAGCAGGCAGCAGCAGGTTTTGCGCACGGCCCGGATGGTTTCAGTCAATCAGGCTCAGTTCGTGACGCGCATCGGCATCAGGACGTAGAGGAAGGTGCCTTCGATGCGAAGGACGCCCGGGCTCATTTCGTCGATGAGGTCGAGGTAAACATCGTTGCTGTCCAGGGCGCGGAGCGGGGCTTGGAGGAACTCGGGGTTGAAGGCGATCTGCATCGGCGGGC
>CAJXYV010000137.1 GCA_913063525.1 uncultured Verrucomicrobiota bacterium
AATCTCACGCTGGCCGCCGGTTCAAATCTCAGCGTCGCGGCACAAAAGTTCGACAATGCGGGTAAGGGGGGGGCGATCCTTCTTGAGGCTGGAACCCAACTCAACGGCACGGCAAACACCAGTGCTCTACTCGACTTACAGCATGGCTCGCAAATCGATCTCAGTGTCGCCGCGTATGTGGCTGGGGATTACACCACGGTCGGTTCTAGCGCGTTCGGAGGAAAATTCACAGGAACCTTACATCTCCGAGCTCCACGAAATGCGACGAACAACGATGTTCTTGTCGATTCGATCGAAAGTAAGATTATCGGTGCATCTTCCGTGGTGGTCGAAGCTTACAAAACTTACACGCCGACTGGCGGGGTTCTCAATATCGCCCAGCGCAATCTCATCAACACTGACTCGATCAGTTTCCTAGGTGCTGCAGGGGTTGGGAATTCCAACGAAGTTGCCATGAGAAGCAAACTTCTCAGCGGTGCCGACAATGCCGCGGCCTTGGATTCGCTGATGGTCATCACTCCTGGCGTTGAAATTCTCAATTTGACGGGGGATCTCATCCTTGGATTGGCCAACAATTCCCTAGCAGGCAGTACCAACACCGAAGCACTTGCTTCCGCCGACTGGGATCTCTCGGGCTATCGTTATGGCATTCGCAGTGCGCCGGGCGTGCTGACCCTGCGGGCCAGCGGCGATCTGGTTTTTAACAATACCCTCAGCGATGGCTTCACCCCGATTGCCCAAGGCACCGCGCAGGTTTTTGCCGACAACGGCAACTCTCAGATGTGGCTGGCTCCCTTGATGACGATTAAGAACACGCTGCCCACCAACACCCAGTCTTGGTCCTATCGTCTCACTGCAGGTGCAGATTTGACTTCCAGCAACTTCCGCAGTGTCCTTTCCGCCACTGCGCTGGATCTTGCCCAGCCGCTCAAAGGCTCGGTGATTGTCGGCGAATTTTACCCAGCGGTACCTAACACCTCTTCAACGGGGACTGCTGCGGCCACCGGATCATTGGGGCAGACCGCCGATACGATCCGGATTTCGGGAACAACTACAAATAAGGGAAATCGATTTGAAGTCGTCCGCACCGGCACCGGTGACATCTCGATCAGCGCGGGACGCGATGTTCAGCTTCGCAATCAGTTTTCCACGATTTACACGGCAGGTGTCGCCTTGCCTATGCCCACCACCGTTTATAGCAGCAATGATTTTGTGCTTCCTGTGACTCCAGTGTCAGTCAATGCGAGTCCCAGCCAAGCGGGCGGTGCCAGTGGAACCTTGGGCAGCATTCAGCAGCTCTATCTTCCAGCGTGGTCGATGGCAGGGGGCGATGTCTCCATTACCGCTCAAGCAAACATCGGGCACTATACCATGTCGAACGGAGTGCTGGCGGTCGATTCTAGCCGCGAGATGCCTACCAACTGGCTCTATCGTCGCGGGTATGTTGATTCCGCGACAGGTTTATTTGCCAGCGATGGTGGATTTGGTATCAATACCAATATTCAGAATGCCACCAATATCAATGACAAGGCAACTTCCATCACGTGGTGGGTTGATTACAGCAACTTCTTTGAAGGGGTGGGTGCCTTGGGCGGTGGCAACGTGAGTTTGGTCGCGGGTCACGATGTGGTGAACGTCGATGCAGTGAGTCCCACCAGTGCACGGATGTCCGGCCGAGTCATGAATCCAGACTTTGGGTTGATTACGGGTGCTCCCGAGTATCTCAACGTCGCCCCTGATGCGAATAAACTTCTCGAATTGGGGGGCGGAGATGTTTCGGTGATTGCGGGACGTAATATTGACGGCGGTGTCTATTACGTCGAAAAGGGCCAAGGCTCATTATTTGCGGGTGGCGAGATTACGACTAATGCATCGCGTTCACCATCGCTTGGTATTCTCGATGGCACCGCTCCGCTCGATCCGCTCACCTGGCTGCCAACCACTTTGTTTGTCGGCAAGTCTCAGTTTGATGTGACCGCCCGCGGCGATGTGCTGCTCGGCCCGATCAGCAATCCGTTTCTCCTGCCTCAAGGGATCAACAACAAGTTTTGGTATAAGACGTATTTTAATACCTACTCCGCCGATGCCGGTGTTGCGGTCGCCTCTTACGGCGGCGATGTGACTCACCGCATGGCGGTTAATATGCCCGATGGTGCCTCGCCACGCTCGGTTTTAGATGTGTGGTACAACAGTCAGGGGCTTTTCACTGGCGTAAGCTCTGCATACAATGCCTCCAATTATCAACCGTGGCTGCGTCTCTCGGAACTAGGGCTTACCACCTTCAGTAGCGTTTTCGAACTCAGTGCGCCCAACCTGCGAAGTACATCGTTTGGAGGATATCTCAATCTGGCTGGCACCTGGACACTCTTTCCTTCGGCTACGGGAAATCTCGAGCTGGCGGCCAGTTCGAGTATCATTGGTTTGCAAAAAACGGGGCCCGGCTTTGTGAACGGCAAGAGCCTGCAAGTTTGGTCCGCATCCCGAGTCAACCTGTCTGATGCCTCTCCGGCCTCACTGCCGGGCATTACTTCTCCGCTAGGATACCAAGCGGTTGTGGGCAGAACCCAGAAAGACGCGGTCCAAAGTGGTGTCGATATTCTCCAAAACGTCAGTCTCGCACTCAATGAGACGGGTTCCACACAGGGTTCCGCGGCAACCAGTGCCGTGAAACAAGCATTGCACGCTCCGGAACTGCTGCACGCGGGTGATAAGAATGCGGTGCTTATTTACGCGGCGGGTGGTGATATCACAGGCCTTACGCTGTTCTCGCCAAAGGCGACGCAGATCAGGGCTCAGCGCGACATCACGGATATTGCATTCTATCTGCAAAATGTTTCGAACTCTGATATCTCCTTGGTCTCTGCGGGCCGGGACATCATTCCCTTTGCCGAAAACTCCACGATCCGTTCCATCGCGAACAATCTCATCTTGGGCAATGCTGTGGGCGATAATCGCCTCGCCACCGCGTCGGGGGACAGCACCAGCGCGCTTGCGGGCGACATCCAGATCAACGGTCCCGGTGTCATGGAAGTCCTCAGTGGTCGCCATATCGATCTCGGGACCGGTGCTAATTTCACCGATGGCACTGGAGTTGGCATCACCAGCATCGGAAATACCCGCAATCTCAATCTGCCATTCACGGGGGCGGATCTCACCGTTTTGGCTGGGGTTTCTGCCTCTGGTGGGATCGGCCAAGCCGATGGCTTGGCACTGAGTTCGATGGATATCGATGCTTTCATCAGCAAGTACCTCAGTGCTGGCACGGACAGCTACCATTCAGCATACTTGAAAAAGATCGGATGGCAGGGCAATTTCAGCGATCTGACCGAAGAGCAAAAAGCGATCGTCGCCCTTGAGAAATACTACCAGATTCTCCGTGATACGGGCCGCGACGCCACCAAAGCGGGCAACTACGATACGGGTTATGCTGCGGTGACCACCTTGTTCGGCACGAATAAGCCGGTGGGCGACATCCTCACCCAGGCCCGGGATATCCGCACCACCAGCGGAGGTTCGATCAGTCTGGGTTCGGTCGGCGGCGGGATCACCATGGCTTCGGCGATTTTCGGTAACCCGCTGACCCCTCCCGGCATTGTGACGGAGTACGGCGGCGCGATTTCGACCTTTACGGACAAGGACGTCTCGATTGGCCAAGCGCGGATCTTCACCCTGCGCGGCGGCGATATCGCCATGTGGTCCTCCACCGGCAACATCGCCGCAGGGACTTCGCCCAAAACCGTTGTTACCGCGCCACCGACTCGGGTGGTAATCAACGTCAACAGTGCCGATGTCCAGACCGACCTCGGTGGGCTTGCGACGGGTGGTGGTATCGGCGTTTTAGCCTCGGTCGAAGGAGTTGAAGCTGGCAATATCGACCTCGTCGCTCCCAAAGGCTATGTCGATGCCGGTGATGCGGGGATCCGGGTGACCGGTAATCTCAACATCGCTGCCCAAGTCGTGCTCAATTCCTCCAACATCGCAAGCGGCGGTACCAGTACCGGCACCAATCCCGGCGCGGTCAGTGCTCCGAGTGTCGCATCAGTCACCTCAGCGTCGAATTCAGGTGCTGCGGCCAGTGCCGCCGTGACCAAGTCGGATCCCGCGAAATCCGCCGAACAAAAAGTGGCTGACGATGTCTTATCGATTTTCACCGTCGAAGTCATCGGTTACGGTGGCGGCTCGGCTGACGATGAAGCTGAAAAAGACAAAGCCCCCTGATTCAAATCCTTCCCAACCACCTCACTGATGAAACGCTACACTTGTGTCCTCTTTTTGTCATTGCTCGGAATGCCGCTGGTCGGTGCCCAAGAAATCAAGTCGCCCTCGATTGCCGAGTTGCAAGCGACAGCGGACCAAGGCGATGCCGCTGCCCAATACCAACTCGCTAGTGCCCATCTCCGCGGCGAGGGCGTGCCCAAAGATCGGAAAAAAGCTTTTGAATTGATGAAAGCAGCCGCAGACCAAGGTCATGCGGATGCTATGGGTGGTCTCGGTTATTGTTACAGTGCCGGGGTGTCAGTGCCCAAAGATCAGAAGCAGGCGCTCGAATGGTTCCGCAAAGGTGCGGAAAAAGGCTCAGCCAAAGCTCAGCTCAATCTGGGCAAACTTTTGCTCAAAGGCCAAGGTGACACCGCCGCTGATCCCGAATCCCAACGCAAAGAAGGGCTGCAGTGGATTCAAAAAGCGGCGGACCAGAACATGCCCGATGCGGCATCGACCTACGGCAGTATTCTTTATTTTGGTGACCATGGCATCGAGAAAAACTACGATCTTGCCGCAAAATATTTAAAAATCGCGGCCGAAGCCGGTCTCGCAAATGCTCAAAATATTCTGGGATGTTTATATGATTTCGGTTTGGGCGTGCCATCGGATGCATCTCTGGCACAACAATGGTTTCGCAAAGCCGCGCTCCAAGGCAACGTCAAGGCTCAGAGCAATCTCGGCCGTGTTTTGGGTCCCTCATCCGAAGTTAAAGAAGCCCGCATTGAGGCGCTCGCATGGCTGCTCATTGCCTCGGATCAAGACGAGATTACCGCAAAAAAACTGCTCCAAAATGAGCTTCCAGGCTTAAAGAGTGGTGATATGGAATCAGCCAACAAGTTGGCGGCTGATCTGCGCAAGCAGATTCAACCCAAAACGTCTCGTCCGAACTAAAGCGTCGGTGCGCAGGGCTTTTGCATCGCGATGCAAAGCTTTGGGAACGCGGTGCAAGGCTTTGGGAACGCGGTGCAAGGCTTTGGGAACGCGGTGCAAGGCTTTGGGATCGCGATGCAAAGCTTTGGGATCGCGATGCAAAAGTCTTCCATCGCGGTGCAAACCGCGAATCAATGGCTAGATTCAGGGGGAGTATCTTCCAGTGTCGGCAGCTTGACTTCGAGGTGAGTATCCATCGTCTTCCGATTGAAGGCTTCGTCGCCGAAAAGTGCGCGGTATTCTTCGTTGGCGCGTTTGAGAGCATTCTCCGTGGCTGAACTTTTATGAATTACGGTGGTCGTGTCTGCCTCGCTTGGGGGCTCTTTGGCGGCGGTTTCTTGGAGCTCTTGGTAAAACCTGTCGCCTATCGCTGCCCTGGCGGCAGCGATTTCAGGTGATTCCTTGGATGTGTCATGCGGCATCAACGCGGCGGGTAATCGCACGTCATCCGCCAACTGGATCGCTGGCAGCGACGATTCATCCGCGACAGGGGCGCTTTTGGGGGTGATTTGCGATGGCCGGTCGGCATGACTTAGTTCGGGGATGGCGGCATTTGCTGCGGGCGCAGCAGTCATTTGAGAATCTGCGGCGCGGCGGCTGCGGGACTCTAGCTGTGCCGTCTCTGTGGCTGAGACTTGATTTTTTTGCTTCATCGCCGTGCTCGCACTGGAGGGTTGGCGGGTGGCCATGGCGGCATCGACTTTCCTACGGAAAGGACCAGCCTTTGCGGTGGCTTTGGGGTCGGTGGCGCTTTGGGAAGTTTCCGGCCGCAAGCGAAAGATCAGCGTGCCGCTGGCCGCGACCAGCACGAGGGCGAGCAGTATGAAAATGAATGGACGTTTCATCGGGTGACGGAGTTTTTATGCCAATGGGAAAAACAGAGGGAAAGAAAAAAGCTGGCACCGGGATGCCCGATGCCAGCTCGATGGAGCAATACTTGAAGTGCTTTTCAGATGAAGCAGCAAGGCTTTCTCTAAAAGGCTAACAAGTCTCAGTCGGATTAGTAACCCACCGTGCCGCCGTCGACTTCACGACCTGCAGCCATGTCGGTGATGGCGATGCCAGCGGATCCGAGGTTTGCTGGGATCGCGGCTTTCAGGCCGGTATAAACCGTCAATGCATCACCGCTGGTGATGTCATTGCGGCGATACATGTTTTCGTAGCCCCATGCGGTGTAGGCACCGCTGGTGACTTTGGCCTTGTCAGCTGCGCTCATGGTGCTGCCGCTGGCGGCGATGTCGGTCAGCTTCACGCCGTTGTAGGCGCAGAAGACCGCGCCGTTACCACGGGCGCTCACGGCATCACTCACGGAGAGGAATGTCACGAGATCGGCACGGACAGGGGTACCGTACGCGTCGTCGCCATTTTCGTCGAGAACGGTGACGGACAGGCCGGTTTTGCCCATGTCGGTACGAAGGGTGCTGCCGCTGTTGTAACCCCCGTTACCCGCCACGTCCTGACCCCACACCGTGGAGGCGCTGGAAGCACTTTGACCGGCCAGAGCAGGGCTATTCAATCCGCCCGCAGGGACGAGTTGGATTGTGCTGAGAGCCGTGCTTGTCGAGACGTTGGTCACGTATTGTTTCACCAAGTTGGTGATGCCAGCACCGGTTTCCGCAAGATAGGTCGTGCGGGTTCCGGAACCGTCGTTACGGCCGGTTGCAAACACGTTGCTCGTGTCTGCGGCGTTGCCGGTGAACAAGCTCAGCGGTTGGCTGCCCGTGCTCATCAGAGCGCGGAACTGTTGCGAGGTCACGTTGGAAACCGTCGATCCTTCGTTGGTCAACATCGTGAACACGATGACACCTGCAGATGGATCGGCTGGCAGCATGGCGTAGGCGGAGTAAGGCGTAGCTGCCTTTTTCACGTCCGAAAACGCGATGTGTGAAGTGGCTGTTGCGGCACCGGTGGTTGCTTGGCTTGCCAGTTCAGCACCACCGACAGTGGCCGTGGTCGAGTCGAGTAGCGAGGTTTGATAATAGGTCGGAGGCAATGGATCGGTTGCAGTGGTAAGGGCGCGGATGCCTTCGACCGAACCGGTGAAGCAGCAACGAATCGTGGTGGTGCCAGAGACACCCGGGAAGGTGCCGATGAAGATCGCACGGGTCGCACCGGTATAGGCCGTACCGCCAGAAGCTTGGTCGTGAGCGAACTTAAAGGCAGCACCCGAAGCGACGTACTTGGCTTTGATGGAAGCCAGCGTGGCCGCACGGAATGCAGTGGCACCGGTGATGTTGACGGTCACATCAGCAGAAGCGGATGCGGCGAGAGCGAGGGCGCTGAGGCCCATGAGGAATGTAGGTTTCATATGATAATAGGGTGTAT
>CAJXYV010000138.1 GCA_913063525.1 uncultured Verrucomicrobiota bacterium
GCGTCTTGTCACCGACCTGCGCCGCGCCGGCATCTCCGCCGATCTGCCGCTGGGCTCGCCCAAGGTCGCGAAACAATTCCAGAGCGCCGAAAAGCTGGGCGCTCGCTTTGCCCTCGTTGTCGGCGCTGAGTATCCCGAGCTCAAACTTAAAGTCCTCGCCAGCCGCAGCGAAGAATCCGGCAACGCCGCCACCGCCATCGACTGGCTAACCGCCCGCCTCTTCCAACCCGACGGCCCGCTGCTGGCCTAAAGAATTTCAACCACAGATGAACGGGATGGACGCAGATGGAAGAGATGGACTTCATTTGATGGAGACTGAAAAAATTATCGGTTGTGCTTTTACAGTTCTAAATGCGTTAGGGCATGGCTTTCATGAAAAGCCTTATGAGCAGGCGCTGACCGTGGAGTTTTTGCATCAGAATATTGCTTTTGCCCAGCAAGCCCATTACCCCATTCTCTACCGTGAAGTCACGGTGGGAGAATACATTCCGGATCTGGTGGTTTTTGGAAAAGTCATCGTCGAAACAAAAACCATCGACCGGATCAGTGATCATGAAGTGGGTCGTATGCTCAACTATCTTCGTGCCGCCCATCTGCAAGTCGGCCTGATTCTGAATTTTAAAAACGCCAAGCTCCAATTTCGCCGAGTCACCCTAACACCTCCCGAGTTTCCTCTCCTCCAATCTTAATCCCATCTCTTCCATCTGTGTTCATCCTGTCCATCTGTGGTTAAACTCTTCCAAATTCTTTCTTTATGCGCTCCCATCATTGCAACGAACTCCGCGAATCCCATATCGATCAAACTGTCACGCTCATCGGTTGGGTGAATTCCGCGCGCGACCACGGCGGCGTCATTTTCATCGACCTGCGCGACCGCGAGGGTCTGACCCAGTGTGTATTCCACCCAGACGAAAATCCTGAGGTGTCCGCACTTTCCCACACGCTGCGTGAAGAGGATGTGGTGCAAGTGATCGGCCGCGTTTCGAAGCGTTTCGAAGGCTCGGGCAACTCGAAAATCGCCACCGGCCAGATCGAGATCGTGGCCAAGGAGCTGAAGATCGTCAACAAGGCGGATGTGCTGCCATTCCAGCTCGATAAGGAACTTTCCAACGAAGACTTGCGGATGAAATACCGCTACCTCGATCTGCGCCGTCCGCGCATGAGCCAGAACATCCGCCAGCGCAGCGTGATCACTTCGGCCGCCCGCCGTTATCTCGACGACTCCGGCTTCTACGAAATCGAAACGCCGATTCTTTCCAATCCGACGCCGGAAGGTGCCCGCGATTTCCTCGTCCCATCGCGCCTCAATCCCGGCCGTTTCTACGCCCTGCCGCAAGCCCCGCAGCAGTACAAGCAACTGCTGATGGTCGCCGGTATGGAGAAATATTTCCAGATCGCCCGCTGCTTCCGCGACGAAGATTTGCGCGCCGACCGTCAGCCGGAATTTACCCAGATCGATATCGAAGCTAGCTTCGTCACACAGGAAGACATCATCAAACTGGTCGAAGGCCTGTTGGCTTCGATGTTCAAGGCGGGTCTCGGCATCGCGGTGCCGGAAACTTTCCCGCGGATAACTTATCGCGACGCGATCGACATCTATGGATCCGACAAACCGGACACCCGTTACGGCATGGAGATCAACGATCTCGGTGACGTCTTCGCTGCGACCGAGTTCAAGATTTTCCGCAGCATCATTGATGGTGGCGGTGTCGTCCGCGCGATCAACGCCAAGGGCTTCGCCAGCATCACCACGGGCCAAATGAACCGTCTCAATGAGATCGCGGTGCAGGCCGGGCTTCCCGTCAAAAATCTCGCGTTCATCAAACTGGAAAACGGCGAATACAAGAGCCCGCTCTGGAAAATCTTCACCGATGAAGAAAAGGCCGCAGTCGTCGCCAAACTCGATCTCGCCGAAGGCGACATCGTCTTTTTCGCCGCCGGTTCGCGCGAAAGCGTGAGCACCATCCTCGGTCGCGTCCGCACGGAAGCCGCCGTGATGATGGAACTGACCAAGGATTCGACCGCTTATAACTTCCTGTGGGTGGTCGACTTCCCACTGCTCGCCCAAGACGACGAAACCGGCGATTGGGCCGCGGTTCACCACCCGTTCACCCGCCCTCATCCTGACGACCTCGCGCTGCTGGAAGCGGGCGATTACGCCAACGTCCGCGCGGTTGCCTACGACGTTGTGCTCAACGGCTACGAACTCGGCGGCGGTTCAATCCGGATTCACGAAAAGGATCTCCAAGCGCAGATGTTCAGCGTGCTCGGCGTCGGCCCGGAAGAACAACAGATCAAGTTCGGTCACCTTCTTGATGCGTTCCGCTTCGGCGCGCCGCCGCACGGTGGTCTGGCGCTTGGCCTCGACCGCATCGCGATGCTGGTTTCCGGCGAAGACAGCATCCGCGAAGTGATCGCCTTCCCGAAAAATAACAAGGGAGCCGACTTGATGGCCCACAGCCCTTGCCAAATCGAGCACAAGCTGCTGCGCGAGGTCTACGTGCAATCCACTTACAAGGATCCAAAAATCGCCGCAGAAAAGGTCTGAGGCTGGATCGAGGGCAAAAAAGAAGCGGTCCGATCGATAATCCCCGGGAAAAACCCAAAACCCAAAAGGAAACTCAATCGGACCGCCTAGCGTCTCGCGACGCGAGAGAAATAATCACGGATCGAGGTGTCCGTCAATTGGTTTTTTAATTCTTTGAATAAATCCCAAGATAGCTTCAAGGATTGGTATCGAAAAAATTCGATCGATTGGAGCTTACGGCGGTTGGTGCCGATTGATCGTCTCTCTCGCTGAGAGGAATCACGTTACTGTAAAATTTGACGATCCGTTGTTCGAAGCTCAAGAAAACGTATCCATCAACACTTTCACGCATGAGTTGGATTTTCTTGAAAATATCCAAAAGTTGATTCATCCGCGCGTCGTTTTGCGAATCCAACGTGACCCCTAGGGCGAGAGCGATCCGGTGCATCACGATTTCTTTCGGAATCGGTTTGTGGGGTTCAAGCTGAGTCGCGATGGATTTTATTGGGGCGCATTCAGAAAATATTTGATGCCAGCACTCTCTGATGTTCTCGATGTCGTTGACTCGAATGGCCGATGCTAAGCTCTTGCCGACAGTGGTGAGTGATTTTGACATCCCGCCCACCACAATGCCAACGCTTGTCAGAAATCCCATATTGCCCAGTATAACTGCGGGATCGTATTGGCATTTTTCTGCAATCTCTGCGATCACCAAGCGATCTCGAAAGGGGGCGCACTCGCAGATGATTTTGCACAGGATCTCATAATTGCTGGCTGGCAAATTAAAGTATTTCATCTTTTCTGGAAATTTTTTTGAATTGCCCCCCCTGCAGTCTAGTCTACCGGGGTAAGGATTGGTCATTGACGTCTTGGTTTGTCGACATGAATGTTCCGAGTGAATTTGAAATCTCTACACCCATATTGTCAACGGAATACCAGTGGCAGGCGATAATCTCTTCGAGTTCGAAGCGTCGTTCCGTATTTTCCTCGAAACGGTGAATTTTTACTCTGATAGGGATGAATCCTTCCGGATAGATGTTAGGAAGCTGTGCATTGAAAGCTCTTTTGCCGGAATTTGCTAGTGCGAAGGCAGCCGTGAGCAAACTGCCGTTTTTACTTGAGCGACTGATCAAGAACTCAGGCGATTGGTACCCCAGTTCAGAAGGGTATCCGAAGCGAGGTTCGCGGAGTAAGATGCTGATTGAAGGGGAGTTTTTGTGCTCATCAGAAAGGCGCTCGCGCGCGAGCAGACGAAATTGGCCACGTGCCTCGCCATTGCCCGCCAGAAATAACGGCCATGGACAATCACTGAATTTGACATAGTGCTCCCAGTCGAGTCGCCATTCGCCGTCTTCCTCTTGGAATAGGACGTCGAACTGGCGACCATCGCTGGACTTCCAGTATGATTCAATCGCTTTGCCTGCAGCCAGTTTTACCACAGTGACGTTATTGAGGGTGAGCATTTTTGGATCGACGACTTCCAACCGGTTCATGCTGTAGAAGCGCGCCATCAGTGCAGAGGTCGTCCCTGGCCTAAGTACCAGTTGGCTGCTTATCCCGGATGTTTCCGCAGAGAGAAAATTAGAAAATGTCTGACGGCACAGAGGTGCCGCTTGGTTCAAAAACGCGGTGTTTTCTTCCGAGTCTAAATCTTTTGTAGAAACGGGATGATTCTCGGGGGGCGGATTATTTGTTCCATCGCTACAGATCCAAACGATTCCATAAGTAGACACCGCTAGAACCGCAAGCCATGCGGCTAGGACTTTTATGATCAAGTGCCGTCCATTTGTTTTTTTGAACCAAGCGGTTTGAATGTTTTTGAGTGATTTGGTAGCACTAGTGACGGTGCCTGATGCTCCCGGAATCGAATCGGCAGTCTGCTCGGATCGTGAGGTCTTGCCCAACGATGTCCTGCAGCCGCATGCTGGGCACAAGTGTTGATCGTCCTTTTCGATCTCGGTGGAAAAAAGTGAACCGCAGCGTCCGCAGTGAAACCACGCTGTATTCGTCGCGCTCATGAACTTAATCTCTTGAAGAACTGTTTATCAAATAAGCGGCGCATGATTCGTGAAACAGCGAACGCAAAGAACTACCTGTGGTTGATGTATACTTATGCCGCGATATTTGCAATTTAATTTTCTGAAAAACTTTGCGAATTCGAAAAATCCGGCAGCTTTTGAAGAATCGAGGATGTACAACCGTGCGTTCCCTGCTCTTAGGGGCGGTCTGGCGCGGGTGATCGACAAAGAATCCCGGTGGAGAAGGCGGGGGCTTACGCCAGCGAGAATTCGCCGTCATCGTCGATGCCGTTCCAGCCGAGGCGGCCGAAGGCACGGTACAATGACTTGCAAGGTTCGCCCTCTTCTTCGCCCTCGCCGTATTCGATGGTGGCGGAGCTGCTCAGGCCGCGGACGCACTCGATGCTGATGACCGTGGTGTAGGTGGCGAGGTAGATCCAATCTCCCCAGGCCTTGGATTCGTGGCGCGGTTCGAAGTGCTCTTTGCGGAGCGAGTCGAGGATTTCCACGATGGTGCTGGGGGTTTGATTCTCGGGAAGTTTGATGAGCGTTTCCATGAAGGGGAGTTGGGTGGTGTGGCGAGGTGGAACTTAACGGAAATTTTGAGCGCGAGTCGAGGATCGATCGCGATGAAATGACAATTGGGGTAAAGTCGCTAAAGCTGCCGTAAATGGACACGATGTCCGATGGCTTTGTTGCGGCGGTTGGCGGTTGTTTTGGAAGCTTGCGCAGCAGTTTGCAACAACGAAGCGGACAATAAGCGAACAAACATTTTTACCGCTTGCCGGTGAACAGGATTTGCCGATGGTTCGCGGGGTGATGCTGTCCAATCCATCGGTTTTTGCTTTGGCGTTGTTAGCCGCACTGTGCATCGGACTTTCCAAGTCGGGGTTCAGCGGACTGTCGATGGTGTCGGTGGTTTTGTTCGCGGATCTCTACGGGCCGAAGGTATCGGTGGGCTTGGCGCTGCCGCTTTTGATTGCCGCCGACTTGATGGCGTACCCTGCGTTTTTGAAGTACGGCTCATGGCGGTCGGTGTGGAAAATGTTGGCACCCGCCTTGTTAGGAATCGCGGTGGGTTGGTGGGTGCTGGGCGGAATTTCGGAAACTGCGGCGCGGCGGGCGATCGGTCTCTGCGTTTTGTCGATGGTGGCATTGCAGAGCATTCGGCGCTGGCAGCCCGGCCTGTTTGATCGCCTCGCGGAGTCGCAAGGCTTCGGTCTGGGCGCGGGCGTGCTGGGTGGTTTCGCAACCATGCTAGCCAATGCGGCGGGGCCGGTGGTGCAGCTCTATCTGATGGCGCGCAAGATCCCCAAGATGGAGCTCATCGGCATCGGCGCACGGTTTTTCCTGCTGATCAATTTAATCAAGGTGCCTCTCAATGCGCGGCTGGCATTGATCACCTCGGAGAGCTTGTTGGAAAACGCGCGCTTGCTGCCTGCGGTGGCGGTGGGGATCTTCGGTGGCAAGTGGCTGCTGGGACAGGTGCCGCAGGTCGCGTTCGAGCGGATGCTGGTGCTGTTCTCCGCGCTCGCCGGGCTGCGGCTGATTTTCTGGTAGGTTGCGGTTCAGGAGTGGCGCATTGCCCTGAGTTCTTGAAAAGCCTGCCATGCATACATGCCGAGGAAGACCGGAAAGATGATCGAGCGCGTGTAGGAGAACATGCCCAGGCCCGCAGCAACAGCGACGATGATCGACGTCCACAGGGTGATCTTGATCCGGTCTGGACCCAGCGCGGCATTGAGCATCTGCCCGCCGTCGAGCGGCAAGACCGGCAGCAGGTTGAGAATCGACCAGAAGAAACTGATCAGCATCAGCGTGCTCAGAAAATACGCACCCTCGCGGCTGACCTGGGGCAGGTGGGGGATCAATAACAGCACCGCCAACCCGAGAAGGATCTGAATGCCCGGGCCTGCCGCCGTGATTAAAAAACGCTGCCAGCGGTTGAGGGCTGCGCCCGAATAGGCGGCATACCCGCCGAACGATTGCAGCGTTATCGCGCACTGCGCGCCGAAGGCGCGGGCGGTCAGGGCGTGACCGAGCTCGTGAACGAGGATGGAAATGAAACCAGCCAGCACAAACAGCAAGATATGAAAGATCGCCGCCGCAGAATCCGCACCCATGGCACCGCCGAGAATAACGAGCGAGATCCAGAAAAACGGCTGGACTTCAACTGGGATTCCAAAAATCGAAAATCGAATCATCTGCCGCTTGCTTAGGCGAAGATCCGCCGCAGCGCAAGGCCCAGACCTAACTTAGATTCGGCGCTACCGATCGGGAAACGTGGTTTTTGGTTGAATGTTGATCGGAATGGAGACATGGGTCGAACGCGATTATTGGTTGATTCGTCATCGCGGCATCTCTCTCGACATGATCCTGCAACAGGCAGACCTCATTTTCAAATCGGCGTTCTTCAAGGGCTCTCCGCTGTTGTGTCGTCTCTTTGACTTTCTGCTGACCGAATCGCTCGCCGGCCGCGGCCCTCTCCTAAGCCAATACGTGATCGGCATCGAAGTTCTAAAAAAGAGCCGCAAATTCGACCCCGACAAGGACCCGATCGTGCGCGTCCATGCCGGCAGGCTGCGGCAGGCGCTCACCTCGTTGCTCAGCCTGAAGAGCGCGACGACGCCGCGGTTGGTGTCTTCCAGTTCGCCCGTCAGCTCGACCAGTTCGTCCTGGCGCGTCTTCAGTTCGGCCAGGGTGGCCAGCAGCTCGCGGTTCTGCTGCAGCGCTTCGGCCAGGCCCGGGTCGGCCGGGCGGGCCGCCAGCGCGGCGCTGATCGTGGCGCCGCGCGTGGCCTTCCTTCCCGACGCCGTGAACAGCGGGCGTGGCGCTTGGGGGCTCGCCGCGCAACTTTACGGCGTGCGCTCGCGCACCAATTGGGGCATGGGCGATTTCAGCGATCTTGGTGAATTGCTGGAACGCGCAGCTTCCTTCGGCGCGGATGTTGTCGGCGTCAATCCGCTGCAT
>CAJXYV010000139.1 GCA_913063525.1 uncultured Verrucomicrobiota bacterium
GCTTTTTGCCAAGCGACGCGCAGGTCTTCGTCATCCTGGCCGACACCGCACGGATTGGTGTGTTTGAGGATCGCCACCGTCGGGCGAGCAAAGTCGAGGATCAGGTCGGCCGCGGCCTCGATGTCGAGAATGTTGGTGTAGCTGAGTTCCTTGCCTTGGACTTGGGTGAAAAAGTCGGCGAAGTTGCCGTAGAGCGAGCACTTCTGGTGCGGATTGTCGCCGTAGCGCAGTTCCTGTTCCAGCGGCAGGCTGAGGGTGAAATTACAGCCCGTGCCGGTGCGGCATTGGCCGAGGTAGTTGGTGATGGCGGCGTCGTATTGGGACGTGCGGAGGAACACTTTGACTGCCAGTTGTTCGCGGAAGCCCTTGGTGGTGTCACCTTTGTGCTGCTTCATTTCCTCGATCACCCGCGAGTAATCGGCGGGATCGACGATCACCGTGACGCTGGCGTGGTTTTTGGCAGCACTGCGCAACATCGACGGGCCGCCGATGTCGATCTTCTCGATCGCTTCTTCCAGCGTGACGTTCGGCTTGGCGACGGTTTCTTCGAATGGATAAAGATTCACCACCACCAGATCGATCGGAGGGATGTCGTTGGCCTTGGCTTGTTGGATGTGAGATTCGTCGTCGCGGCGTTGCAGCAGTCCGCCGTGAACTTTCGGGTGCAGAGTCTTCAGGCGTCCGTCGAAAAGCTCGGGAGCGCCGGTGAACTCGGAGACATCGATCACGGGCAAACCTGCCTCGCGCAGGGTCACGGAAGTACCGCCGGTGGAGAGCAGTTCCACTCCCATTTCGTGGAGTTCCTTGGCAAACTCGGCCAAGCCGGTTTTATCAGAGACGGACAGAAGAGCGCGGGTGATAGGCATAAAAAAGGTCGTTCGCGGTGTTGATGTGCGACGGGCCAAGTACCCGTCACGGCCTTGCCGTAACCAACCCGCCGCCGACGGGCAAGCGGAATAGGTGAAGCCTGTTCTCGACAAAACGCCCAATCTGTACCAATTTGGTCTCATGCAATACGCGGTCATGCTGGAACCTCTGCCTGCCGAGGAAAAGATGCCTGGCTTTTTCTATGCTCATGTCCCGTCCCTTGGGCTGACTACCCACGGACTTGGAGTGGAGGGCGCACTAGAAGCGGCTTGTGATCTCGTGGTGCTTTGGAATGATGAGAAGCGTGCCAACGGACAATCCGTGGCCGCCCCATCAGAAGCGATCCTTACCACCTTGGAGGTGGGCTGATGCCTCACAAGGCGAAGGAAGTGCTGCACAAACTGCGGCGCGCGGGGTTCGAGGATCGGCTGCAGAGCGGGTCCCACCTCGTCCTGCGCCATCCGGATGGGCGTCAGACTTATCTGCCAATGCATACGGGAGACGTGCCCTCGGGGGCGTTCCGCTCGATTTTAAAACAAGCGGGCATCACCGAGGATGAGTTCAAGCAACTCTAGCCCCCTAGTCCCACTCGATCACCAGCAGCGACACGCCTTGGCGGGGGAGGGGGAAGTCGAGGCTGGCGCTGTGGTCTTTGATGGCAAGCGCCGTGGCGGTACCGAGAGTGGCGAGTTTGCCAGTCTGTTCCAAATCGGCGTACTGGGCGGGCGTGGGTTTCTGCGGCTCGCCGAGAGCTTTCCAGAGGGTGTAGGCATTGCTGTGGGTTTCGTCGATCCGGTAGTGGGTGACTTTGGCTTTGCCCTTAGCCAGCGGCAGGCCGGGGATATTCAAGGTCACGGCGGCATCGGGCCCTGCGAGGTCGTCGTCGTGGTAATGCCAGACGAGCACGGAAAGTTTTTTGCCGTCGAGACTGGCGAGCGCGGAAACGTCGGGCTGCTTGCGCACGCCGTTTTTGACGATGTCGTCCAGCGGGATCGCGCCGCTGCTTTCAACATTGAGTCGCTGGCCCGACATTTTGCTGAACATCCGGAAGGTGT
Organism: uncultured Verrucomicrobiota bacterium; assembly: GCA_913063525.1. Lineage (GTDB taxonomy): Bacteria > Verrucomicrobiota > Verrucomicrobiia > Verrucomicrobiales > Akkermansiaceae > Luteolibacter. Next base: position 1,923 of record CAJXYV010000139.1, read on the forward strand.
TGAGCACCGGATGGTCGATGCCATTGCTGGCAAGCACGCGGAAGCCGGCGAAGTACGGTTGATCCTCGAACTCGAAGGCCCAGGTCAGCGCACCTTCCAGATTCACGCCGTGTTTGGCGGCCAGATCGTGTTTCCGAACAAAGCTGGCGGCCGTGTAGCTCGAATACATCGTGCCGTTGCGATAGCCGTTTTGCGGCCCTTGGCAGGCGGCGCAACCTTCTGGATCGGACTCGCCGATGACGATCGGCAGATGTTTCAGCGTGGGGAACTTAGCAATGGCCGAAAAGGCGCTGTCGATGTTTTGCAACTGGTTGGAAATGCCCATGCGGACGTGGCCATCGACAAACTTCGGCTGCCCCTTGGCGTGGAAGGAAATCAGGTCGATCGGCGTGCCCTTTTGACCCGTGACGGAGTTGGTGCCGTCCACGCAGTGGACCAGAAACTTATTGAGCGATCCTCCGCCCGTACCGCCCGCCGTCTCGGGGCCACCGATCCGTGCGGTCGGCAAGGCGCGGCGCACGCCATCGACCGAGTAGTCGTAGAGTTTGTAAAACTCCTCCTGCGTGCCGTGCCAGTAGCCGATGTTCGGCTCGTTCCACAGCTGCCACCACCAGGTTTCTACCTCGGCGCGGCCGTACTTTTCGACGCAGTGTTTTGTCCACTGGTAACAAAGTTCACCCCACTTCGCGTAGTCCTTCGGCGGCGCGGTCCAGCCGAGGTAGATCGCGTCGTATTTGGTTTGCGGCGTCCAGTGGTGGCGGTACGGCTCGGGTTTGGTGGAAAGCGCCTGCGGCATGAAACCGAGCTGCACATAAGGCCGGACGCCACGCACTAGGTAAGTGTCGAAGATCTGATCCGTGATCGTCCAATCGTAAACCGGGTTGCCGTTAGCGTCTTCGGTATAGGCGTTGGTGCTGCCCCACTTCAGGGCGGGCTTGCCGTCGCCGCTGGTCAGCAGGTTGTGCGCTCGGAAATAGACCTGTTTTGGCGCCATCTCGCCGAGTTCGCCGAGCAGCTTTTTGCCATCCTTCATCGTCGCGTAGTTCGGCTCGTCCGCGCCGAAATACCGCCAGATCGGTCTCAGCTGTCCCAACGGCTTGGCCGCATCGACCTGGATGCGAACGGGGAACGATTCCGAGGTTTGGGCAAAAGCGCTGCTGCAAAGACAGAATGCGCCCAAGGCGGTGGTGAAGTGGCGGATCATGGGTTTTTAGGATACTGAAAGCGAGATAGAGTTCTTTCGTCAGCAACCAATAAAGCACTGAAGAAGTCGAAGCCATCCCAAAACAAAGGAGCGACGCCTCGCAGCGTCGCTCCTCGTCAAAAAACAATCGGTCGGTGGTAAAACCTCAGGCCGTGCGGCGGCGCGCGGGTCGAGTCATGTGTTGCTCGGGTCGAACCACATGCGCCCCAAGCGGAGGCACACGCGCCCCAAGCGGAGGCGCACGCGCCCCGCCGCGGATGAAATATGGAGTTTTCCCTGCCCCAAAGGCTGGGTATCAGTGCTGCCTTAATTCAAAGTTATAAACCACGAAAGGCACGAAATTACACGGAAAATGAAGAGTTTGATGAGTCCGATTCAGCTGCTATAAATCTCATTTTCGTGAGATTTCGTGTCTTTCGTGGTTTGGATTTTTTCTTTCGCGCTGAGCCGAGTCAGTCACCTAGCGACGTCACGCGCGCCACGTAGCGGGCGGCGGCGCTGCGGATGGCGCTGGCGAGGTCGGCTTCGGGGCGGGCGAAGGGCGGGACGAACCACGGGTAGGAACCGAGCAGGTCGGTGACGACGGCGACTTCGCCGTCGCAGGTGTGGTCGCCACAACCGATGCCGATGATGGGGACGGCGAGCGCGGCGGTGAGCTGGCGGGCGGTTTCGGGGATGACCGATTCGAAGACGATGGCAAATGCTCCGGCATCGATCAGGGCTTGGGCGCCGTCGCGGAGGGCTTCGGCTTGTTCAGGGGTTTTGCCTTTTTTGCGGTAGCCGCCTTCTTCGAGCACGCGCTGGGGCAGCATGCCGAGGTGGCCCATCACGGGGATACCAGCTGCAGTGATGGCGCGGACTTTGTCGGCTTGGCGGATGCCGCCCTCGAGTTTGACGGCCTCGGCACCGGCGGCGACGAGGCTGCGGGCGGATTCCAACGCTTGTGCGGGAGTGTCGTAGGTGTGGATGGGCAAATCGCCGACGACGAGGGCCCGCGGCTTGGCCCGGGCAACAGCGGCGACGTGGTGCAGCATGTGGTTGAGCGTGACGTGGGTGGTGTCGGGAAAACCGAGCACGACCATGCCGAGCGAGTCGCCGACGAGTAGGATGTCCACGCCGCTTTCATCCAGCAGGCGGGCGCTGGGGTAATCGTAGGCGGTGAGCGCGGCGATGGGGCGTCCGCCTTTGCGAGCGCGGATGGATTCGGCTTTTTGGAGAGCAGTCACAGTGGCAGATGGCCAGTTTAAGACAGGAAATGCGGCGTCGAGGAACAAAAAAGCCCCCGCAGGGCGGAGGCTTGATGATCAATGGCGACCCGTAAGGGAGTCGAACCCTTCTTGCCAGGATGAAAACCTGGAGTCCTAACCGATAGACGAACGGGTCGTGCGTTGCGGCGGGCGGAAAAGAACATGAGGAGGCGGGGAGGCGCAAGGTTTTTTTATCTCAAAAAATCGATGGGTGGGGAATCATCTTCAAAATGAGCAGCTTTCGTGGCAATAATTCGAATGCTGGCTTGTCAAGTGGGGGAGGATTTCTAGGGTAACCGCACTCTGCGGCACGAAAAGCAACGCGGAGCACTATTTTCATGAATACCTCACTGCTTGCACAAGCTGCCAATGAAGCCCGTGGCCTGGCCATGGATGCCGTCCACGCCTGTAACTCTGGCCACCTGGGCCTGCCGCTGGGCTGCGCCGAAATTGGCGCGGTTTTGTTCGGAGAGTCGCTGCGCTATTACCCCGATGCCCCGAAGTGGTTGAACCGCGACCGCTTCATTCTTTCTGCGGGCCACGGCTCGATGTTCATTTACAGCTGGCTGCATTTGGCCGGCTACGCGGTTTCGCGCGAGGAAGTGAAAAACTTCCGCCGTCTGAACTCGATTACACCGGGCCACCCCGAGTTCCACGAAACTCCCGGCGTGGAAGCGACGACGGGCCCGCTCGGTCAAGGGATCGGCAACGCGGTGGGATACGCGCTTTCCGGGAAACGCGCCGCCGCCCGTTTCAACACGGCGGAACACACGATTTTCGACCAGCACATCTTTGCGGTTCACGGCGACGGTTGCCTCCAGGAAGGTGTGGCCAAGGAAGCGATCGCCTTTGCCGGCCACAGCGGTTTGGACAACCTGATCCTCATTTACGATTCCAACGATGTGACGCTCGACGCGATGGCGAATGTCTCACAAGGCGAAGACGCGGAGCAGTATTTCATCTCCCAGCGCTGGGATGCGGTGACGGTGGATGGTCACGATCTGGCCGCAGTTGCAGCGGCCATCGCCAAGGCGAAGGCTGACAAAAACGGCCGCCCGAAGGTGATCATCGCCAAGACGATCATCGGCAAAGGCATCGCGGAAGTCCAAGGCACGGCTAAGGGCCATGGCGAAGGTGGGGCGAAGTTCACCGTTACCGCCCGCGCCAGCCTCGGCCTGCCAGCCGATGAGCATTTCTACGTTTCGCCAGCGACCCAAGCGTACTTTGCGGAGAAGAAGGCGGCTTCGAAAGTCGAGTTCGAGGCGTGGCAGGCGACCTACGATGCGTGGGCAGCGGCTAATCCTGCGCTCGCTGCGGAACTGAACAATGGTGTGGCGCAATTTACGCCAGCCGACCTCAGCACGCAGATTCCTGCATTCGCCGCAGACTACAAAGACGCGACGCGCTCCGCGGGTGCGACGGTCATCAATGCAGTGGCGAAAGTGCTGCCCGAATACCTCACCGGCAGCGCGGATCTTTTCGGTTCCACCAAAAACTACCTCAAGGACGGCGGCGATTTCTCCGCAGCCAATCCACTGGGCCGCAACATCTGGTTCGGCATTCGCGAACACGCGATGGGCGCGATCTGCAACGGCATCGCCTACGACGGTTTGTTCCGCGCGAGCGGCGCGACCTTCTTGGTCTTCGCCGACTACCTGCGCGGCGCGATCCGCCTAGCGGCGTTGTCAAGTCTGCCCGTCAGCTACATTTTCACCCACGACTCGGTGGGTGTCGGTGAAGACGGCCCGACCCACCAACCGGTGGAGACGGTCAGCGGTCTGCGCGTGATCCCGAATCTGGACGTCATCCGTCCGGGCGATGCGGAAGAAACCGCAGGCGCGTTCATCGCATCGGTCACCCGCAAGGATGGCCCGACCGCGCTGATCTTGACCCGCCAAGCGATCCCGCTGATGAACGAACTTTCCGTCGAAGCCCGCCGCGAAGGCGTTCTGCTGGGCGGCTACATCGCCCGCAAGGAAGTCGGCGCGTTGACCACGATCCTGTTGGCCAGCGGTTCCGAACTCCAGCACGCGATGGCTGCCGCCACCGAGCTGGGCGACGGCGTGCGCGTGGTTTCCATGCCGTGCTTCGAGCGCTTCGAGCGTCAGACCGCCGAGTACCGCGAAAGCGTGCTGCCAAAGGCCTGCACCAAGCGTGTTTCGATCGAAGCGGGCGTCACCGACCTCTGGTGGAAATACGTCGGCACCGAAGGCAAGGCCCTCGGCATCGATCGTTTTGGCATCAGCGCCCCTGGCGACACCGTGATGAGCCAACTCGGCATGACCAAAGACCACGTGGTCGCGGCTGCCAAGTGATCTTGATCGCTTAAAGATTCATGGAACGGGGCTCGACCGAAAGGTCGGGCCCTGTTTTTTACCGCCGTGTTATGAAAATCCGCGTCCGCGCCACCCCGAATGCCCGCCAGAGCGAAATCATCGGCTGGGAATACGATGCGCTGGCGGGGCGCATCCTGCGGGTGCGCATCGCCGCCGCGCCCGTCGATGGCCAAGCCAACGCCGCGCTGCGGGATTTTTTGGCGAAGTCGCTGGGGCTTTCGAAGTCGAAACTGGTGCTTGAAAAAGGTAGCTCGTCGCGCTTCAAGATCTTCGAGATCCCGGATGGGACTGCGTTGCCGTGAATGGGTGGGCGAGTGCGTAATTTTTGAGTTTTTTCGGTTGCAATCATAGACGGCGTATACTTGAGTTGATCCCGATGAGTATATCGATGAGAATCACGATCCACATTTGCGGGATTTTGCTTATGTGTGCGAGTCAGGTTCAAGCATCATCGGTCGAATACCGAGCGAAGTGGTCTGGAGTGTCGTACTTAAATCAGGCCACCGCCATCGCGTTGATGACCATTGATACCGAAGTCTGGCCGAATCCTGCCAACTTCATGTCAAGCTCGACCAGCGCGGCGGGCATTACAAAGCTTAACATGACGGTTTCCGGGGCTTCATCTGGCAATGGTATTTTCAATCTGGCTGATTTCGGGACGACGTATTGG
>CAJXYV010000140.1 GCA_913063525.1 uncultured Verrucomicrobiota bacterium
CCCCAACGGTCGGGCGCATATCCCCAACGGTCGGGCGCATATCCCCAACGGTCGGACGCATATCCCCATAGGTCGGACGCATATCCCCATAGGTCGGACGCATATCCCCATAGGTCGGCAGCGCCAAATCAATAGCAGTGAAGTCCCTGTCATCATTTCCATTAGATCACCTCATCAAACGATCCAGCAATCGAGGTTAAAAAAATGTCCAAAAAACCATCGATATTAGATTCATTATTAAACTTATTTAACGGATCAATGTCTTAATTTTATCCTGACCGAGGATCCAAATCTCCATGAATCACCAGAATCAGAGTATATCACAAAACTTTTTAACGGAATTTGCACCTCATAAGTCTTTGATAGTTAATTTAAAATTGAAATAAATTTAAGTGTGCTCTTGCTGTGCTAACTACCCCCTTTACTTAATCTATAAAACAAATAGGATTCACCTGTAGCGCGAATGGCGCGCTGCCGGATAGCAGGGCGGTCTAACGGTCGAATTCCATGAATGCTATCGAGGAACAACTAACTAGAAAACGAAAACTGATGAAATCATCTATTAAGTCCTTCAAGGACAAGATCGAGTTATTTCGCTCCTCGTGGAGCGAAACGGCTATTGAAGCATCGTTTGCCGGAATGACGTTAGCACAGTTCGAGTCGGCGACAGCCGATTCACTGTAAGTGCGAAGCGATATCGAGGCATTAAAGTTGCAGTTAAAGGCGAAGCGGACCGAAAGGGCCAATATCGACCTAGTGACGCAAGAAGTTCTGGAACTTGTAGTGAACTCCGTGAGGGGCACTGCAGGTTTTGGCATCAATTGCCCGCTATACCGCAACATGGGATATCGTTCAAAGCTGGAACAGAAGACCGGGAAGACGAATAAAAGTCTGACCCCTTCCGTGACAGCGACGGTATCGGCAACCGCTGCGTAATCTGTAAAGCCTACCAAGCAGCAGATTACGCAGCGTAATTATGAACTACCGCGTTAAGGGGGGCAGTCAGTCTTGCCGGATTGGCTGCCCTTTCGTTTTGGATTAAAGCGGATCCGCCGCCGCGTGGGAAGGGGAAAGTATGGCTGCGCGCCGCCAGCGATGTGCGGAAAAGGCCAATGATGCACGGTAAATGACAGCGGATGCATTGCTGCTGGCGGGTGAGGGAGTAGAATGGCGGCATGGTTGAACTGCTGGCGCGCATTAAAGAGGTCTCCCCCCATGCCGAACCGATTCTGGTAATTGCCCTGACGGCGATTCTGGGGCTGCTGTTGGGAAGCATTAAAATCGGGGGGATGAAGCTGGGGGTGGCCGGGATGTTGTTCAGCGGGCTGCTGCTGGGGCACTTCGGGTTGACGCTGGATCCGCATCTGATGGCGTTTTTGAAAGAATTCGGGCTGGTGTTGTTTGTGTTCACGGTGGGTCTCCAGTTAGGCCCTGGCTTTTTCAACTCGCTGAAAAGTGATGGGCTGAAGCTGAATGTGCTGGCGGTTTTGATTGTGCTGTTTGGGGCGCTGATCGCCTTTGGCACGGGGCGCATCATGAAGTGGGACCTCGGGGTGATGGCGGGGATTTTGTCGGGAGCGACGACTAATACGCCGTCGCTGGGGGCCGCCCAACAGGCGATGGCGAACGTGAGCGGCGGTGCCCAGCAGGCGAACCTTGCATCGATGGCCTACGCGGTGGCCTATCCGTTTGGGGTGCTGGGTATTATCTTGGCGATGGTGATCATCCGCGTGGTGTTCCGGATTCAGCCGAAAAATGAATTGGCCAAACTCCAACAGAAGCTGGCGGAAGGGGTGAGCGAGGTGCAGCGCGCGACCTTTGTGATCGAAAACGCCAAAATCGCGGGAGCCGCGATCCGGGACATTCCCGGCTTGGGTGACGAAGGGATCGTCGTTTCGCGGCTGCGCCGTAAATCCGAATCGCAAACCCAAGGCGCGAGCCGCGACACGGTGCTGCAACTCGGCGACATGGTGCTGGCCGTGGCTTCTCCCGAGCAGCTGCACCGCGTGGAGCTGAGCGTGGGCAGCCGGGTAGAGGAGGATTTGCGCAAGGCGCCCGGCCTGCTCACGGCCCGCCGCGTGGTGGTGACCCACAAGGATATGGTGGGTAAGACGATTTCCGATACCCAGATTGAGCAGCGTTTCGGGGTGACCGTCAGCCGCGTCAGCCGCCAGGACATGATTCTCACGGCCATGCCGAATCTGCGCCTGCAATTCGGCGACATGCTCAATCTGGTGGGTGAAGAGGCGGCGATCGAACAAGCGGCGCAGGTGCTGGGTAACTCGCTGCGCCAGCTGAACGAGACGAGTTTTGCCTCGATTTTTGTCGGGATCACGCTGGGGGTTTTCCTGGGGCTTTATCCATGGAACTTGCCGGGTCTGCCGGTGCCGCTGCGACTGGGACTGGCGGGGGGACCGCTGATCGTCGCCATTTTGATGGGTCGCATGGGCAAGATCGGGCCTTTGGTGATCCACATGCCGCTGAATGCCAACACCGCCTTCCGCGAACTGGGGATCATCTTTTTCCTCGCCTGTGTCGGGCTGGGCGCGGGCGGCAAGTTCGTCGAAACCGCCTTTTCCACCACCGGTCTGCACTGGATGGCTCTCGGTGCCGCGGTCACCACGATTCCGTTGTTAGTCGTCGGCTTCATCGGTCGCAAATGGGTGAAGCTGAACTATCTCACGCTCGTCGGGGTTTTGGCAGGCAGCATGACCGACCCGCCAGCCCTCGCCTTTGCCAATAAAATGGCGAACTCCGACTATCCATCGCTGGCCTACGCCAACGTCTATCCACTGACGATGTTGCTGCGGATCCTCGTCGCGCAAATGGCGGTGTTGTGGCTTTGCTGACGGCGTAGGGAGTTCCGACTTCAGTCGGTGTTTTGGGGGGTGAAAAGAACCTCCTGAAGGAGGAACTCCTTGCCAGAGATTCCCGTAGGATCGGGCTTTTCCCATCGGCAAGGCTCCGCTGGCTCACCCTGCCCAGTTGAGGGATTTTATTTGTGATTCGACACAGCGAGTTTTGGATGTAGGGTTCCGCTTATGGCAGACACGCTTGAAGTTCTTTCTAACGAAGCTCTCGTGTTGCCGCCCGATCAACGCGCAGAATTGGCCTACCGGCTTCTTGTTAGCATCGAGCCCGACTCGCCCGCCTGCACAGATGCGGCATGGGATCAAGAAATTGAAAGGCGGATCGCTCGTTTCGATGCGGGGGAATCGCGGTCGATTCCTGCGGCAGAGGTTTTTGCGCGCTTGAGCGAGATTGCGCCAACCCGCTGAGTGTCATGCTGGCCTTTCTTCCAGAGGCCGCGGATGAAGCTGAGGAGGCGACTGTTTTTTACGAGAACCGTGTGGCGGGATTGGGAGTTCGTTTTCGTGAAGAATTTGAAAGTACGTGCGCTTCCATCGCTCGTCATCCGTTGCTTTGGAGAAAGCGCGATGGAGGTTTTCGCCGCGTTAACTTACGTGGGTTCCCCTACTATGTGGCCTATTTGATGCGTGGCGATCACATTTATATCACCGCTGTTGCTCATGCGAGCCGACACCCTGATTACTGGAAGCGTCGAAAATTCTGAGAAGTAGGGAGTTCCGACTTGAGTCGGTGATTTGGGGTAAGAAGAATCTCCTGAAGGAGGGACTCCTTGCGCAGAGATTCGCGCAGGATCGGGCTTGGCGAATCGGTGATGGGCGATCATGTTCGGGCTTTCCCCATCGGCATGAAGATTCTCAGTTACCTCGATCCCGGCTACGCGCCATTTGTCCGCCGTCTCAATCGCCGCGCTTTGCCCAACCCCGCGACGCGCGATTTGGTCACGGAAATCATCGCGGAGGTCGCAAGCAAGGGCGACGAGGCTTTGTTCACCTTCACCAAACGCTTCGACGGCGCGACGCTGACCGCGAAGACGCTGTTTGTCAGCGAGGCGGAGTTCGCCGCGGCTGAAAAAGCCGTGACTCCTGAAACGAAAACGGCGGTCGCACGCAGTTTAAAAAACATCCACGCCTTCGCCAAGCGGAGTCTGCGCAAGGATTGGTCGGCAAAAAACGCCGAGGGTGCGACGGTGGGCGAGCGCTTCACGCCATTCGAGCGGGTGGGCGTTTACGTCCCCGGCGGCAAGGCTCCGCTGGTTTCCACCGCGCTGATGACCGCCGGATTTGCCCAAGCGGCCGGCGTTCCCGAGATCCTCGCCGCCACCCCGTGTGGTCCCGACGGCACGGTGAATCCCGCATTGCTTTACGCATTGAAAGCCGCCGGAGTGACCGAGGCGATCAAGGTGGGCGGCGCGCAGGCGATCGCTGCATTGGCGCTTGGGACTCGTACGATTCGTCCGGTGGACCGGATCTTTGGCCCTGGCAACAGCTTCGTGGTCGAGGCGAAACGCCAGTTGGTCGGCGCGGTGTCGATCGACCTACTGCCCGGTCCGAGTGAAATTCTCATCCTCTCCGACAAGACGGGGAACCCCGAATATATCGCCGCCGACATCCTCGCCCAAGCCGAACACGGCGGCGACAGTGTGGTGGGTTTTGCCACGGATTCCAAAGCCCTCCTCGGCAAGGTGGTGAAGGCGATCGAGCGCCAGTTGCCAACGCTTTCCCGTGGAAAAATCATTCAGGACGTTCTCAAGGCGGGGACTTTTCTCATTCATCTCAAGTCGTTCGAAGAGGGCGTGGCCATCGCCAACGATTTTGCTCCCGAGCACCTTTCGCTGATCACCGCGGACGAAGACCGTTGGCTGCCACAGATCCGCACCTCGGGCGCGATTTATGTCGGCAACGATTCGCCGGTCGCGGTGGGGGATTTCCTTGCCGGCCCTAGCCACACGCTGCCGACCGGTGGTTCGGGCCGCTCGTTTTCCGGCATTCGCGCCGATCAATTCCAGCGCCGCACCAGCATCGTCCGGCTCGACAAGGAATCGGTTCGGAAGTCGCTCTCGGTCGTCGAGGAGTTTGCGCGCATCGAGGGGCTCGACGCCCACGGTCGCTCCACGGCGATCCGGCTGGAGAAGTGAGTGGTGAGCTAAAAGTGGAGAACTGGCGGTCAGCAGAGCCGCTTTGCCGCATCGGTCATTTGACGGCCAATGCCCAGCCGCCAACCACCGCCAGCGGTGCCAGATATTTTATGTCCCAATTTGTTAAGTTTCCTTGAATTGCGAATTGGGGCAATTAATATCACGTCGTCGAACTTTCTGCCTGTGAGAGTGCTCCCCAAATCCATCTTCTTCTCGCTGCTCCTTCCTTCCACTTTGTTTGGACAGGCGGAAGAGCTGCCGCCACTGGTGATCGCCGGGGAAAAACCGCGAGGCGAGGCGGAGAACCTGCCTGGCCACAGCAGCTCGATCGATGCCCGCGCCCTAGCGGCAGTGCCCTCCGCGGCGGCCACCTACCAAGATCTCTTCGCCACCGTCGCAGGCGGGTATGCGGGGAACCCGACGGCGGGCGCCTTCAACGTGCGCGGAATCAATCAGGACAGCCTTTTTTACGCCATCGGCACGGGGGCAAATCCGCTCATCAGCGTGCTGGAAGATGGCGCTCCGCTTTCCTCCAATACCCTGCGCTACCTGCCGCCCACGCGGTGGGATCTGGAGAGTGCTGAATTGCTCCGCGGCCCTCAGTTTCTGGCGCCCGGGCCCAATGCGCTAGGCGGCGCCCTGCTGCTCCACACCAAGTCTGCCACGTTTTCCAACCACGGCAATGCCCTGCTGGAAGCGGCTGAAAAAAACACCTTCCGCAGCGGCGTCTCCCAAGATTTCCTGCTGCTCCCCGACGAGCTGGCGCTCCGCTTTTCCGCCTACCACGGCGAATCCGACGGCGAAACCACCAACCTTTACAACGGCGACAAGTCGTTTGGCGCGATGACTCGCGACCGCTATCAGGCCCGCCTGTTGTGGTATCCCGCTAAGAACCGCGACGCCCGCTTCGACCTTTCGCTGGTGCACGACCAGTCGGACGGCACGCCCTATGGGTCGGCCCGTGAGATCAAAGGTCTCGGTTTGTTCGACCGCAAAACCGATGTCAATCTCAAGCCCTCCTACCCCGCCGAGCGTTCGGCGGCGGCACTCAACGCCACCTTCGCGCTGCCCAATGATCTGGAGCTAAAATCGACCACCACATTCCAGCTCCTGAATGTCGATTCAACCCAAGACATCGACTCGCGATCAGATTACGATTGGTACGCGCTCGGAGCGATCGACGAACTCCGTTTCACCCAAGATCTCACGCTGGCCGATCGCGAAGGCGCGTTCCAATGGCTGATAGGCGGCTACCTTGAAGCCAGCGAATACGACCTCCACTACGTGGGCTCCGGCTTCTCCACCACTCCGGCAGGTGCGCCATTTGAAAGCCTGGGTCAGGAAGACGCACACCTGCTAGCACTCTACGGCCGCGGAGACTGGGAGTGGGTACAACACTTCCACCTCACTGGCGGGCTGAGGCTCCAGCGCGAACAGCGGGATCTCCAGACGGCGGCCACGATGGGCACGGCTCGAGAAATTCGATCCGCGACAGGCCGATCAGGAACCGAGCTTCTGCCCCAACTCGGCGTGGCATGGAGCCCACAGAAAGATCAGACCGTGGGCCTCCAGCTTTCCCGCGGCGTCCACAGCGGTGGCGTCAGTTACGCGCCCACCTTGGGCAGCACCCAGCCGTACGATCCCGAGCATGCGTGGGAGCTGGAACTCTACAACCGCGCCAGGCCGCTGGACTCGCTCGCACTTTCCGCCGCCCTCTTTCATTCGTGGTTTCAGGATCAGCAAATCAACTATAATCCCGAAGACCCCAAAGCAATCCCCACGATCGATTCGTACATCGCTAATGCCGCGAGCTCGCGCCGCTTTGGCGGCGAACTCGAGGCCCGCTGGCAGCTATTAGACACCCTCACCTTCACCAGCACGCTGGCGTGGATTCACACCGAATTCTGCGAACTGTCCATCGACGGCATCGATCACGCAGGCCAGTCATTCCCGAATGCGCCAGAATGGTTAGGCTCGCTGACAGCCGCCTACCACCACCCCTCGGGCCTATTCTCCAGCGTGTTGATGTCATGGGCGGATGCCACCTACAGCGATGTCGCCAGTCCTGACGTCACCCATATCGAATCCCGCCAACTGCTTTCCGCCCGCATCGGCTACGAATGGCACAACGCCAACGTGTACCTCTTCGGCAGCAATCTCCTCAACGACGAATACGCCATCTCCCGTTTCGACAACTCGCGACTGTTGAACCCAGCCGTATCCGGCCAAGTCGGCCCCTCGCGAGCCTTCGGCATCGGCTGCGAATTCAAGTGGTGAGCGGCGACCATAGCTCCCAGTCAGCCGCCTGATCAAGGCTCCGCGACGTGGAAGCGGAAGAACTGCTTGCCGGTGGCGCTGGCGGG
>CAJXYV010000141.1 GCA_913063525.1 uncultured Verrucomicrobiota bacterium
CCTTCCTGCACAACAAGAGCACCGCGAAATACAAGCGCTTCCGCGACGGTCTCCAGCAGCTGCTCAAAGAAGGCGTCGCCAGCGAGTTCACCTTGCTCGATAGCGAAGGCCCGCAAATCCCGCTGCTCGGCGCCGTCGGTCCGCTGCAATTCGAGGTCCTACAATACCGCCTCGAAGGCGAATATGCCGCCGAAACCCGGGTCGAATCCGCCAATTGGTCGCTCGCCCGCTGGTTGAAGCCGAAGGAAGGCGACCCGCTAGCCCCCGAAGCGCGGCCGTCCTTGTCGCTCGGAGCCGCCTTGGCGCGCGATTCGAACGGCTGGCTTGTCGCGCTGCTGCCCAGCGAATGGGCGCTCAAAACCTTCAGCGACAAAAACGAAGACTGGGTGATCTCCGAACAACCCTTCCCACCGCCGGTGGTGGTGAAGTAAGCGCCTTTGACTTTGGGGTGATATCTGCTAATCTGGACTTCGTGTCGGAAGTCGCCCAACTCAAAGAAACCGCGTCTCGCCTTTCGGTCGCAGAACGGGCGGAGCTTGCCGACTATCTCTTGGATGGTCTCGATGGAACCCACCATTGGGTCAATGACGACGAGGTGACGCTGCGACGCCAAGAATTGGATTCGGGCGAGGTGAGCGCCTTGACTCTGGAAGAGTTTAAACAGGCCTGCGGCCGTTAATTCTTCCGCCGATGGCTCTGACCTTTCATCCACGGGCGGCCTTGGATGCGCGGGCGATCGCGCAGAAGTACGCATGCGTCTCTGAAAAATTGACGAAGAGGTTCTGGGCAGAGGTGGATCTAGCCATCGATTTGATTGGCGCTAACCCTCGGCGTTATCATTTCGATCCCTCGGGGTTGCGCCGTTTAAATCTCAAGAAGTTTCCTTACCACCTCTTGTTTGAAGAGAAATCAAACGGCGTGCGGGTCATCGTCATTCGGCATCACCATCAAAATCCATCGTTTGGGCTCCGTCGGCGTTAATCGGGTAGCGCGATAAATTTCACTTCCAATTGTACCGCACGCGGTAGGTGACGACTTTTTCCTCGTCGGGTTTGAGGGTGACGCGAAACTCGATGTTGCGGGAGTCGACCTTCACGTACTCGTCGGATTTTTGGATGATCTCCCAGTTAACCCCACGGTAAAGCCGCTCGGCGACGCGGACTTCGACGGCTTCCTTTTTGCGGTTGCGCAGTTTGATTTCGAAGGCCTCCTCCGCCTGGTCTTTTTTATTGCTGAGGCTGAAGTCGCTGCGGGTGCGGCTACCGACAATGTCAAAGGCGTCGCCCGTGCGGATGCGGACGGTTTCGCCTTGGGGTGTGTGGTCGATGCTGTTTTCGCCGGTGAATTCCGGCCGGCCATCGGCATCGTCCTGGCGATAAAAACGGGCGCGCCCTTTGGGCAATGGCAGGCCAAGGTCGTTTTCCTCGGTGTTTTTGAACTCACGCATCACCCAGACTTTCGAGTTCAACTGGATGTTTGAGTAGCGGTCATCGCGCACCTCTGCGTCGTGCAAGTACTGCCACGGGATGTTCGCACCATCGTAAATGTAAAGGGTGGGGGCCTTGACGCCGGTGGCGCGGAGGAATTCGACCTGCTTGGTCTCGCCGTTACGTAGGGTGGTGGCGCGCGGCAGTTGGTAGAGGTGAAACTCGTCGAAGGCCTTTTCCGTGACCACGGCCTCATCACCGAAAGGCATTCCCCCGGTTTTCATGGCGACTGCGCGTGGAGGCCCGCCCGCAGCTTGCACTTTGTTCACGTCGCCCGCCATCAGCTTGAGCGAGGCGTTTTCGAAAGCCGTACCCGAGTGATTGTCGATCGTCACCCAGCCGACGATGTCGAGGGTGTCGCCCTTTTCCGGCGAGATCAAATTGTACGCCGCAGACCAGCTCATGCCGCCAGTAATATAACTGAGCTCGGCATCGAGCTTGGCGGCGCGGTCGCTGGCGAGCTGCCACGAGAGCGTGGGCGTGAGCACAGTGTCATTGCCCATGGTCGGGAATCGAGGTTCGCCCGGCAGCGAAAATTGCAGTTTCCCGCCCACCTCGATGATCGGCGAGCCACTGGATCTGGCATCATCAGAAGCGCCAGACGTGTAGCCCGAGCGGATGACCTTGCCGCGGATGACCGACTCCTGCCCGTCCTTGCTGCGATTGATGAAATCGAGCTCCTTGCCCTCGTTTTGCGAAAGCAGCAGCCCCTGCGACAGCACTTCGGCGCGGTAACTTTGTTCGAGAATGCGCAGATCCGTCTTTTTACCGGGATCGCGCAGCACTACCGAATCCGGCTCCAGATATTGCGTGGCACCCGCATAAGTGACCGCGTTTTCGCCCTTTTTCAGATCGAGCGCCACGCGGTCGCGGACGACGGCGAAATCCGCGTTGTAAATCGTCAACGACGGCTGGGAAGAGGCGATGGTGGCAAAAACCAAGCTCGCGAAAGCGGCAATTTCGATGGGCTTCATAAAATCGCCTTAATCTAGCAGCCTTCCAGCGCAATGCGAGCCGAAAAGCCCGCCACTTGACGAACGAATCCGACGACTTGCCGAACCTCGTTGAGTGGTTGCGGAACCTCGTTGGGTGGTGGCGGAACCTCGTTGGGTGGTGGCGGAACCTCGTTGGGTGGTGGCGGAACCTCCATCACGACGCCAGCGGCCCGGCGAGGCGGAGTAGGGCGGGGTCGAGCTGGTATTTCGAGTCGGTGACCGACTGGATGGGCAAAAATCCGTAGGCACCGGCCCGATAGACCATGACCGAGTTGGTTTGACCCGCTTCGAGGGCATCGACCGCGGCCACGGCGAATTTATAGGCCATGATCCGGTCGTGCACGCTGGGCGAGCCACCGCGCTGGACGTGGCCGAGCACGGTGAGGCGGGCTTCCATGCCGATGGAATCGTTGATCCAGCGCGTCAGGTAGTCGCCCATCTTGGTGCCTTCGGCGACGACGGCCAGCACGTAGCGGCGGCCGTTTGCGATGTCGTGTTTGATGCGCGCGCCGATGGTGTCGAGGTTGTAGGGCATTTCCGGAACCAGGCAGATTTCCGCGCCACAGGCGAGGGCGGTCGTCAGCGCCAGGTAGCCGCAGTGGCGGCCCATCACCTCGATCACAAAAGCGCGGGAAAACGAGCTGGCGGTGTCGCGGATGGAGTCGACCGATTCGCGGATGACGTTGAGTGCTGTGTCAACGCCGAGGCAGTAGTCGGTGCCGGCGATGTCGTTGTCGATGGTGGCCGGGATGCCCGCAAAGGGGATGCCGAAGTCGCTGTAAAACTGGTTCAGCGCGCGGAAGGACCCGTCGCCACCGATGACAATGAGCTTTTCAATGCCGCGGCGTTTCAGGTTTTCGTAGGCCTGCAGGCGGACGTCGTAATCGAAGAACTCGGGCGACCGGGACGAGCGCAGCATGGTGCCGCCGCGGTGGAGGATGCCAGAGATTTGCTCGCGGGTGGTGGGCACGATGTTGTCGGCGATGAGGCCGCGCAGGCCGTCGTAGACGAGGTGAGTGTCGTAGCCTTTCTGGCTGGCGTACTCCGCCGCGCATTTGACGGCGGGATTCATGCCGGCGGAATCGCCGCCGGAGGTGAGGATTGCGAGACTTTTAGCCATGATTTCGGGCGCGGTGGAATCCGATCCGCAATCCAGTGGGAAGCATCACCAGTGCCGAATCCAGCACGAATTTTCAAACGACCCTCAATCGGCAAATCTGCGGCCTCTTCGTCAAAACCCGCGGAATTCCGCCGCCAATCGCTTGGCGGTGGCGATGAATCTTGAAGGAACCATGAAAAAATGCTGAGATGATTGGCTCTGCGGAGCGGGAGCTTTGACGCGCTTTGCTGAGTTCATTGAAAAAACAAGCGCATGAAATCTGATCCCGAGTCGCTTGGAATGGAACTGACGTCTCAGCAGCTGACGGCACGGATCGTGACGCTGCGGGGGGATCCGGTGATCTTGGATAGCCATTTAGCGGAAATGTATGAGGTGGAAACGAAGACGCTGAACCGAGCGGTGAAACGCAACGCGGACCGATTTCCCGAGAGGTTCTGCTTCCAGCTCAACGCCGAGGAATGGGACCACTTGAGGTACCAATTTGGTACCTCAAGTGAGCCTCACGGCGGTCGGCGCCACCTGCCGTACGCGTTCACCGAGCAGGGGGTGGCCATGCTTTCGGCGGTGCTTCGCAGCGCGGTGGCAGTTCGGATGAGCCTTCGAATCATCGACGCCTTTGTCGCGATGCGGAGGTTGATGCAAAATCAGGGGCATTGGTCGCAGCGATTGGGCACGCTGGAGCTGAAACAGGCGGAGGCGGACAAGAAGTTCCACCAGATTTTCAATGCGCTGGAGGCGCGGGACGACAAGCGACCGCAGCAAGGGATTTTTTACAACGGGCAGATTTTTGATGCCTATGCGTTTGTTTCGTCGCTGGTGAGGGAGGCGAAGGAGTCGATCGTGTTGGTCGATGGTTATGTGGACGAATCAGTGTTGCTGATGTTGTCAAAGCGGCGACCGGAGGTGACGGCGGCGATTTACACGCAGAAGATCGGCAAACGGCTGGAGCTGGATTTGCAAAAACACGAGGCGCAGTATGCTGCAATCGAGGTGAAATGCGCCGCCCGCTGCCACGATCGCTTTATAATCATCGACGGGCGGGAGCTCTATCACATCGGAGCGTCGCTGAAGGATTTGGGCAAAAGCTGTTTTGCGTTTTCGAGGATGGATTGGCTGGCGAGCGAGATTTTGCAGCGGCTGGAAGAGAGGGAACATTGAACAACGAAGGGAAGTCAAAGTCCGCGGAATTCCGCCGCTAGCCGTTTGGCGGCGACACGGCCGGGACTCTTCAGCGCATCGATGTCCCAACGGCAAAGGTCACCGCGAACCGAAGGTGCGAGCAAATCATCCAAATCTGCAAAAATACTCGATCTGCCGGCGGTCGAGCCGATTGCCTTCAATCGAAACCGCCCCTATTTTTTGATTGAGTCAATTGCCTGAATCGCACAGATTTTCACGGTGAGACTTTCGCAAACGACCTGCCAAGCCATCAAGCGCAATATCGCCATGATGGTTCCCGAGGCAGATTGTTACCTATTCGGATCACGAACCGATGACACCTTAAAAGGTGGCGACATCGATCTGCTTTTACTCACCCCTGAAAAACTGCCCCTCACCCGGCTTTCCAGTTTGAGAAGGTCAATTTTGAATCAGATCGGCGAGCAAAAGCTCGATCTTGTCAATTTTTCCACCAGCAGCAGCCATCCCTTCAAAAGGATCGCCCTAGAAAATGCCATCGAGTTATGAATCCGGCCAATATCAAAGCATTGCTCGAGTCCAATCGCCAAATTCTCGGCCAAGCATTGCCATCCTTCATTCGCTCAATCGAAAAATGTAGCACTTTCGACCTCGAGACCCCCATCTCTTTCGAGGTCGAAGAAAGCTTTGATGCGCTCACCTCGAAATTCTCTCGCGTCTCGGATATTTTCACCCAAAAAGTCCTCAAATCCTTTCTCATTCTACTTCGCGAAGATGCCCCCACCTTCCTCGATCGGATGAATCTCTGCGAAAAACTCGGTGTCATCCCGTCAGCCAATGATTTGATTGCCATTCGGGATCTGAGAAATCTGATTGCCCACGAATATCTCACGGAAAACCTCCTCGAGGTTTACAAAGAAAGCCTCAACCTCTCTCTGAAATTGCTGCAGGCCATCCAGTCCGCCAATACCGCCATCGATTCCAGACCCTGACGGCAGAAACTCCCCCCCGCCTTCCTGCCTGAAACAAAGCGCGTCGACAATCAACTGACCGCGCAAGGAGCAGCGAGTTCGTCAGAGTCCGCGGAACTCCGTCGCTAGCCGTTTGGCGGTGGCGATGGTGTTGCGGTGGAGTTTGGCGGTGAAATCGGGCTGGCGATTGTAGCCGCCGCCGTAGAGCACGGCCACCGGGATGCGGTTTTTGATGAAGGCACCGAGCAGGACTTCGTCGCGCCGCTGGATGTCCTTCAAGGAAAGGTGCATTTGGCCGAACTGGTCATTGCGGTGGTTGTCCGCGCCGGAGATCCAGATGACCAGATCGGGGCCGAAGGTGTCGAGCGCGCCGGCGAGGCTGACGAAGAGCTGTTTCAGGTACATTTCGCCCTCGACGTAGCGCACGGTCTCGATGTCGAGGGTGCTGGCGACCCGCCGTGGCGAACTGTTTCTGCCGACGTGGATCGAGTAGGTGAACACCCGCGGATCATGACCGAGCAGCGCGGCGGTGCCGTTGCCTTGGCGGGCATCGGTATCGACGACCATGATCTTGATGTTAGGCTGCTTGTCCTGGAGGTCGCGGATGGCGATGGCGACATCGTTGAACACTGAATAAGCTTCGCCGTGTTCGTGGAACGCATGGTGGGTGCCACCTGCGAGGCAAACGCCGACCCCCTCGGCCAGCGCGGCGTGACAGGCGAGACGGGTGGCCTCGACCTCGGTAAGGCTGCGTTGGTAAAGTTTGCCGGTGACCGGCAGTCCTAACAGGATTTGCTCCTTGCGACTGAGCAAGCCGGACTGGATTTTGTGGATATAATCTGTCTCATGCACACGTTGGAGCAGGTGGGCATCGGCGGCGCGGACTTCGATGATCTCCTCGGGGCGGAGGATGCCGCCGTCGAGCAGCATGTCCTTGGAGACGCGGAATTTTTCCATCGGGAACGGATGCCCGGCGGGCAGATCCAGTTCGAGTTCCTGTGAATAAAAGCAGCGCATCGTTCCTGTGAGCAGCCAACACCGCGGCCCTTGAAATTCCAAGCAGGAAGTGCGCACGGCAAATCCCCCTCGACATCAAATCGCGGCGGACCGCAGACTCGCGGCATGACGATTCTCACCAGTCCACAGCCACTCATCTGGGGTGAGTTGGACGTTCCTTTGTTCGGCTTGGCGAACGATGTGCATGGCCAACCGTTGCAGACACCTGCCGCTTTTTCCGTGGTGATGGACACGCAGCGGCTGTGGTTCATCGCCAGCCACCGCCAGCCCGCGACGATGCACCCGAAGGCCCGCCCCGGCGCATTTCAAACCGAGCTGTGGCGCTACGATGTGGCGGAATTGTTTCTAGCAGACCCCTTCAGCGGGCGGTATTTTGAATTCAATCTGGCCCCGAACGGCGCGTGGTGGACCTGCGAGTTCACGGCGCCGCGGGTGCGCGAGGAGGCGGTGGAAATCGCGATGCCCGAGGTGGCGACGTTTGCGGAAATTGCGGCCGATGGCGCATGGCTGGCGGCGATGGCAATCCCGCTAGACCTGCTGCGGGCACGGCTGGACTTTGGCCCTGCGACGCGGATGAACGTGGCGATGATTCTGGAATCGCCCGCGCAACGCTTCGTCAGCGCGGTGG
>CAJXYV010000142.1 GCA_913063525.1 uncultured Verrucomicrobiota bacterium
TGCCGAGTTCGGCGCGGTGTTCGACAAACGCGCGGAATGGCGCGACGCCGGTGCCAGGTCCCACCATGATTACAGGCGTGGAACCATCCGCAGGAAGGCGGAAGTTTTTGTTCGGTTGGACGAAGATTTGCACTGCGTCCCCGGCTTTCACGAGGTCGGCGAGATAGGTTGAACAGACCCCCTTGCGCTTGCGACCGTGAGTTTCATACCGGACTGCGGCGACTGTGAGGTGAACCTCATCCGCATGAGCGAGTGGACTCGAGGCGATCGAATACAGCCGCGGCGGCAATTTACGGAAAATGCTAACAAGAGCATCGGCGGATAAGCCGGTGGATGCAAACTTCGCGATGGCATCGACGATTTCGCGGCCATGGTTAAATTCCTTCAAACGCTCCTTGGCGTCGTCCGCTAGTAGTTCTTTCAGCTCGGCCGAACCACTCACCTCGGCAAGCTTGGTGAGCACGCTGCGAGAAAGAGCCGTGATATCATAGTCTTCGCGCAGGGCATCGGCGAGCAGCTTGCGGCCGACGTTTTTGACCTCGACCTCTTCATTGCCGGTCAATTGGGCCGCCTGCAAGATCGCTTGAATCGTATCTGGGGCGTTGAGTGGGAGAACTGCAAGGGCATCGCCGGGTTCGTAGGAGAGGCCGGAGCCCGCGAGAGAAAACTCAAGGTGCAAGGTCTCCTTCGAGGTGCCTTCGCCATTTAAAACGACGGAATCCATCGTCTCTGCAGTGAATGGATTCTTTTTGCCATACTCACTCGCAGCTGCAGATGTGGTAGCAATGGCTGAAGTCGCCGGGGCGGTTGCTGCAGGAGCAAGTGCTAACAATGCAGCCTCCAACCACGTGCTGTAGGACTCTTCATAGTCCACGTCGCAGTCTTGGCGGGCGGAAACACGCACGGCACCGAGTCCCTCTAAGCGGGCGTCGATGTCTTTGCCGGTCTGGCAGAATTTTTCGTAAGACGTATCGCCGAGCGCGCACACGGAATAGCGGACATTCGCCAGTGCGACTTCTTCGGTCATGAAACTTTTATAAAACGAAGTCGCTGTTTCAGGCGGTTCGCCGTCGCCCCAGGTCGAGACGATCACCAGAAGATTCGTCGCCTTCGCCAGATCGGCAGGGGATAGATCGGACATGTTTTTCATGACCGCTTGGAAGCCGCGCTTTTTCGCAGACTTCACGGCGCGATCCGCGAGAACTTCGGAGTTCCCCGATTCGGTTCCGTAAAGAACCGTGAGTTTCCCGGCAGAAATCGGCGCGGTGGCAGCGACTACGGGTGACCCCGAGGCAGCGAGAAAACCGCTCAACCAGCCACGTTGGACGGGATCGAAGCCAGCAAGAAGCGTATCCAGCGCGCTGCGCTGATCAGTGGTGAATGGGGCGTGCTCAGGCAGCATAATCCTTAGTTAATTACCTTGTTTTATGAGGTTTCGGCCAGAAAGTGAGTGAAGACACCCTGATGCGCAACTATTTTCTAAGGTGCGGGGCGGATTATTTACTTGGGGCATCAGGCTTCCAGCCACGCCCAGTTCATCACCACCTCAATATCCGGGTGGATACTCTGGTGGACTGGGCAGCCGCGCGCGGCGCTTTCCAGCAGCTTGCGGTCGGGGTGCGAAGCGGGCAGCGGGATCTGTAGGTCCAGCTCCAATCGCTTGATCCTGCGCGGCGCGTCGTCCGACATGAACTTGCGCACCGCCACCGTCATGCCTTCTACGGCGATGCCCTTGCGCATGGCCACGATCCCGATGACGGTGGCCATACAAGACCCCAGCGCTGTGGCGACCAGATCGGTTGGCGAAAACGCCTGCCCCCGTCCGTTGTTATCCACAGGCGCATCGGTGACGAGGGTGCTGGAGGACGGCAAATGGACAGCGCTGCAATGCAGATCGCCTTCGTAGGAGAGTTGGATTTCAACCATGGGAAGTCAGTGGAATATCGTTATAATCTAGCGGAAAAGCTCATCACTCGGCTTTTAGTGGGACTTTGGCAAGCACCACCCGAAATCCGTAGATGGTATCCTGAAACGTCGGCGGCACCGCGTTGCGCGATCCTGCGAGCAGATTTTCCGACTGATAGGTGCTCCAGCAGCCGCCGCGCAAAACGCCCAAGGGATTGTCGCCCAGCCTTGAGTATTCGTCCTCTACCCACTCTTGGACATTGCCACTGAGGTCATAAAGGCCGTAGGAATTCGCTGGAAATGAGCCCACCGGCGCGGTGTAGGCATAACCATCATCGTACCCGGAAATCGTCAGCGCCAGCGATCCGCCGAGCACTTGGGCATTCGAGGCATCCGCAAAATTCCCGGTTTTCTCGACGGGTGGCCAGGTCTCGCCCCACGGGTAAACGGCTTCCTTGCGGGCATCCCGCCATCCCGGGCTGATGCCCTCTTCCTCCTGCAGCCCCGCCATCGCGCTCCATTCCAGATCCGTGGGCAGTCGATAGACGTGCGTCTGCGCGATCCGCTCGTCTTTTTGCTCGCGCTGGGTCAGCCACTCGCAGAACGCCTGCGCGTCGTCGCGCGAAACATTGACGACCGGATGATCCGGGGTTTGCGGGAAATCGGCAGCGCGCGCCGCATCGCGCCCCGTTTCCTTGGTGAATCGGTCATAATCCCGGACTCTCGTTTCCCAGATCGAGACCATCAGATCCTGCTCGAGCGGCGCAAAGCACATGCCGATCGAATTCTCCCAGGTTTTCCCAAAAACCACCCCCCGACTCTTTTTTAAAGTCACGCTTTTCGCGATCTTTTCCCCCTCATTGACCTTGAGGTGAATGGTCAGCGGTTTGTAGCCCTCGCACACCAGATAAAGCTGCCAGGCGCCCGGCTTCACTTTTGGGATGACCAATGAATCGTTCGAAGAGCCCACCGCGACCCGGCTGGAGGGATCCGACATGGGATTCATATAAACCTCGACCCCCGCCGGCTGGGTCGTGATCTTGATTTCGCCATAGGCGATCTGTCTGACCTTTAACCGGAAGGGCTTCAACCCATCGCGCCGCGCCGACTCGCTTAGCCCGGCATCGTCAAATGCGATTTCCTGAAGCGCGGTCACCTCGTGCTCTTCGGTCAAAAAACCAGCCTTCTTGCCGCCCGCCTCCGTCCACTGGCAAAAAGTGTCTGCATCGTTGACCGAGCAGAGCACCACCCTGGACGAATGCCCGTTCTGCGAAACCGTCAGATACTCCACGCCCTTCTCTGAGCGCGGCCCGAACTCCAAAAACTTCGCCCAGTCCGCCTCGCTCACCCAATCCGCGCTCAGATGCTCCTGCCCCACCGGGTGGTAGGTGTTCCCCAAATGATCCTCCCATCGCTCTCCTGTTTGCGGGGGCGAGAAAATTTCTAGACTTGCCGACAAAACCAGCGGCTCGCTCACCACCGTCGACGGCACCTTGCCTTCGATCGTTCTTGAACGATAGCCCCGCTTTTTCAGGGTGAAAAAATAATCATCGCCCACGTTGACCGGCAGCAGACCGGTATTGGTCGTCCCGACCCAGCGCCCATGGGCATCCTTCACCTCCGCTCCCTCAGGCGCGCTCACGACTCTCAGCATCCCCGTCTGCGGCGTGACCGACTTCCTTGCCGGATTCATTGACTTGGCCCACTCGCTCCCTTTCAGCCATTCCCAGCTTCCCCAGCCGGCGGCCCCTGTCAAAATCAAGGCCGTCAACCACACCGCCAGCCCGCTCTGTCGCCGACGTTTCCCGCGTTGCAGTCGGCGCAGTGCGTCGACCAACTGGTCCGCCGTCGAAATCTTGCGCTTGGAGATTCGCGGCTCGCAGATTTCGCAGATGATCTGGTTCAGCTCCAGCCAGCGCTTGCGGTCGGCCCCGCTGGGCATCACATCCGGTAATTCAGGGAAAGCCATCCGGTCCTTGCCCGTCGCGATTTCGTACAAAACCTTGCCCAGGCTATAAATATCCGCCTGCGCCGAACCGGGGCCCTCCGGCGGCACAAATCCTTCCGTTCCCACGAAAGTCCGCTGGCCCCGCGCCGCCACCAGACCAATGTCCGCCAGCTTCGCCCGGCCATTCACAAAGATCACATTCGACGGCTTCACATCTCGGTGCGCCAGGCCCCGCTCGTGCAAGTGATCCAGCGCCTCCGCCAGCCGCAGCCCCGCATCGATGCAGTCATTAGTATCCCACGGCACGCCCGACGCCTGATGGTGGTCCGCCCGCAGCGTCCGCGGCTCGTACTCGACCGGATTGATGTTCTGGCCCGAGGACACATCGTCGCCCAGCTCCATGACATAGTAGTAAAACGAAACCTCGTCCGGACTCCGCCCGACGTGCAGAATATTGACCAAGGCTGGGTGATCCCGTGAGATCGGCTCGAACTTTAAAATTCCCTCAAACTCACGCTCAAAGCTCCGCTCCTCCTCAAAGTCCTCGCGCCACACCACCTTCACTGCCCGCAGGGCACCCGTCACCCCGCGCGCCAGCCACACCTCGCCATAGGCCCCGCCGCCGATTTTGCGCAGCACCTCGTGGTCGTGGATTGTAGGGTTTGGGCGGTTTTTAATCGGCATCGTCTTCGAGTTTAGCCAGCTCGCGCTTCAGCACAGACCCTACGCGGTGTTTTGCCAAGTAAACTTGGGCCATGCTGACGTTTAGCTCATGCTGCACCCGCTTCGCGTCCCATTGCTTGATCACGTAGCAATCGAAAATCTGATACTGCTTGGGCGAGACCTGGTCCTTCACCCGCGCCAGCGCCGCGTTGGCGACGTTCTTCTTCCACTCCGTATTCCACAGCCGCGACAGAACGTCGCCGTTGGGATCCTCCACCCGGTCGATGATCGCCGTTTTTCGATCGTCCTCCCATTCCCCCGCGACCATTGCCGTGTCCTTCTTCCGTTTGCGGAATTGGTCGTTGATCCGCCAGCGCGTCATGTTCAACAGCCAGGTCTTGAACGATCCCTGCTCCGGGTCGTACATCTGTTTTTTGCTCTGCTTCGCGATTGTCAGAATCGTCTCCTGCACGCAGTCGAACGCCTCGTCCTGCCGCAGCCCTGCCTTCACCGCCACCGAGTAAATCAGCCGCCAATACGTCTGGTAGAATTCATCCCACGCCCGCTGATCTTCCCAATTGTCGAGTTTAGCGATCAGACTCTTGCGAGTCTTGGCAAATGCCTGCACCAAAATTGCATCGCCATCGTTCACTTTCTGATTGTCGCCCGCAGCCATTGAGAAGGGTTTAACCTATTCAGCGTTCGCTGTCTTTCACCGAATCGGGTTATTTACGCAGCGGCGGCGGTCGTGTTGCCGCTGAATTTTCTGGGTTTCTTTTGTGGAGATCGGTGTTAGGTTCTGGCAATTCGCATCATGAATCCACCGCCATTTACTCCGCCCACGATCACCATCGGTCGTCCGAATTTGCCGTTTTCCCTCAAATGGCTCGTTTATGGGCCGCTGGCGGTCTTTCTGTTTATTGGCGTGTCCTCGTCATTTTACACCGTGAGTCCTGAGGCCGAAGCGGTGGTGCAGCGGTTTGGAAAATTTCAGAGCATCGCGGAGCCCGGGCTGCACTTCAAGTTACCTTTTGGCATCGATACGGCCACGATTGTGCCGGTGCGCCGCCAGCTGAAGCTGGAGTTTGGTTTTGTCACCAGAGGCGCGACCAATCCTGACCAAGCGAGCGAGGCACCCGAGTTGGAGCGCGACATGGTCACCGGCGATCTAAACGTCGCTCAAGTCGAGTGGATTGTTCAGTACACCATCACTTCGCCCAAGGACTTTCTCTTCAATGTGCGCCACCCTGCGCAAACGCTGCGCCACCTTACGGAAGCAGCGATGTGTGAAGTAATCGGCGACCGCACGGTGGATGAGATTCTCACTATCGGCCGCAACGAGGTGGAAACCGAGGCGCTGATCCGCCTGAAAGTGTTGCTGGCCAAGCTGAATCTGGGCGTCACCGCCGAGCAGATCCAACTCAAGAATGTACATCCACCCGGCCCGGTGCAGCGCTCGTTTGACGAAGTGAACCGCGCCCAGCAAGAGCGCGAGCAAATGATCAACGAGGCAAACGGCGAGTACAACCGCGTCATCCCGAAGGCGAAGGGCCTGGCCGATCAGCGGATCTCCGGTGCGGAAGGATTCGCCGTGCAGCGCATCAACGAGGCGGAAGGCGACGTCGCCCGCTTTAAGCAACTGCTCGTCCAGTACGATAAGGCGCCCGCCATCACCAAGCAGCGTCTCTACCTCGAAACAATGAACGAGGTGCTGCCCAATCTCGGTTCTAAAATCATCATTGACGAGGACGCCAAGCAGTTCCTGCCCCTGATGAATCTCAAGTAATCCCTTTCCTTTTCTATCCCATGAAATCCTTACTTCTTCTCCTGATCGCCGTGGTTGGCGTCATCGTCATTTCAAGCATGGCGTTCACCGTGGATCAGACCGAGCAGGTCTTCATCACCGAGTTTGGCAAGGCTGTCGGTCGCCCGATCAACGCCGATCCCGCCGTCAACGAAGCGGGCCTGCATTGGAAAAAGCCCTTCATCCAGGAAGTCAATCGCATCGAAAAGCGCATCCTCGAATGGGATGGCCCCGCCACCGAGATGCCAACCCGCGACAAGCTTTACATCTCGGTGGACAACTTCGCCCGCTGGCGGATCTCCGACCCGAAGACGTACTTCGAAAAACTCCGCGACGAACGCAGCGCGCTTTCGCGGCTCGATGACATCATCGGCAGCGAGACCCGCAACATCGTTGCCTCGCACGACCTGATCGAATTGATCCGCAGTGACAAAAACCGTAAGCCCGCCCGCGACGCATCGCTGAGCACCGCCAGCACCAACATCGGCCAACTGCCGCCGATCCAGTACGGCCGGAGCGCGCTCGACCAACAAGTCCTCGCCGCCGCCCAGCCAAAAGTCAGTTCGTGGGGGATCGAGCTGCTCGACGTCCGCTTCAAGCGCATCAACTACAAGTCCGGCGTCATTGAAAAGATTTACACCCGCATGGCCTCCGAACGCCAGCAGATCGCCGACCGCTTCCGCTCCGAAGGGGCAGGGGAGGCAGCCAAGATCATCGGCCGCAAGGAGCGCGACCTGCTTTCCATCCAGTCGGAAGCGTACCGCAAGGAGCAGGAAATCAAGGGCAAGGCCGATGCTCAAGCCACCGGCATCTATGCCAGCGCCTATAGCTCCAGCCCGACCGCCGCGGATTTCTATCAGTTTGTGAAAACCTTGGAGACCTACAAGAAGACGCTCAATAAGGACACCACCACGATCTTTACTTCCAACAGCGATCTCTTCCG
>CAJXYV010000143.1 GCA_913063525.1 uncultured Verrucomicrobiota bacterium
GTGCGAAACTCTGCGTGAGCAGAGACAACTAGCAGATAGCCAAGTAGCAGGTGAAGTGAGATTTTCATGACGGGAGTTTTGATGTTCTTCACCGATCGCACTCGCCCATGACAAAGTCGAGCGAGCCGAGGATGGCTGGAATGTCGGACACCATGTGGCCCGGCAGAAGCTTCGAGGTGATGGAGAGATTGCAGAACGAGGGGCTGCGGATCTTCAGGCGATAGGGTACGCCGCCACCCTTGGAGTGGATAAAGAAACCGAGTTCGCCCTTGGGATTTTCTGCGGCAAAGTAAACTTCACCCGCTGGTGCATTGATGCCTTGAGTCGAGACGATGAAGTGATGAATCAGTTCTTCCATCGACATCAGCACGCGCTCCTTGTCGGGCAGGATGCTCTTCGAGTCCGCGAGATTGACGGGACCGTCTGGCATGGTGTCGAGCACTTGGCGGCAGATGCGGATCGACTGGCGCATCTCTTCCATCCGGACTTGATAGCGCGCGTAGCAGTCGCCTTCTTCGGCGATCGGCACGTCAAATTCGTACTTTTCGTAGCCGAGGTAAGGGCTGTCCTTGCGTAGATCGCGTGGGACACCGGAAGCACGCAGGTTCGGGCCCGTCATGCCCCACGCGATGGCGGAGTCGCGGGTGATCACGCCGACATCCACCATCCGATCGAGGAAGATTTTGTTTTTATCGAGCAGTTTGGCGATCTCTTCGATGGTGACGGCGCACTCGTCGAGGAAAGTACGGACCTGAGCATCGAAGCCAGCAGGCATGTCGCGCACCTGGCCACCGACACGGGTGTAGGATGTCGTGAAACGGGCGCCGGTGAGCTGCTCGCAAAGGTTATAGACCTTCTCCCGCTCGGTGAAGGTGTAGAGGAAAACCGTCATTGCTCCGACGTCCATGGCGCAGACGCCGACGCCCAACATGTGGGAGGAGATCCGCGCAAGTTCGCAGCAGAGCACCCGCAACGCTTGACCGCGCGGTGGCAAGGTCCAGCCCATCAGTTTTTCAACCGCACAGGCATACGCGACGTTGTTTGCTAGCGGTGCCAGATAGTCTAACCGATCCGTGTAGGGCACGAACTGGTTGTAGTGCATGTTTTCCGCGATTTTTTCGTCGCCGCGGTGGAGGAAACCGATGTCTGGGTCTGCGGAGTCAATGATTTCGCCGTTCAGTTCGAGAATCAGGCGCAGCACGCCGTGGGTCGCCGGGTGAGATGGGCCCATGTTCAGGACCATGCGCTCGCCGACGAGATCATCCGTTTCCGCATGATAGTGGTCCGCGGCGCGAGCCGTGCGGGCGATGGTGTCGGGTGCCTCGATTTCTTGGGTGATGGTACTCATGCCGGATTTGCCGAGGAAATAAGCACCCAAAACACCCCAATTCGCAAGGGGTTTGTGAAATTTTTCACAAGCGCAGTCCCGCCCTCGGTGAAATCTCTGGCATTCCTCGGTAGCTCTGCTTTTCTAGCAGGCATGAAAACGTCCCTCGTCATGACGGTGCTCGGCAATGACCGGCCCGGCCTTGTTCGCTCACTCGCCGACACCGTGGCCCGCCACGGCGGCAACTGGTTAGAAAGCCGGATGGCACGTCTGGCCGGCCAGTTCGCCGGAATCGTACGCATCGAATGCCCGTCCGACCAGGCGGACGCGCTCATTCAGGTGCTGCAAAACGGCGACGCTTCGGGGCTCACCATTCTCGCCGTCCGCGAGGAAGCGACCGAACCCCTCGCCCGCCGCACGCTCACCGTGGACGTGATCGGCAACGACCGCCCAGGCATCGTCCGCGAGCTAACGGCCGCCATCGCCAACGCCGGCGGCAACATCGAGGAACTCACTACCGGCCTCGAAAGCGCGCCGATGAGCGGCCAACCGATGTTCCGCGCCCGCGGCGTCCTCTCGATTCCCGAAAACATCGAATCCACGGCACTGGTCGCCGCGATCGAAGGCCTCGGTGGAGATCTCACCGTGGACGTCGCGGTCTAACCCGCCGGCCCCTTAGAACGGCCAGATGTGCGGAATCAGCAGGCAGGAAACAATCCAGCAAATCAAATTGAGCGGGATGCCCACTTTGAGGAAGTCGGAGAATTTATAGCCGCCCGGGCCGTACACCATCATGTGGGTTTGATAGCCCATCGGCAGCGCAAAGGCTGTGGAGGCCGCAACGGTAACCGCCATCAAGTAAGGCCGCGGATCCACCCCGATCTCGTGGGCGAGGGTGAACACGATCGGCACCAACATGACCGCCGTCGCGTTATTGGAAAGCACCTCCGTGAGGCAGATCGTTAGCAAAAAGATCAGCCAGAGCATGACCAGCGGAAGATGCTCTTTGGAAACAAAACCCTCGGCAACGTCCACCAAGGCCCGCGCCAACCACTCGGCAGTGTGAGTCTCTTTCATCGCCATCCCGAGGCCGAGCAGGCCATAAAGCATCAGCAGCACCTGCCAGTCGATGCTGGCATAGGCCTCCCGCGGAGTGATGATCTTCATCCATAACAACGCCAATGCCCCTACCATCGCAGCATAGTGAATCGGGATGATCGGAATACTTGGAAAAAATCCGTGCAGCACATCGGTCAGGGTCGCGGTTAGAACCACGCCGATCAATGCCACCCACGAATAAATCACGTGGGGAGTCACCTTTTTGACATGAATCTCAGCAGGCAAATCCTCGGGTGCATCCGTCAAAATGAAGTCCCGCGTCGCATCCAACGCGTCGAGGTTATTCAGCGCCGTGATGACCAGCAGGGTGTCCCCCACATCCAGATCAAGCTCGGCGATCCGGCTGGTGATGTTCACGCCGTTGCGGTGCAGCGCGAGAACCACGCAGTTATAAGTCTGGCGGAAGTCGGCTTCCGCCAAGGTTTTGCCTAGCAGCGAGGATTCGTCGCGCACCACCAGCTCGGAGACAATCCCGTCCACCGACGAGAGCACCTGCGCACCGATCGCGGCAAAGAGCACCTCGGGCTTGGCAGCAGCCCCACGGCGGCGGTGAATCGCAACGAGGAAGCGGTCATTCTTTTCCACCACGATCTTCGACAGCGGAATCATCACCC
Source organism: uncultured Verrucomicrobiota bacterium (assembly GCA_913063525.1). GTDB lineage: Bacteria > Verrucomicrobiota > Verrucomicrobiia > Verrucomicrobiales > Akkermansiaceae > Luteolibacter. The sequence continues at coordinate 3,061 of CAJXYV010000143.1, forward strand.
GCGCCCCCTTGCGGCGCACTTCCAGCACATGAACGCCCGCCGCATGATCAGCCAGCTCGGTTTCGGAAAGCAGTTTCCCGACCAAACCCGAACTCTCGCCAATCAAAAGGTGGTATAATGGCTGGGTGCGACTGCCAATCTCAAGGGCTCCCGTGATCGATGAGCGCGCAGGAATCAGCTTCGGGCCGAAGATCGTCAAATAGGCGACACCCGCGATCGCCAGCGGGATCCCCAGCGGTGCCAGCTCAAACATGGTCATCGGCTTCTGCCCCATGTCGCGCAGGGTTCCATTGACCAGAATGTTCGTGGACGTCCCGATCAAAGTGCATACACCACCGAGAATCGAAGCGTAGGAAAGCGGCATCAACAAGCGGGATGCCGCGATGTTCTTCGAACGGGCAAAGCCGAGCGTGACCGGCAGCATGATCGCGACGATCGCCGTATTGTTCATCCAAGCACTGAAAAACGCGGTGATCAGAGAGAACGCCAAAATCGCCAGCCGCGTATTGCCCGAGAGCCGATCCCGCAAGGCCCGCCCGATGTGATCGACCGCCCCAGATTTCTCCAGTGAACCGCCGATGATGAACAGCGCCGCAATCGTCAGCGGCGCCTCGTTTTTGAAGACGTCCGTCATCTTGCTCGGATCGACCAGGCCCAGCGCCACCACCAAGCACAGCACGGACAGCGCGATCACGTCGGGCGCCGCCCACTCGCGGATAAAGGCGATGAGCGTGATGAGAATCACTAACAGAGTTAGGCCGATCTGAAGAGTCATGGGGCAGGATCCTCGCGCGAGGTGGCTACCCCATGAATGGCCTAACTGGGTTTGGCAAGAGCAGGATGCGTGAAAAAATCGACACCCTGCCTTGTCCCTTAGCGTTTCCAGGGTCATTCTGCACCATGCTCCGCCCGCTGATCTCGACCAATCTCGCCGTGACCGCAGACGGGAAAATCTCATCGGTCACGCCGAGACCGACGGGTTGGACCTCCCGCGAAGACCACGCCCGCCTGCTGGAACTGCGGGCCGATGCCGACGCGATCCTCGTCGGCCGCGGCACCCTGGACGCGGACCGCATGACCCTAACCGTGCCTAACCGGTCCGCCCAACCGCTGCGCTGCATCGTCTCGCGCAGCGGCCGGATCGACCCCGCCCACCCCATTTTCGCCAAGGCGGGCGGCGACATTCATCTGCTCGTCACCGGGGAAAATCCTCCCAGCCTAACGAGTCCGCAAGACTCCCGCATCACCGTCCACCACCAGACCCTGCGCGGATTCCTCCACACACTGGCTTCAGAATTCCAAGTCCGGCGCCTCCACTGCGAGGGCGGTGGCCAGCTGATCCGCGCCCTGGCGGAGCTGGACGCGATCGATGAATTCCACCTCACGCTCGCCGGCCACACCCTTTTCGGCGGCCAGCAAGCCGCCACCGCCACGGGAATCCCCGCAGAGTTTCTGCCGAGATCCCTCGATTTCGAAATCCGCCACTTCGACCCACGGCCGGAGCTGGGCGAATGTTTCCTCAGCTACGCGCGGCGCCGTTAGGCGGCCGACTGCGGCTCAATGCTCCGCTTTTTCAGCAGGCTCAGCGTGTTCGCCGTGCTCTGCAGCCTCGCCATGCCCAGTGCTGGCGGCAGCGTGGCCGTGAAGTTGCTTGGTGCCATTTGGCCCTTCGAATTCATGACGCTCGCAGGAAACGGCGAACAGGGACACGGCCACAAGAAGGATGGAGAAACATTTCATCGCGCCGCTTCATAACCAACCGCCACCGAAACGCAACCCCCAAGCAGAAAAAAAACGCAGCCCCCGCATTGGGGAATCGTTCGCCGGGACGGGGTTTTGCTTGGTTCGTTCTCGGGCTATGATAGGACTGAGGGCATGAGCGATACCGCCATCCAAATTCCCGAGGACATCAAAACCGCGATGCGCGCCAAAGACACCGTCGCGCTCAATGCGCTGCGTGCTCTGAAAAGCGCTCTGACCAATGCCGCGATCGAGAAAGGCAGCCTCAGCACCGTTCTGGAGGAGTCCGAAGTGCTGGCCGTGGTGCGGAAGCAGCTCAAGCAGCGCGTGGATTCGTGCGAACAATTTGAAAAAGCCGGGCGCCCCGAGCTGGCCGCGACGGAGAAGCTCGAGATCGAGATTCTTTCCCGCTACCTGCCCGCCGCCTTGGGCGAAGAGGAGCTGCTCAAGATCATCGAACAAGCCGTCGCCGACACAGGTGCCACGGGCAAGGCCGACATGGGCAAGGTGATGAAGCGCGCCCAAGAACTGGCCGAGGGCCGGGCGGATGGCAAGCTGCTTTCCGCCGCGGTGATGAAGCGGCTTTCCTGAAATTCATGGCCGTCAGCGCTGCTTGAAACGACGTGCGACTCGAACTGAGCAACGTGAGACTCAAACCGAGCGACGTGTAACTCGAACCGAGCAAGGTGCGGCTCGGCACGAGGTTTCTGCCTCAGTCGTGCAGGTAGCTGCGCGGACGATAGAAGTAAGCGAAGGGGATGTAGAGTGCAGTGGTTGCAAGCACGAGCCAGGTAAAGAAGCGGAAGTAAGCGGAACCTTCGAGTTTACTCTGGCCACCGCAGAACTCGGTGCGCTTGAAGCCAGCTTCGGCGGTTTTTTCGTGGATGCCGAGTTCGGCTTTGCGGCGACCTAACCACGTGCTGCTCGACGGAGGTGCGTCGCCGCTGACTTTTTCGAGGATCAGGCCGAGATCCCACGGCGTCTTGTTCGCGCGGTCGGGTCCAGCGCTGGAGATGCGGGCGTGGGTGGAGTCGATGAGTTCGTAAACCAGCGGATTGCCCCACAGGTCTTTGACGTCGCCGAGGAGTTTGCGGCCCGCTTCTTTGGAGGGCAGGCTAACAACTGCTTGGGCTTCGATGCGGTCCGCGGCGTCGAGATAGGTCTGGCGGCCGGGGATTTCTAACGATTCGAGCCGTCCTTGGCGGGTGTGGGCGACAAGATCATCCGCGCTGCCGATGACGCCATCGTATCCCGGCAGGATGATACTGGACGACGACAGGAGATTTTTGGCGGCGGCCTGTTCAAATTGGAGGATGCCGGCGGAGGGGATGTCGATGAAGTGATTGACCTGCGCGGTGAACTGATTGCCACCCCAGACGGAGAGTGAAAACAGGGCCATGATCCACGACTTCATCGCCTTGGGGGCCTGGGTGTAGGCGAACTCCAGCCCGACGATGGAGACCATGATTTCTGCAGCGGTGATGATGACGTAGGCCGCGATTTGCCAGGCGATGGAGGGACGCTGACCGGCATCGATCCACGTTTGGATCAGGGTAGTGAGAGCAAAGGAGACGGCGATCAAAAACAGGCCCATGCCGATTTTCCGCAGCGGGGTGAGCAGGAAATGCCGGTTGAGCCACGGATAGATGATGAAGCTGAAGAGCGGGATGAAGACGAGAATCAGGATCGGGTTGACGGCTTGGATTTGAGATTCGAGCCAATTGATGCCGAGAAAGTGCAGGTTCATTTGTTCCGCCTGCAGCACCCACGAGGAACCGGTCTGATCGTAGAGCGACCAGAAGACCGCGATGAAGGAAAATAGTGGGATCAGTTTGCCGAGGGCGACGAGGCCCTCGCGGGAAAAGGCTTCTTTAAAAAAGCCGTGGCTCGATGGCGGGATGTGGACGAAGCGGTTGCGCCCGAGCCAGAACATGAGGGTGGCGATGGCCATCAAACCGCCGGGAACGCCGAAGGCCCAGTGCGGCCCGTAGCGCTCTAGCAGCCACGGCGTGAGCAGTGTGGAGAAGAAGGAGCCAAAGTTGATCGAGAAGTAGAAGCCGTTGTAGACCCGCGACAGCAGGTGGTGGTTGGACTTGCCGAATTGGTCGCCGACGTGGGCCGAGACACAGGGCTTGATCCCGCCCGAGCCGAGGCAGATCAACGCCAGCCCCGCGAACAACCAACCCGGCGAGCTGCCGTATGAGCCCATACAGGCGAGCGCGGCGTGGCCGAGGCAATAGACGATCGAGAGCCAGAGGATGGTCCGGTATTTCCCGACAAAAATGTCGGCGATCAGGGCGCCTAACAGCGGCGTGAAATAAACCCAGCTGGCGAACTGGTGGTAGTATTCCACCGCTTGGTTGCTGGAAAGTTCGCGGCCGCCGCGGCCATCCATGAAGTGCAAGTACTGGATCATGAACACGACCAGAATCGTGCGCATGCCATAGAAGGAAAACCG
>CAJXYV010000144.1 GCA_913063525.1 uncultured Verrucomicrobiota bacterium
AAATCGTCGAATTGGCCGCGTCGGCGTAGGCCTCGTTGCCGAGGATGGTGTAGAGATCGTTGAGGTATCCTGCGGCAAGAATCAACGCATTATTGGTGTCCGGATCGTTGGTATTAGCGTCGATGCTCATGCTCTTGGCGCGATTGAGCACGGTTTCGTAAATGGCGATCAGTCCCGCATCATTGATGTTGTCCATCGTCAACGCCAGATCCCCTTCCCAGCGGCTTCCCGCTTGGGTGATTACACTGACGTCAGTGTTGACTGCATTGCTGGAAAGATCTTTGACTCGCTGCTCAAAAGGATTGATCGCGGCCAGCACCCGCTTGACCCAGCCTTCGGTGAATTGCGGCGGCATCCAGCGCGACCACGGCGTGCCCAGCACATTGCCCGCACTGGCCTTCGGCCGGTAGCGCATCGTAAACCAGCGGTCATTGAGCACAAAAGTTGACCCCCCAAACGGATTGGTCGGCGAACCACCAATGATCGCGGTGTTGCTGTTGACCGAGTCTACCCCCGTGGTGGGGTTATAATCAGCCGGTTTCATCCACGTGCTGCCACTCGCCACGAGGTCGCTTTCTTGGGCCGCTTCCAACTTGAAGTTCAGATTCGACATCGAATTGGCATCGGCGTCGGAGTAAACCGCCACCTCGATCGTATTAGCACCCACGGTGAAATAACTTGGATCGATGCTGAATTGCTTGCTCAGGCCGTTAGTCGTTAGGCCCGTGCTGGCACCCACCGAGGTGAATAAATCGCTCGGCGCGTTGAAAGCCAGCGCCGCCTTGTGATTGACGTAAAGCACACAGCCATCGAAATCGCCCAAGGTCGCGCTGAAGACGATCTTGGCAGGAATCGGATCGCTCAAGGTCACGCCCGCAGGGTATTTCAGCATCAGCGCCGGATCACCCGCGTCTTTTTCATCATCCGTGTAGCTGGTCGACTCAATCACCGTCGTCGGCTGATTTTGCGCGTCCATCACGTAATTCACGGGGTGGACATTGACCGAGCGCGGCAGCGGCAGCGCCGCACCTGCTGCTGTGTATTGGGCGTCACTGGCGGTCAACGCACCCGGGTCGCTGGCAATCGTCCAGTTTTGGGTGCTCGCCGTCGGATCGCCGATGCGGGTGGTCATCACTGTCGAATAAATTGCAGGCGAACTAGCCGCGCCCGTCGCCCAGCGCCAGTCGAACTCATAATCGTCCGGTTTGCCGGCAAAGTCGGCGCTGTGGCGCAGCGTCACTTGTTCATCCAGCGGATTGCTCGAACTGATGATTTTCAAATCACCCGTGTAGAGCTGATTGCTGACTTTCAGCACTTTGACCTGCACCGGATCGCCCGTGGGCGTAAAGGCCTTGCCGTTGCCAAAGACCATCGTCACGTAGCCCGTTCCTTGACCCGTTGCCGTGAGAGCGTAGCTATCGACGGCCGTGTCGGGATCTTCAATCGCCGCGATCACCGGTGCATTGGTGTACGTCGTTTGATTGGTCCGATACCATGACTTGAAAAACCGGCCGAAACGACGCTTCAGCGAAGTGACGGTTTTGATCGAAGCGTTATCACTGGCCGCATAAACATCCACGGCTTGGGTGGTGGCGGTATCGACCATATAGGTCCCCAGCTTCGATGGGTTTTCGACAAAGGTTTCCACCGTCGTCTTGAGGGTCTTGATCGCCTTGAGCCATGCGGTATGATCCGCACCCGTGGTCGTTTCCAGGGAATTGATCGCATCTTCTTGAGCCGTCGTCAGCAGGTTTAGATCGAAATAATCTTCGCCGGCCGCCTCGTCGTGGAACACGCCTTTAAGCACCAGAGTGCCCTTGCTGCCGCGCATCGGGTCATAGTAAAACCGCTGTTGCAGGTCGGGCGGCAGCTTTTGGAAATACGTCTTGCCTTGGTAAACGCTGGTGGCGATCGAGCTGGGCAACTGAGTCAAGCCTGCCGTATCGATGGCCACGGTCTTTTCGCGAGTCGGATCGAGCAGAGTCACGCTGTTTTTGGTCGACGAATTGGTCGAATCCTTAGCCACGGACTGTTGGTAAAGCACCTGCGCGCTTTTTTGGCCTCGGATCTGGGGCAGGCCAAACTTCGGCAGCGCCAGCGTTTCGCCAACCCGCAGCTCGGGAGCATCCGTCGGCCATGCGGGGTGATAGGTGATGGTCAGCGGCGCATCTGCTTGGTCAGTTCCTGAAGCGGTGGTCGCGTAGGCATCAATGTTATTGATCGAAAGAGGTTGACCCGTGCGAGCGGGATTACGAAGAAATGGCAGAATCGTGCCCACGGCCGGCTGCGAGGTCGTGCGGGTCGCTCCCGGAATGAAAAATCCATCTTGGCTGGTGTAATAGAGCTTCATCGACAAGGCCGGCAAATACGACCACGTTTGCGCCGTCGCCGTGGCACTCTGCGACAACACATAACTTGTGCCATTGGTGATGCTAACGATCGAAGCGGTGCCCGTACCGCTGATGCCGGTGCCGCTGACGGCCATCCCCGCCACCAGTCCAGTGGTGCTACTGACAGTGACGGTGGTCCCGCTGGCGGTCGAACTCAACAGCTTTGGATCGCCGTGCGGCCCGCGGTGAACCCACGTGAAGCCCTTGCGATCCTCAAAGGTGAAGCTGGAGTAGGCTGGATCGGCGCTGAAACTCGTGTTGCTGGGAGCATCCACCGCACTGAGGATTTCAATATCCTTGGCCGTGCGCGCCATGCCTGTGCCCGTCATCGCCAACGGCAACAGCGGCAGCGGATAGGGTTTCACCAGCAGAGTCCCCGCCGTCGCGGTGTAGTTGAAGCTGAAGGTCGCATTGCTGCGCAGCACCTGATAAGCGTGCATCGCTGGCCGCTGGTCTGTCGCGCTGGTGTAGGCTACCAAAACATAGGGCTCCGACGTGTAACTCGTGCCTGACTGGATGTTCAAATCGTCGCGCAAGGCATAAGCGCGGCTCGGGGTGCCGTTCATCATGAACGCATGTTCCTCGTTGGGATTGTAACCCGGTTGGGTGAAATCATTTTGCACGTAGACCGTGCCTGCGCCTTCTTCGCCTGACAGGTCGCCCGTGCCGACCCCTTGGGCGATCACGATCTGCGACGGTGCCACGGGATAGCTCACCGTGTAGCGGCCGACCTTGCCCGGCACATACAGATCCTTGAAGTTGGCGCTCGGTGCCGCGATTTTTTTGAACCAGCGCACCGTCAGCAGCTTGTCGGTCGGCAGGGCATTGACGGGGATGATAGCCCCAGCATTGGCAGCAGCGACGCCGACCACACTCGGATTCAGATAGCCTGCGGGGTAATAGTCCGTCCCTGCGGAAATGTAGCCCGCAATCTCGTGACCACTCGGTGCCGCGAGACGTGTACCGACCATCGCCGTCCCATTGATCGGTGCACTAAGATCCTCTTCCACCGTGTAGTTCAAGGTGTTCGTGGCATTCGCAATGGCAGTCGACAGCACATAGTGGCTGTTGTCAGTGATGCTGGCGATCGTCGCGGTGCCGCTAATCCCTGTTCCAGAGACGATCATTCCCACTTCCAACCCCATCGTGCTACTCACCGTCACCGCAGTCACCCCGTTGGTGGTGACACTGGTCGAAGCCAGCGCGAGGCTGCGGGTCTCGGCCTGGGTGTAAAGATTCACGTACCACGTCGCTCCCGTGTTGGTGAACTTCAGCAGCGAGCGGTTGCGCAGGTCCGAGCCAGCATCAAAATTCACGTAAAGGCGCTGGGTGGTATCGTCGATCTTGGCCTCCACTTGGCTGCCGTCGTCCTGATAGACGATTTGCGGCAACAAGCCGTCGGTGAATTGCAGGCCGTTGTCCGCCGTGCTGCCGGTCGCATCCACCGTATTGTGGGCGTAATCGGCCAGATTGGGCGACCAGCGCAGCCAGTAGCGGTCCTGATACTTCGGCCATTTCATGCCGAAACTTCCTGCCTCCAGCCAGTAAAAGACCACCTTGTTGTAAGCATCGGGCGATGCCGGGCTGCCATTATCAGGGGTATTAGCAGCGCCGCTCTCGCGCTCTGCGGCATACTCCGCCGAACCGTCAGCCTTGGCGGTGGTTCCATAATAACTCGTGCCACCCGCTTGGGTGCTGAGCAGCGGCGAAGCCGTCAAACTCGCATCGCCGTCGTGCGGCGCGAGTGTTTTGCCCAAATTGACCGTCAAGTAATTGATGTCGGGTGCGCGCACCATATCCACCACATCGACGCCCAGGGAATCATAGACATTGTTGCCCAATCGGACATTGCCGAGGTACTCGATCAGGATCCGCCCCTCCACATTGTATGCGTGAATCATCCCATTGCCGCTGTATTTATCGAAGGACAGAGTGGTCAGATTCTCGGCGGTTGGCACGTAGCCGGGAATATCGACCTCTTGCGCCACGGCTTTTGGCACGTTGCTATTGAAAACCGGATTGACGGTGGTAATCCGGCCATCCGTCACAGGCACCTTCGGCCCATCAAAACTTCCTTCCGTCCAGTAAATCGTCCGCACCTTGGTCACCGTGTTCGACGACACCGAAAAGGTCTCCGTTGTCATGCCATAGGTCCCAGCCGTCGCCGCCAGTGTCACCCAAGTGATCTGCACCCGCCCCGGCTGCGAGGCGTAAACTTTTTCCGCGTGCGGGCTGTAATAATAGTTCATCGCAGGCGTCACCGTCACCGCCGTCGAACCGGTGATCGTCTGGTTGGCCGTTCCCGCCAGGGTGATGTTGGTACCGCTGATCGTAGTGATCGGTTCGCCCAGCAGTGTCGCGCCTACCACTACTCCCGTGGTGACGCTGGCCACCGTCACTTGTTTGCTGCTCGTGCTGCAGGCGGTGACGCTGACGCTGTAATTTGCCACGGGAGTTGCGCCGTTGATCAGCTCGCCCGGCTCCACCGGTTTAGTCCGCCAATAGCCCGCAGGAGCTGGCGTCACCCCATCGACCTGGACCAGTGGCGGCGTCATCACATCGCCCATGAAATAGCGCGGCACGCCCGAAGCAAAGGTTCCCCCAAAAAAGCTATTCTCCAGCACGATCGAGCTGGTCGAGGTTGCTGGATAAGTCGCGGCGTAGGTATAGGTCGGCACGCTGGCCACCGACTTGGCACTGGAAGATCCCGCCACTTGGCCTACGCCTTGGAAGTTGCTGTTTACCGTCTGCGGCAGTGCCGATTGGTTGCTGATCGTGCTGGCGGTGCTCCCCTGAGTGGTCGGCGGGCCGTAGGGCGTGGCCGCAGCTCCCGCAGCCGTGTATGGCGCAAAGATCCAGTTAAAGTTGCCAGCGGAGGCATCGTACGGCTGCGCCTCGATCAGAGGGGCGGCAGTCACGGCAAGCACAACGGCAAGGCAGCGGATGAGACGGGAGTTCATGTTGGCGAAAAATTGAGTGAACGAACGAAAAAACATCTTAAAATCCAAAAATTGGGCGGCAGCGCGCCCATCGCGGCGCAAAAAGGGCAACAGCTACCCCAAATCGAGCTAACTGAGGCTCACGGCGAGCCAACTGAGGCTCGCGGCGAGCTAACTGAGGCTCGCGGCGAGCTAACTGAGGCTCGCGGCGAGCCAACTGAGGCCTGTGAGAAGCCAACTGAGGCCTGTGAGAAGCCAACTGAGGCCTGTGAGGAGCCAACTGAGGCCTGCGGCAAGCCAACTGAGGCCTGCGGCAAGCCAACTGAGGCCTGCGGCAAGCCAACTTAGGCTTATGGGAAGCCAACTGAGACTTACTGCAAGCAACCCAACCACGCCGCGCCGCCCTCATCCCCGCAAAGGGATCAGGTGCAAAATGGGCGTTGGGCAGTAACATGGGCGTCTGAAAAATGCGGAATGCGGAGTTTTAAATTTACGGGTCGCCGAGTTTGATCGAGACGGTCTCGGGAGCACCCGCCTTGCTCATCCGCTTTTCGAGGGCGATCAGCCTGGCGTTTTGCGAGGTAACTTCGTCCGCCTGGGCGGTGCTGCGCTTGTCTTGAGCGGCGACCTTGGCCTCCAGCGCAGCGATCTTGGCATCCTTCTCTTTAAGCTGACGGTCCAACTCTTGAATCTCCGCGTCTTTCTCCCGCTTGAGTTGCTGCGTCGCCGAGACGTTCAACATCGCGATCGCATCGTAGTCCACCGAACGAAAATCATTCACCTCGCGGCCATAGACGAAGACCTGACCGCCTGCGGGTTTAAATTGGGTGAGAAACCTGTCGGCTTTCACTTCCAAGACCTCGTGAATACCTTCTTCCTTGTCACTGATGAGTCGCACCCGATCCCCCACCTTGAGGTCGGTGGCCAGTGCCACCCAGCCGTCTTTAATCTCGGCCTTTTGATAAATATCCGGCACCACGCCCTTGGTGGTATTTACGGCTTGTGGATAAACTTTCTCCAACTGCTGGGCGACCGCCTTCTTCTGCGGAGTATTGCCATTAGCAATTTTGTCCTTAAAATGGTAGTCGGTGACTTCAATTCCCATCAAGGTCTCGAGATCCTTGACCGAATCGGTTGGATGCAAATCCGTTTTGATCCGGAGATCCGAGGTAACGGCAACCAGCGGCGAAAGAATGACCCCATCAGCCCTAATTGAAAAGGGGCGAGTAGCAGTCGAATCCCCGTACTGGCCTCCATTCGTATCGAGATATCCGATTATATAAACCGAGGCATTGACCGTTCCGACATTCAGACGGGCATCCGACGAACTCGTGCCAATCTGGACGATGCCGCTGTCCGACATGGTCATAGTGTTGGTCGAGGCGTTGTTGCGGATGTAGAATCCGTTGGTGCCGTAGTTGATGTATGTTCCGTTAGCCGACCGGGGCCAAAAAGTCTGCTCAGAGCCACCCGAGGTGTTTTTACCCCAAATCGACGGCCCGTCTGCCATCACGATGGCACCGTCCACATTCATTTGTCCGCTCACGTGGGCGTTGCCGGCCACATCGAGTTTGTAAGCAGGGCTGGCGGTACCGATGCCGACGTTGCCATTGCCTTTGATACGCATGGTTTCGGTCATCGCGGCCGAAGAGCCGTAGCCGAAGCCGACGTCACCGGCACTGGTATCCGTGTGAATCTGCAGAAGATTACTCTGAATGCCGAAACCAGTGCTATTACCCGAATTACCCCACAGTGAGATTTTATCACCCATTGCATTTGACATGTTCAGCGGGAAGCCAGGCGTTAAAGTGCCGATACCGACGTTGCCGGTGCTATGCAGGCTCAAGTAAGCTCCTGAGCGCTTGGAAACATCGACGTTCATGCCCAAAACCACTGCGGTGTCAGCCCAAG
>CAJXYV010000145.1 GCA_913063525.1 uncultured Verrucomicrobiota bacterium
GCGACCCGTTCCTCGTCAAAAACAGCAATTCATCCGCGCCAGATTTCCTTTGGGCGAGACGCCCAAACAACGGTCTGGGGCCGGAGGACCCAGCCACACGCAGCGGACCGCTCTTGAAGGGAAAAAACCGTGGGATCAGATCATCCCCAGCTTCATCTTCCCTTCCTCGGTGATCATCTCCTGATTCCAGGCGGGATCCCAGACGAGTTCGACGCGGGCGTCGTCGATGCCGTCGATGGTCATGATCTTGGCCTGAGCATCGGCGGCGATGACGGGACCCATGCCGCAGCCGGGGGCGGTGAGGGTCATTTTGACAGCAACGGTTTTTTTGCCGTCGGATTCTTCGATGGCGCAGTCGTAAACGAGGCCAAGGTTGACGATGTCGACCGGGATTTCCGGGTCGTAAACGCCTTTGAGCTGGGACCAGACTTGTTCTTCTAACGGGGCGTCTTTGAGACGAACAACCTCAGCCTGTTTCTTGAGTTCTTCTTCGGGATTGACGCCGAGCGCGTCGGCATCTTGCGAGGAGATCCGCGCCAGTCCTTGGGAGGTGGCGACGGTGTAGGTGCCGCCCAGCCGCTGGGTGATGAAGACCGCCGTGCCGGCTGGCAGCGAGAGGGTGTCGCCGCTAGGGATTTGGATGGCGGCGACTTCGCGGGTGAGTTTGATTTCTTCGTGCATGCGCGGAGTTAAAGCCAGCTCTGGGCCGACGGCAAGGGGTGAGTTTCAAATCGAAGACGGGCAGACACGCTCGACCGCCGTAGGATCGCCCGCCTTAGGGTTCCTCGGCACCCTCTTGGATCACCTCGTCCTCACCGACTCGGATCGCGCGCATGGCAGGCGTTTTTTCTGGCACTGCTGATTCAGTGCTGCCATCGGAAACCCCATCATCGCCCGCGCCGGAAGGAAGATCCTGCGCCTCCACCGGCAGTGCCTTGAGCGGAATGGCGACCGGCGGCGATGCCTCCGGATCGAGCGGCACCTCCTGAACTACCTCCGCCTTGGGCACATTTTCGTCGATGACGAGCAGGGCTTTTTTCGGTGGGGCGATCTCGTCCTTGATGTCGTCTTTGATGCCTTCGAAAAACTTGCGAACCATCGGTGCCGCCATCCGTCCGCCTGAAACCGTTTCGCCCGGGCGACCTTCGTAGAGCACGGCGAAGGAATAGCGCGGATTGTCGTGCGGAACAAAACCGGCGAACCAGGCGAGGCGCTGTTCTTTGGCCTTTGGGCCCCACTGGGCGGTGCCGGTCTTGCCGCAGAGTTCGGTAAACTCCAGGGCCGCGCCGTGGCCGGTGCCGCCGCCCGAGTTGACCACGTCGCGCATGCCGTCGCGGACGATTTCCACCGCGTGGTAATCGACGCCCAGCAGGTTTTTGCGCTCGGGGACCGACGCCTGGATCACGCGGCCGCGGGTGTCCTGGATCTGGCGGATGAGCTGGAGTTTCGGCAGCGCGCCGCCGTTGGCGATGCCCGCCATGGCCTGCGCCACTTGCAGCGGCGAGGCGAGCAGGCTGCCTTGGCCGATGGAAAGGTTCGCCGTGTCGCCGTCGAGAATGCGGCGTTTTTCGTTTTTGAGCATCCACTCGTCGTTCGGGACCAGGCCCGGGCTTTCGCCGATCAAGGGCAAACCGGTGTGGGCACCAAAGCCGAGATTGCGCGCAAGGCTGAGGAAGGTAGTGGCCCCGACATCGATGCCGACCTGATAGAACCACGTATTGCAGGAACGGGCGAGCGCGCGCTTCACGTCGATCGAACCCTCGGGGATTTTCGTCCAGTTGTTGAAAGTCGTTTTGCCAATGGTAATCGCGGCGGGGCAATTGATGGTCGAAGTTTCAGACACCGTGCCTTTGTCCAGCGCCGCGAGCGCGACGATCGGCTTGAAGGAGGACGCCGGCGGATAGGCCGACTGGAAAGCGCGACCAAACAATGGCTGTGCGGGGTCGACTTCGAGCGCTTTGAAATCGACGTCGTTGATGCCGGGAATGAAGCGGTTCAAATCGAAGGCCGGCCGCGAGGCCATGACTAAGACCTCGCCCGTCACCACATCGATCACCACAAAGGCACCGCGGCGGCAGCCATCGCGCAGCGTGGCCTCCGCGAGTTTCTGCCACTTGAGGTTGAGGGTGGTGACCACGGTGCCGCCGGGACGCGGCCGTTTGACCTGTTCCTCCAGCAGCTTGCTGCCGTTTTCGTCAAACAGCAGCCGCTTCATACCGGGCTCGCCGGTGAGCTGGGTGTTGAAGATTTTCTCCAGCCCGGCGCGGCCTTCGGATTCCTCCCACAGCGGCTCGTTGAAATTGATCGGCCCCGTGGGCAATTTCCCGACGCTGCCCGAGTAGCCGAGAATATGCGCCGCGAGCTCGCCGTTCGGATAGCTCCGCCGATAGATGGGATGCAGGATCAGGCCGGGGGTGAGCTTGGCCTCGATGCCGTGGGCCTCCTTCTCGCCGAGCTGCCCGGTCACCAACAGCGGCAGCCAGCGACGGTTGCGGTAGTGGTCGAAGATTTCATCGTCGGTCTTCGTCACCGAGTTTTGGACCAGCAAGCGCAGCGAGTCCATGCGGCTGCGGGCCCAGTTGATCACAAAACTCCGGTCGGCATTTTCAAACTGGCGGAACTGCAAGCCCACTTGGTAGGCGACGCGGTTGTTTGCCAGCGGCTCCCCTTCCCGGTCGACGATCTGGCCGCGCGGCGCGGGGATTTTAAGCGTGATCGCCCGGGCATCCTTGCGGGTGCTGATCGCGCCATCGGCAGCGCTGCGCGCAACGGGCAGCCCCGAAGGAGTCGGGACCGGAGCCTTCGGCGCAGCTGCCTTTTCGGCATAGATCGGCAAGGTCGCGAGACATGAGATCAGCAAAAGTCGGCAAAGGAACGATAGACTCACCATGGGGACGGAAAGTTCTAAGACCAGAATCCGCGTATGGCAAGACGATGTGGGATCTCCATCTCCCCCGCTGGATCAGCTATTTCCGATTCGCTCGCCTCACCGCAAGAATGCAATTAGGCGGTAGGCTCCTTAACGACCAAGTAGGCGCCTCTGCCACCCGGGAGCAGCGAGGGATCGATCCGTCGGTCAAATGAAGCCAATCGTCCACGGTGGTGAACGTGCTGCTCATCGGCCATCGCAATGAGAATATTGATGTCAAAAAGAGCGATCATCAAACGAGGGGGGGGACGACTGGGCGATCATCGTCTGCAACTAGACGCCTTCTTCATCCATCATATGATAAATCATCTCGCTGGTAATCAAAGGCTGGCCGGGTCGCTTTTTCAGCCGGGGCAGCCCGTATTCGCTCAGTTCGTATGGGCTGTCTGGCGGCAGAATGCTTGCCGGATCGAGACCGATTTCGCGACGCAGCGAGCGGGTCACCATCTCCTTGAGAGTCGTGCGACGGCGTGATTCCAACTGCTTTGCGGCAATCAGCAAGTCTTCCGGCAGATCAAGGATCGTTTTCATGACATCATTAATGTATCAAAATCGAAGCGCGTGGCAAGGCAGAATCCAAGCAGTCATTGAAACTCACTTGGAATTTACCATGGCGCGGCTGAGGCAGCGAACCCCCAACGGATTTTTTCAACAATCGGATTCTCCCTTCGCATGATTGACGCGCTTGTGGTGGATCGTCAAATTTCTAATCAGAATTGGGAGTAGTTTGTCCGCGCGACCGGAGCTTGTCGGCCTGCGCCAGCCGTGCATGATGGCGGCCATGAGCGATTGGAACTTCATGTCGGTGATGATCTTGGTGGGGCTGTTTGCGCTCTGGAAGCTGGAATTCGCCGCGACTTTGCTGGATTTGAAGGCATTCCCCAGCGCGGTGCCGAAGATTCTGAGCGGGCTGATGGACGAGGAAAAGCTCGACCGCGCGCGAGACTACCTGAAAGCCAATGCCCGCGTCGGGATCATCCAGTCGACCGTTTCGCTGGCGGTGCTCTTGGTGTTTTGGTCGCTCGGCGGCTTTGGCTGGCTGGATCTCTTGGCGCGTTCGCTGTCGCCGACACCGGTGGTGGCGGGTTTGATTTTTCTCACGCTGCTGCTTCTCGGCCAAAGTTTGATTTCCCTGCCATTTTCGATTTACGACACCTTTGTGACCGAACAGCGCTTCGGCTTCAACCGCGCGACGCCCGCCACTTTTGTCATGGATCGGCTCAAAGGGCTGGTCTTGGCGGCGGTGATCGGCCTGCCGCTGATGGCCGCGGTGTTGTGGATTTTTGGCAATGTCCCCCACGCCTGGTTGTGGGCATGGGCGGTGGTGACCGCCTTCCAATTGATCCTGACCTACTTTGCGCCGTCGGTGATCATGCCGCTATTTAACAAATTCACGCCGATGCCGGACGGCGAGCTGAAGCAGCAGATCGAAGCGCTGGGCGAACGCTGCGGATTTCCCCTGACGGGCGTGTTTGTAGTCGATGGCTCGAAGCGCTCGTCCAAGGCCAACGCGTTTTTCACCGGCCTCGGCAAACAGAAGAAGATCGCCCTGTTCGACACCTTGATCGAAAAAAGCAGCCCGCAGGAATTGCTCGGTGTGTTGGCCCATGAAATCGGCCACTTCCGCTGCGGCCACATCAAGCAGCGACTCGCCGTCGGCATCGTACAAATGGCGGTGATCTTCTACTTGCTGGGACTTGCCACCGATCCGCACGGAGCCTTCGCCCGCTTGCTGTTCGATGCCTTCGGGGTGAAACAAATCTCCCCGCATGTCGGATTGGTGTTGTTCAGCATCTTGTTAGGCCCTGTCTCCAAGCTGCTCGGTGCCTTCGCCAACGCGTGGTCGCGCCAGCACGAATTCGAGGCCGACGCCTATGCAGCCCATGTCACCGGCGAAGGTGCGGCGCTCGGCGAGGCCCTGAAAAAAATGACGGCCGATCACCTGTCCCACCCATCGCCATCGGCGCTGCGGGTGTGGCTGGATTATTCGCACCCGCCGCTGATGCAACGCTTGGAAGCGTTGCTGAAAGCGTAAGTGAAGGAATTAAGATAGGACCTATCGGACCTATCGGACCTATCGGACCTATCGGACCTATTTTCTTAAAAGAACGCCCGGATCATCGACCGATACACCACACTGCGCGGCACTTTGATCCGCGTTTGGAGGATTTCCCAGGACGCACCGCGCAGCGGCTCCAGGGTCGCGCGGGCGATCATGGCCGGTAAAACCGTCGCCGCCCGCAGCCTCCGCGAACTCAGCAGCGCCGCATAAGTTTCGCCATTTGCCAGCCAATCATCCGCGCGGATCAGCCAGCGCGCGTGGCAGGCGAGCAGCGCCTCCCGGTCCCCCGGATCGGTGACTGGCAGATAACAACGCCCCACCGCCAGATCCGCCGCCACATCGCGCAGGATATTCACCAGCTGCAGGCCCTTGCCGTAGGCGATGCCGCGCTCCAGCAACTCCGCTTCCGCTGCTTTCGAAAATTTATCCCCCATCGTCAATAGCCCGAGTTTCGTCCAGAACGCCCCCACACTACCCGCAACTCGCCATGCATAGTCATCCAGCGCGGCATCGCTGGGGAGGGCGACGGGATGATTCTGGCTGGCCTCGGCAAAGCGCGCCAGATCCAGCGTTTGGCCGCTGACGATGATTTCCAAAACCTCGCGCACCAGCAGAGCTTCCTCCATCGGCAGACGCCTCAGCCACCTGAGAACCTCGCCCGAGGCTTCGAGCAAATGCCGCTCCCGTGAGTCTGGGATCGCATTGAGAAGCGATACGGGCCAACGCGGATTCTCGCCATGACCCGCGACGGCAGCCCGGAACGATTCGAGGCATTGCAGGCGCAGCTCCACCGGGGCGGCTGCGCTGTCCGCCAGCGTGTCGCTGGTCCGCGCCAACAGATAGCCGAGGCTGGCCGCCCCACGCATCGGTCCAGGCAGCAGCCGCAAGCTCAAATAAAACGAGCGCGACACCCCTTTGAGCAGCTGTTTTCCCAATTCATCCATTAGCGCAAGCATCCAAGGTCGCCGCGCCATGGCTGTCAACTCGACAAGCGCACGCTTCCCGGAGAAAGGCCGGGATGACGGTCTCCCGCGAGGGGCCGTGTTGAAGATGCGGGGGCCTGTCTCGAGGACACGCGGACCTGTCTCGAGGACACGCGGGCCTGTCTCGAGGACACGCGGGCCTGTCTCGAGGACACGCGGACCTGTCTCGAGGACGCGCGGGCCTGTCTCGAGGACACGCGGACCTGTCTCGAGGACACGCGGACCTGTCTCGAGGACGCACGGGCCTGTCTCGAGGACGCGCAGGCCTGTCCCGAGGACACGCGGACCTGTCCCGAGGACACGCGGACCTGTCCCGAGGACACGCGGACCTGTCTCGAGGACACGCGGGCCTGTCTCGAAGACGCGCGGGGGCTTAGCTTCTCCCTCGCCGCGGATCGCGCTGGGTCCAAGAGAAGACCGGATGAATCCGGAACTCCGGACGGGGGGGCCTTGGGATTTTTTGAATTCAGTTGCCGGTTATTTCATCACCCGCAGGCGCAGGAAGCGCTTGCCGCCGCTGCCGGCTGGCACGCTGGCCTTGACGGTTTCCAGTGCCCCTTGGGTCGAGGTGACTTGCTCGGTCACGTCCAGCGCACTCCAGCTGCCGACTTCGAGCGTATCGCTCCACTGGACCTGATAGGTGACGCCGGCATCCTTGGCCGCGGTGCTGCGGGCGTAGGTGTATTCGAGGTTCCCGCCGTTGAGCGCAAGGGTGGCGGAGGGCATCCCTGAGGCGTTGGGGTCGCTGCCCATCACATATTCCAGCAGGTTATTGAGGCCGTCGCCGTCGGGGTCCGCATCGTCTGCAGCGGTGCCGGCGGAATCGTAGCTGCCGAAGTTGGCGAAGCGCCACAACTCCTGGTGGGTGTGGGTTGGTGCAGCGGTGACCGTGCCGCTGAGCGCGATGGCCTGCGTGGTATCCCCCGTGCTGGCGAGGGTGAGATTGCCGGAGACAGCTCCGACGGAGGCGGTGGAAGCGATGCGGGTGTAGAGGGTCGCAGGTAGACTGGGCGGAACGTAAGTGCCGATGTTGGCTGGCCCGCCGTTACCGCCCCAACCGGGAACCCCCCAGGTCACCACCGTCCCGTCATGTTTCACAGCGGCAAACGCATTTCGAGCCGAATAAACCGCCTCGACATTCGAGGCAAGAGCATCAGCCACTTCAGCAGCGTTCCAAATTCCCCAAGCAACTACCGAACCGTCGTACTTCAAAGCGGCGAATGAGAGC
>CAJXYV010000146.1 GCA_913063525.1 uncultured Verrucomicrobiota bacterium
TCGCGAGCTTTTACGGCACCGTTGAGTCCGAGATCGGCGAGTGTCACGGGGATGGTGGCTTTTTCGTTTGCCTTGCCGTCGCGGGTGTTGAACACAGCGAGGTACTTGCTCGCCGAATTCGGGATGTCGGCGACCCATGCGATCAGTCCGTCGTCTGTGCGGAAAAGTTGCCGGTTGTTTGCGCTGTGCTGATTGACGGCGATAACTTCTTCATTGGTAAGCAGCGAGAGGGTAAAGTCATCGGTCTTTGTCATATCGCCGCCGTGCATGAGTGGGGAGCGGACGATGCTCCATAGCGACATGAGGGTGTATTGCTCATCGGGAGTGAAGCGGGTCTTTTGGTTGAATTTGACGATGCCGAGCGGTAACATGTCCGCGTCCGGCCAGGCACCCTCGATCCGGTAGGGGGTCCAGTCATGGAGTCGTTTGAACTGGGATAATAATTGTTTCCAGCCGTCCCAGAAGTCGTCGCTGATGCGCCACATATTGGCGTTCTGGTTGACGTGCGAACCCGTGGATAGCGGCGTATCGCCAGGCGAAAGACTGAAGATGATGGGGCGTCCGGTTTTATCGATCGCTTTTCGGATTGCTTCGATCTCGGATTTTTGAACCGCATCATAAGGACGGCTAATGTCGTCCACCTTGATGAAGTCAACACCCCAACTGGCGACCAGTGCGATGATTGAGTCGTAGTAGGCTTGCGCGCCGGGCTTGCTCATATCGACCCCATACATGTCGGGGTTCCACTTGCAGATGCTCGTGGTGTCGGCAATGTCTGCGGCATGGTAAACGGTATCTTTGATTGGCGTGTTTTGCTGCACGGCTTGGCGTGAAATACCGCGCATCATGTGGATTCCGAACTTGAGTCCCTTGGAATGGACATAATCTGCGAGTGGCTTGAAGCCCATATCGTTGACTGCGGAGGGAAATTTTTCTGGCGCAGGCACGAGACGGCTGTATTCATCCATGGCGAGTTTTGCGCCCTCCTTGTAATCGTGACCGGTGGCCGTGGGTTGATACCACTGGATGTCCACGACGATGTATTGCCAGCCGTGGGATTTGAGTTTTTCCGCCATGAAATCGGTCTGTGCCTTGGTTTGCTTTTCGGTAACGGTGGTGCCGAAACAGTCCCAACTATTCCAGCCCATCGGTGGGGTAGTAGCCCAATTGTGGAAGGCCAGTGGATCAGCGAATGTATGCTGTGAACCGCCAAGAGCGATAATGAAGCCTAGCGATTTGAGAAAGTTTCGTGGGAAGTGCATCGGTTGGTGAGTGGATGGCGGTGAAGGATGCTATTTATCGCGATGCCGGATCGATACCTTGCGTGGTCTGTTCGACGCATTTCATCGTACCGTCGGGATTGTATTCGAGGCGATCAATGCAGACCGAGCGGCGGAAACTGCCGCCGGATGGTTGAATGCCCCCGTTGTGATAGATGAAATACCACTGTTTTTGGAATTCGATGATGGACTGGTGATTGGTGTTGCAGTTGCCGGCGATCTCGGTGAGCAAGCCGCGGGGAGTCCATGGGCCGGTGATCTTTTCCGCCGTGGCATAGGTAGTTTTTTCGGGGAAACCCGTGGCATAGGACAGGTAGTAGATGTTTGCTCGCTTATGGACCCACGGGGCTTCGGTGTAGTTAGGCACATCCACAGTCATGATTGGACCATCCAGCTCGATCATGTTGGGCTTGAGTTTTGCGTAGTAACATTTCGTGTTGCCCCAGAACAGGTAGGCTTGGCCGTCGTTATCGATGAATGCGGCAGGGTCGATGTCATCCCAAGAAATCTTCGCCTCTTTGGTCATGTCGTTGGTGATGAGGGCTGAGCCACGAGCATCCTTGAAGGGGCCTGTGGGAGAGTCCGCGACAGCAATGCCGATCGCTTTGCCGTGGATCGTCTTGTGGTTCATCGGGACATACCAAAAGAACTTGCCGCCCTTTTCGATGACGTGTCCGGCCCATGCGTCGGAGGCAGCCCATGTGAAGTCTTTCACGGCTAGCGGCGAGCCGTGAGCCTTCCACGTTTTCATGTCCGTCGACGAGTAGAGCAGCCAATCGTTCATCGTGTAGCCCTCGCGTTTGTCGGGTGGCACGTCGTGACCGGTGTAAAGATAAACCGTGCCATCGTGAACCATGGCCGCGGGATCGGCGGTGAAGACGTCGGTGATGATCGGATTGGCTGCTGGTAGCAAACTGCTCATGCAGATAGATGCCACGAGAGCCAGGCAATGGCGGAAGAGTGGATTTTTCATGGTGACGAAAGAATGGAATGCTTATTGAGGGTCAAGTTGGAGCACGGTGATCGAGTTAGGTGCGAAGGTGTAGTTCATGTTCGGACCGGCATTCGCAACTTTCGAGGTGACGGGAATGACTTTGTTTGGTTCGGTAAGTGAGTTCGTGTCCGTCAGGCTGGCTGCCAGAGTGACTGCGGTTCCAGTGGGTGCGAGACGGGTTGCGCTCTTGATTGAAAGGTTGATCGTCTGAGCGGTGTTTTTGAAATTCACGGTCTTGATGAAGATTGTTCCGGTTTTGCTGTCCTTAGTCACCGTATATTGCAGCGGATCCGAGTTCGCGGGTGGATTGCCGAACGAGGCCTTCAGAATCGTGTCGCCGTGATAACGACTAAACATTTGAAGGGCATAGTAACTGGGTGAACCGTACGAGTTAAGCGCATCATAGCCGATCAAGTTGGGGCGCCATTGGCGCGCGCCGGGATTGACGTTTACGAAAAGCGGTGCATAGCACTGCATCGTCACCAGGTCGGAGTTGCGCTCCATTGCTGCCATCCATGCGGCATCTCCCAGTGCCGCTTTCATGTTTGGGGTAGGTGCGGCATCTGCCGAGCGTTTGTCCCATGGTGGAAATGCGGTTTCATGCGCGGCCCATTCGCCGACAAAAATCCGGGGACCCTTGCGGTCGTAGGAATCAAAATGAGTGGGTGAATTCTTTTCGAATTTGTCGGCGGGTAGGTAATAGTGTTCGTCGAGAAGGTCGGGCTTGCGGCTGCGCACGCGCTTGTTCGCCGGTTGTTCATTGCCAATGCTGGAGATGAACTGGAGCTGCGGATGTTTGGCCTTGAGCGCGTCAACAAACTGAGTGTAGCGGCCATCGTAGCCGTCGGATTTATCGAACCAGTCTTCGTTGCCGATTTCGATATAGGTCAGCTTGAATGGCTCCGGATGGCCGTCTTTGGCGCGTTGTGCTCCCCAGCGGGTCGTCACGTCGCCGGTAATATATTCAATTTCATCGAGCGCTTCTTCGACGAAGGGTTGCAGCGCGGCACCGGGCAGGGTGGGGGTACCGCGTTGACCATTGGCTGGGGTTGGTAAACTATATCCCGCGTAAACTCCTAGGATCGGTTCAACCTTGAGGTCTTCACACCACAGCAGGAACTCTAACAAACCCATTCCGTCGCTGGATCGGTAGCCCCACGGGCCCATGTGGCCGGGGCGTTGCGCGAGGGGGCCAAGTGTCTTTTTCCAAGGGTAGCGATCCTCCACGGTGTTGCCTTGTAGGTAGTTGCCGCCGGGAAAACGCAGGAACGCGGGTTTCATGTCGGCCATCAGTTGCATCAGGTCGATGCGGTTGCCGTTCGGGCGGTCGTTCCAAGTCGGTGGAAACAGCGATACCAAGTTGAACCAAACCGAGCCAGGCCGGTTGACCGAGATCACCAAGCGCGCGCGGGTGGTCGGAGTGAGTTTTCCCGTGGTTAAAATCGCAGTGTAGTTTTGCCACTTATCGGTGAGTTTGGAAACTTCGGTCTTGGCGTAAACCGTCGCGCCGTCCTCGCTTTCGATGCTCATGGTGACGGCACCATTGAAGTTCGCGCCTGCCAGTGCGCGGAAATTCGCACGATAGCGGGTGTCCGATTTGACGGGGATGCCCCAGTAGCCGTCGTTGGCGATGGCCGCGCGTTGATTGCCCGATGCCTTGGTGACGTCGAGACGCAGGCTGACGGGAAGGTCGCTGTTGAGCGGACGATCGCGATCAAGGGCGATGTTTGCAATAGCGCCGTCTTGTTGCAGCACCGACCAGTGCACCGGATTGACTGGGTCGTCTTGGAAAGTCCGGTTTTGGATCAGTTCGGCGTACAGACCGCCATCATAGCAATGATTAATTTCCTCAGTCATCATGCCGTAGTGCAGCGGACTGACTTTGGCGATGGCCTGATCTGCCTCGACAGTGAAAGTCGGGTTGGAGGGGGTAAAGGGGATGGGTGCAGGACTGGTTAATTCAGACAGGCCTTTGCCTTGGGTGATTGGTTCGCCAATATCGCCGGCCTTAAACGCAGGGCCCAGTGGATTGATTGGCTGGATGGTGCCGTCGACGTTGAAGTTCATGCGTGCGAGACAGGTCTCGCGCTTGTAACCGCCGCCGTCCGGAATCGCGTGGCGGTGATAGGCCGTGTACCAGCGGTCGGTGCCGGGCACGTTGACCACGCTGTGGTGGGCGGTGCCGACGGCAATGCCGTTTTTGCGCAGCACGACATATTCTGCCGGGCTGGTGACGGGGCCGAAAGGCGTGTCGGCGGTGCCATAGCCGACGCGGTAGTTCGGGCTGCGGGCATCGTCGATCGACCACATGAAATAGTACTTTCCTTGGCGCTTAAAGACGCAGATGCCCTCGCGGAATTCCTTGAGCGGAATGTCCACCGGATCGCCGTCGAGCGTGATCATGTCGGGCTTGAGCTTGAAGACCTGGGCGAAACCATTGCCGTTGCCGAAGTAGAGATACGCTTGGCCATCATGGTCGATGAAGGCTTGTGGGTCGATGGTGTTGGTGCGGACCTTGCCGGTTTTGGTCAGCAGCGGTTTGCCAAGTGCGTCAACAAACGGACCGGTCGGGCTTTTTGCCTTGGCGACGCCGACTTTTCCCTTGGCACAAAAATAGAAATAGTAAGTGCCGTTGCGCTCGATGCAGTCAGGCGCCCAAGCCTCAATGTTCGCCCATTTGAGATCCTTGGTGACGTCTAGGATCATGCCCTCCTTTTTCCAATCCACCAGGTTTTTGGACGACCAGACGGAGAAGTCGGTCGTCTGCCAGTTGGGTTTGTCGGAGGTCGGATAGACGTAGTAAGTGTCGCCGAAAACGTGGATCGACGGGTCGGCCGTGAACCCGTCGAGAATGGGGGTGGGGGCATCGGCGGCGTGACTGGCCAGCGGCGCGAGAGCGGACGCAAAAAGCGCCATGCGCAGTAGATGAATGGAGCGGGTGATCATGAATGATAAATTCTAACGTGGGTTTTACGGCGAAACTTTCAAAACAGCGGCGTGAAACAGCCCGCCCGCCATCTTGCCGGGGTGCGGCTGCAGGCGAACGGTGGTCCTTTCTTGAGCGCCTAGCAGATCGGCGGCAAGCGGATAATCCACGTCGAAAAACTCTCCCGGGCGGTTGTGTTCGAGCCGCTGCGTCGCCAGCAGCTTGCCGTTGACGAGGATGTCAAATTCCCGCTCAAAGGCGTCGTCGCCCCAGTAGGTGCAGCGCAGCAGTTGTGGGGTGTTGGGTTGGATCTTCAGTTGGAACTCGAAGCTGCCGCCGCTTTTGGCGTCGCGCCATTTGCGGTCGCGGAAATCGCCGATCTCCGACTGTTCTGACCTCAGGTGGTGGTCGATCTCCGACTGCTGCTCTCCGGGGCTCATCTCGTCTACGATTCGCGCCTCCTCTTGCTGGCGGCGTTGGTTTTCGCCCGCGCGGCGGGCCTCCTGGTTTTTCCAGTCCGCCTCGCTCACCACGTCCCAATAAACGTTGTAGCGGGCATAAGGCAGATCCATGAAGGGGCGCAGCGTCACTTCCGCGGGGCGGCCAATGCCATCGGTTTGGAATTTCAGCTCATCGCCCGGCACCCGTTTCACCGCCGCCGTTAGATCGCCGGTTTGACCGCTCGTCAACACCGGCACCTCGGCCGTTTTGGAGCGGTCGTTGTCGGCTTGGTTCTTGGCGTAGGGGAAACTTGCCGTTTCCGGCGCGGGGCCCAGATCGCCCGCCAGCACCAGCGGCCCATAAAGCAGCGCGACCTTGTTCGGGCTGCCTTCCAACGCTTCCGCGTGCACGCCCAGTGGGGTCGTGATCCGCAGGCGGTCGCCTGTTTTCCAGACGCGCGTGACCTCGGCATACTGGCCGGGTTTGCCCGCCGTCGGCAGCGGTTCGCCATTGAGCTCCAGACGCGATCCGCCCGACCAAGCCGGGCAGCGCAGCAGCAGCGTCAGCGGGGTGCTGGGCGCGGAATCGATCGTCAGCTCGCTGAAATCCTTGCGCGGATAGTCGCTGCGCTGCGTTAGCTTCAGGCCCATCTTCTGCCACGTCAGCGCCGACGGAATAAAAAGATTCACGTACAGCTGGTGGTCGTCGTGGAAGTAAATCGCCTCGCCGTACTTCGTGTGGTTTTCCATCCCGCTGCCGACACAGCACCAGAACGAATCGTGCGGCGTGCTGTACGTTTTGAAATGCCCGGGCTTGAGCGAAACAAAATAGGCAAACATCCCGTGTTTCGGCTCTTGCGACGCGAGGATGTGGTTATATAAACCGCGCTCGTAATAGTCCGCCAGCTCTACGCTCGGCTGCCATGCGAACAGATGCTCCGTCAGCTTGAGCATGTTATAGGTGTTGCAGGTCTCCGCCGTCTCCGGCCCGAGGTGTTCCGCCGCTTTCCCTTCCGGGAAAAAGTGCTCGCGCTCGCTGTTGCCGCCGATCACCCACGAACGGTGGTGCACCACCGTCTTCCAGAAATTCTCGGCGATCTTGCGACCGTCCGGCTCGCCCGTCACCTCGTAGCTGCGCGCCTCGCCGATCACCTTGGGGATCTGCGTGTTGGCGTGTTTGTTGGTCAGCTCGTCGCGACCCGCCAGCAGCGGATCGAGGATCGCCCGGTGGTAAAACCGTCGCGACGCCGCGAGGTAGCGCGCCTCGCCCGTCAGCGCGTAAATCTCCACCAGCGTCTCGTTCATCCCGCCGTGTTCCACCTGCAGCATCTTCTGCTGCTGCTCCGGCGTCAGCACCGCCGTGATGCTGTCCATCCAGTCGGCCAGCCGCAGCGTCACGGTTTTTGCCTGCGGGTTTTTCCCCGACACCCACGCATCCTTCAGCCCTGCCAGAATCTTGTGCTGCGTGTACCACGGCACCCACGCGCCGCCCTTGAAATTGAATGGCGAGATCGGATCCACCTTGCCGTCCTT
>CAJXYV010000147.1 GCA_913063525.1 uncultured Verrucomicrobiota bacterium
GCCCAGCGGCAGATCGGCGGAGATGCCGGCGCGGCGCAGGTCGGTGACAAGACGCAGCGATTCGGCGCGTTTCGATTCGTCGGCCACGACGACAAAGATATCGCAGTTAGCGGCGTTGCGCTGGAGCCAGACTTCGAGCTGCATCGCGGTGTGCGTGGTTTCCTCGATGAGGTTGCGAATAACATAGTCGCCCATCGCAAAGCCGGTGGCGGGCATGTCGACCGCACCGTCGGAAATGGTCGAGATCAAGGTGTCGTAGCGACCGCCACCGGCAACCGCGCGCATCGACTTTTTGGAGTCGAACACTTCGAAGACCACCCCGGTATAATAGGCGAGGCCGCGGACGATCGAAAGATCCAGCTCCACAAAGTCGGCAAAGCCGCGGGCGGAAAGATCTTCGAGGATCGCGAG
Organism: uncultured Verrucomicrobiota bacterium; assembly: GCA_913063525.1. Classification (GTDB taxonomy): domain Bacteria; phylum Verrucomicrobiota; class Verrucomicrobiia; order Verrucomicrobiales; family Akkermansiaceae; genus Luteolibacter. The sequence goes on from CAJXYV010000147.1 coordinate 412, forward strand.
GTAGGCGGCAGAGGCATTCGCCGGATCGGCGATGAAAGCGCGGACGCCTTCAAGGGTGAGTGAAAACGCGGCGAGCTTCTGGGCCAGCACTTCGGGCTTTTCGCGCTCGATCTTGTCGATGATGCCGAGGAACTCGGGGATGCGCTCTTCGTCGATTCCATTCGCCGCAGCGAAGTCGATCCACGCCATCCGGTCGGAGACGCGGACGACAAAGTCCCCCGCGACAAAACCAAACGACAGCATCGTCTCGATCGCCAGCGAGATCAGTTCAGCATCCGCCGCCGCGCCGCCCTCGCCGAGGATGTCGACGTTGAACTGGTGGAACTCGCGGCCCCTGCCCTTCTGCGGTTTTTCGTAGCGAAAGCATTGGCCGATCTCGAACCACTTGAGCGGTTTCGGGAAATCCCGCTGATGCTGGGCGACGATCCGAGCCAGCGACGCCGTCACTTCCGGCCGCAGCGTCACGTCGCGGCCGCCTTGGTCTTCAAAGCGGAACAGCTGCGAAGAAAGTTCGCCGCCCGACTTTTTTAGATAGAGTCCGGTGTCCTCGAGGATCGGCGTCTCGTACTCGACGTAGCCGCAGCGGCGGGCCACGCCGCGCCAAGTCTCGAACAAATAATTACGGACCGCGCATTCACGGGGAGTGAAGTCGCGGAATCCTGGGAGTGCTTGGAAAGTCGGTCCTGCCATGGGCGGGCGGCGAGAATGCACGGCGCAGCCAGCAATTCAAGGCGGGATTGCAGCTTCTATCAGTCACTGCCCCCATCAGCCTCCACTTCACTCCGACTTTTCGGGGATCTTTGCACTGCGCCAGTACTCGAGGCGCTCCTTGATGCGCTTTTCCATGCCCTGTTCGCCGGGCTGATAGTAGCTGCGGCCCTCTGGCAGATAGGCCTGGGGAATGTAGGCTCCCTCGTAGTCGTGGGCGTAAAGATATTCCATCGCCGCCTCGGATTCACCGGAGGCGGCGGCGATTTTTTTGCGGGTGTTGGTGCGCAAGTGCACCGGCACGGCGAGTGTTCTGCCGCTTTCGACATCGGCCATCGCCAGGCCGAGGGCGGCGTAGGCGGTGTTCGACTTCGGGGCGGTCGCCAGATAGACGGTGGCGTGGGCCAGCGGAATCCGGCCCTCGGGCATGCCGACAAACTCGAACGCGGCGTGTGCATCCAAGGCAACCCGCAGGGCGTTAGAATCTGCTAGACCGATATCTTCGGAGGCGGCGATGACCAGCCGCCGCGTGATGAAACGCGGATCTTCCCCCGCGTGCAGCATTTTCGCCAACCAATAGAGCGCCGCATCGGGATCGGAGCCGCGGATGGATTTGATGAAGGCCGAGATCGTGTCGTGGTGCGCGTCGCCATGCGCGTCGTAAACGACGGCCTTGCGCTGGATGGATTCTTCCGCGACCGCCAAAGTCAGACACAACGCATCCCCATCGCCCGACGGCGTCGTCAGCGCAGCGAGTTCTAACGCGCTGAGCGCTTTGCGCACATCGCCATCGGATTTCTCCGCCAAATGCCGCAGTGCCGCAGGCTCTGCTAGAATGTGATAGGCTCCCAGCCCGCGCTCCTCGTCGGCGAGCGCACGCTCTAACACCGCGATGACATCGTCGACCGGCACCGGCTCTAGCTGGAAAATCTGCGAGCGCGAAACCAGCGGCGAGTTGACGTGGAAATACGGATTGTGGGTGGTCGCGCCGATGAAACGCACGACCCCGCGCTCGATGTGCGGCAGCAGCACGTCTTGCTGAGCTTTGTTAAAGCGGTGGATTTCGTCGATGAACAGGATCGTCGTCTCGCCGCGCAAATCGCGCCAAGTCCGGGCCTGGTCGATCTTGGCGCGGATCTCCGCCACGTTCGACTCCACCCCGTTGAGCGATTCAAACCGCGAGCCCGTCGTCCGCGCGATGACGCTGGCGAGTGTGGTTTTCCCCGTCCCCGGCGGCCCGTAAAAGATGAGCGACGCAAAGCGGTCCGACTCGATCGCGCGCCGCAGAAGTTTGCCGGGGGCCAGAATATGCTGCTGGCCGGCCACTTCTTCCAGTGAACGAGGGCGCATCCGCGCCGCCAGCGGTTCGGCGGGGTTCGGTTTGCCGGAGATCGCCGCAGGAGTGGTAAAAAGGTCGGACACGGTGTGGCCGCAGTCTCATCCCTGCCGCCCCGGCCTTCCAGCTCATATTTCTATCACCTTCCGCGACCGTGAGCCAGTTGGTACGCGGGGGGATGACTCGCTAGAAGCAACGACCGGAGTGTCCTCGCTTATTAACGACCGCCCTTTTTGACCCAGGAATCCTTGAGTGCCACGGTGCGGTTGAAGACAGGTTTCGCCCCGGGCTGATGGTCGATCGCATCGGCGACGAAATAACCGACACGCTCGAATTGGCAGGAGAATCCTTGGGCCACCGCCGCGAGTGACGGTTCGACCTTGGCGGTGAGAGTTTTGAGCGAATTCGGATTAAGCACGCTCAGGAACCCACCTTCCGCCGCGTCGGGATCTTCCACGCTGAAGAGGCGGTCGTAGATACGGACCTCGGCATCGAGCCCACTTGCGGCGTCCACCCAGTGGATCGCGGCGCGGCATTCGATGCCTGCGGGCGAATCAACACCGACGGTGCCAGGCAGGATTTCCGCGCGAATAAGAGTGACGTTGCCCGCGGCGTCTTTCTCAAAGCCGCTGCAGCGAATGATATGCCCGCCCTTGAGGCGGACGTGGCGATCGGGGCCGAGGCGATAAAATTTCTTCTCGGGGACTTCCATGAAATCGTCGCGTTCGATCCAGATTTCGCCCGACATCGGCACTTCGCGGTTGCCAGCTTCCGGCTGTTGCGGATGGTTCGCCACCTCGGCGGCGGCGAGTGGTTCGGTAGACCAGTTTTCCAGCACGACTTTCACGGGATCGAGCACAGCCATGCGGCGCGGGGCGGAGGTGTTGAGGAAATCTCTGACGTCGAACTCCAGCAGCGCGACATCGGTGGTGCCGCTGAATTTAGTGATGCCGATGCGTTTGCAAAAATGGCGAATGGCCTCGGCGGGATAACCGCGGCGGCGCAGGCCGGAAATCGTCGGCAAGCGCGGGTCGTTCCAACCGCCGACCAATCCTTCTTGGACCAGCTGAAGCAGCTTGCGTTTGCTCATCACCGTGTAGGTGAGGCTGAGGCGGGCAAACTCGATTTGGCGCGGCTTTGAAGGCACCGGGCAGTGATTGATGACCCAGTCGTAAAGCGGACGATGGTTTTCAAACTCCAGCGTGCAAAGCGAGTGGGTGATGTGCTCCAAGGCGTCCTCTAACGGGTGCGCGTAATCGTACAACGGATAGATGCACCACGCATCGCCGGTGTTGTGGTGATGCGCGTGCATGATCCGATAGATCACCGGGTCGCGCAGATTCATGTTTGGCGAAGCGAGGTCAATCTTGGCGCGCAACACGCACTCGCCTTCCTTGAATTCCCCCGCCTTCATGCGGGCGAAGAGGTCGAGATTCTCATCAACGGGCCGGTCGCGGAATGGCGACGGTGTGCCCGGCGTGGTGAGATTGCCGCGGTTGGCACGCATCTCTTCGGCCGATTGCTGTTCGACGTAGGCCTTGCCTTCGCGGATCAAATGCACCGCGCAGTCATAGAAAAAGTCGAAGTAGTTGCTGGCAAAATAAAGATCCGCGCCCCAGTCGAAGCCCAGCCACTTTACGTCGGCCTTGATGCTATCGACGTATTCCGTTTCTTCCTTCTCCGGATTGGTGTCGTCGAAGCGCAGGTGGCACTTCGCGCCCACCTCTTGGTGCTCTCCGGCGATGCCGAAGTTCAGGCAGATCGACTTCGCATGACCGATGTGCAGATAACCGTTAGGCTCTGGCGGAAAGCGGGTGATGACGGTGGAATGTTTGCCGGTGGCGAGGTCTTCGGCGATGATTTCGCGGATGAAGTCGAGCTTGGCAGATGGGGCGTTAGAATCGGACATGTCGGAAAGTGTGGGGAAAATGAACCACGAAAGGCACGAAAGAGCACGAAAAATTAAGAGGCGGTGATTTCGCCCGGAATCATCGTAGAGATAGCCGAAGCAACCCAGCCCAACTCCTCCATTTCCTGTTCTTTCGTGATTTTCGTGGTTTCTATCGTTGAATTCAGGCTAAAGCACCACCCGCCGGGTATCGATGCGACGGTGTTTAAAATTGATAATGAAGCCAACCCGCAGCTTCGTGATACGTAGGTAGTTGAGCATCTGCCCGACTTCCAAATCCCCAATGTGATCGATGGTTTTGGTATCGATGACGATACTTCCAAAAGCGATCAGGTCGGGAACAAAATCCCCCACCCGACAGCCTTTATAATCCACTGGATACCGTGGCTGCTGGATGCAGGGAATACTCCGTATCTCGAATTCGCGGACCAGCGCGTTTTCGTATGGTTTTTCCAGCAGCCCATAACCGAGCACCCGATGCACCTCCACCGCGGCATCCAAAATCAGCCCCACCTCGCGATGAAACAATTTCCGCTCCCCCTCCAATTCGCATCCGATCAAGCCGCTTTCCGTTCGATTCACATCGTCGAACCTACCCAAAAAACGCTGCACCGCCAAGCTTCGAGTGACAACGAATCCATCTTCCCTTTCGTGCTCTTTCGTGCCTTTGGTGGTTCCTCTTAACGAGCCAGTTCAGCAAGTAAGGCTTGGTTCAAGCGAATGCCAGCTTCGAAGTTAGCAACCGGGAAGTTTTCGTTCGGTGCATGGATTTGCGCATCGGAAAGCGCGAGCCCTAACAACAAGGTGTCCACCCCGAGGGTGTCGCGGAAGGTTTGCACGATCGGGATGCTGCCGCCCTCGCGGATCAGCACCGGCTCGGCACCGAAGGAGCGGCGCAACGCGGCTTGCGCGGCGAGACCGAACTTCGAGTGCGGATCGGCGACGTACGGTTTGCCGTCGTGGCCGACTTGAACCTCGATGTCCACGCCCGGCGGGCAGTGGCGTTCGAGGTGGCGCTTGACCTGTTCCATGACCACCTGCGGGCTTTGGTCGGGCACGAGGCGGAAGGAAAGTTTCGCAAACGCCTCGGCCGGCAGCACGGTCTTCGAGCCTTCGCCCTGATAACCGCTGCCGATGCCATTGACCTCCGCAGTCGGCCGGGCCCAGGTGCGCTCGGCGGACGTGTAGCCCGGCTCGCCAAACAAGCCGGGAGAGCCCGTGACTTGCAGGAAATCCTCGTCGCTCACGCCGGGGACTTTCGCCCACATCTCGCGTTCCCATGCTTCGAGCGGGCGCACCGCGTCGTAAAAGCCATCGACCATCACGCGCCCGTCCAAGCCGTGGAGGCTGGAAACCAGCCGCGCCACAGCCGCCGCCGGATTTGCCACCGCACCGCCGAACAAGCCCGAGTGCAAGTCGCCCTTCGGACCGCGCAAGATCACTTCGCAGCAAGCGATCCCGCGCAGGCCGTAGCCCAGCGTCGGCACGCCCGGTGCCACCATGCCCGTGTCGGAAATGGCGATCACGTCGCAGCGCAGCGCGTCGCGGTGCTCTAGCAAAAACGCCGGCAGACTCGGGCTGCCGATCTCTTCTTCGCCTTCAAACAGGAAAATCAAATTCACCGGCAGCTTGCCGTTTTCGCGCAGCGTCTTCTCCACGCCTAACACGTGGGCCATCATCTGGCCCTTGTTGTCCGTCGCACCGCGGGCCCAGATTTTCCCCTCGCGGATCTCCGGTTGGAAAGGATCGCTCGACCACAAGGCCAGCGGATCGACTGGCTGCACGTCGTAATGGCCGTAAATGAGCACCGTGCGGCGCCCCGCAAGGTGCTCATTGCGCGCGATGACCACCGGATGTTTCGGCGTCTCGTGCAGCTCCGTGCGCAAGCCCATCGCCGCCAGTTTGGCGATCAACCATTCCGCACAGAGCCGGACATCGCCCGCGTGGCGCGAATCCGTGGAAACACTGGGGAATCGGAGAAACGAAAACAGATTTTCAAGTTCGGGCGTCACGGCGGAGATGCTGGCCGCTAGCGGGTCCCTCTCGCAAGGCGAATTCATCAAAAGCCATCGCCCGCGTCTTCGGCAGGCGCGTTCACTTTGAACAACCGCGCCGAAGGCCGGCAGAGGCCGCATCACCGAGATGGCGCTTCACCATCCTCAGGCAGACGCGGGCAGCGGAGACCGTCAAGATCGCGTCCCGCCTGATCGATCTCAAAAAAAATCGCTCGGCAGCGTTGCAGCAGCAGTTCGCCCTCGGTCGTGACAGAAACGCGCTTGCGAGAACGATCCAGCAAACGGCAGGCCAGCTGCTGCTCCAAGGCACGCAAGGAATGACTGACCGCGGACTGGGTTACGAAAATCCGCCGCGCGGCGCGCGTAAAACTCCCCTCCTCCACCACCGCCACAAAGGCTCTCAGCTGTCTTAAGTCGGGTACCCAGTTCATCATGAATCGACTTCATTGAGAGTCAGTTCAAAACTAGCATGGCATGTGCCAATTCTTCACCCACGGCACGAAACGCGCCTCCACCGAGGACTCCAATCGTCCGCATCGCCTAAAATCAAAAACTCCAGTCCCGCCCCCACCCGGCCGGCCAAGCCACCCGAAGATCGACCTGCGCATCTCGAAGATGGATCTTCGCACTTCGAAGATGGATCTTCGCACTCCGAAGATGGATCTTCGCACTTCGAAGATGAACTTTTGCACTTCGAAGATGAACCTTCGCATTCCGAAGATGGACCTTCGCACTTCGAAGATGGA
>CAJXYV010000148.1 GCA_913063525.1 uncultured Verrucomicrobiota bacterium
CATCGGTCTTGTCACGGCCGCGGGGATTGACGACCTCGTCCCACGAATCGGGATCGTCGTGGCCGTCGGTCCCGATGTCCCGCGGCACATTGTAATGATAGATTTTCCCGATCCGGGTGGCACTCCAGCCGTTTTTGCGGAACATCTGGCTCATAGTGACGACATTCGGCACCCGTTCGCGGATGCGGATGGCGTTTCCGCGAATGAGTGACTGGTCCGGATAGAGTCCGGTCATAAACGAGGCGCGACTGGGTCCGCAGAGCGGGTATTGGCAAAACGTGTTCGAAAAACGGACCCCGCGTGCGGCAAGGCGGTCGATATTCGGCGTTTTCATCTGCGGGTCTCCGTAGCAACCGAGATCCGTGTTGAGATCGTCGCAGATGATGAAGAGGACATTGGGCTTTCTTACAATCGTTTCCCCATGAGCGAGGGACCACAGAGCGATGCAGCCCAGCACAAGCGCGCGGACCGTGGTAGATTGGATGGGTTTCACCCAGGCAACGTATGGGCCTGCTTTCTTTTCGTCAAGCCGCCCCGCAGCTCTAAAAATAGGCGGGAGCTATTCTTCCTCACTCAGCTGGATTCTGGCAGTTAAATCGCCGGTTGGACGAGAAGTGGGCAACGCCGATTAAAAACCACGGATAAGATCATCAAATGCCCCTTCTCTACGCCCTTCCCCTGTTCTTTACCGACATGCCGGTCGCTGGTGCCGCACCCACCTAGTCGGTGAAAAACGTTTTCTCCGCTCCGATCCACTGGAGCGCCGGAAACCAGGGAGTCACCAGTAAGGCGTTCGCCGTTTTGATCGACGGGATCAACACCACCGTCACGATCTCCACTGCCACCGGCACCCTCTTTGCAGGCTTCAGCGATGGTGGTGGCACCAGCAATCCCACCAACTTGGGTACGCAGGTATCGTCGGAGCCCGGAGCCATTGCCGGAATCGAGAGCCGCACCTCCGAGGCCCTAACCATTAGGCGGGCTCAGGATTCCGGATTGCTGGCAGGCAACCGGACTTTCCCGCCGGTTTCCTCCATGACCCTCTTCAGAGTGAAGTCCAGGGCGTCCTTGAGGAAAAAATAGGCGTGCCCGTCGCAGCGTCCCATCGCGGCGGATGATCGATGCGACGGATTCCTCAAACTGAGGCGACTTTCATGCGCTCATTGATGCCAAACCGTGCCGCGCCTGCCAAGCGCTTTGCCTCCCGGCTTGCGCATGACACTCGGAAAGCCCATGTTCTCCGCGCTCCATGAAAACCGCCGCGCTTTTTCTGACATCCGTCCTCTGCGCCATCGCCGCGCCGACCGATGACTTCATCGCCGCAGCCTCCGCGAAGCACGGGGCCTTTGGCGAAAAAGCCGCGCGCTTCCTTGTGGAGCACATGCCGTCATCCGACAAGGAAACTCTCACCGCCGAGTCTCTTGCAGAGAACCTTGATCTCGCCATGAAAGTGCGCGCCGATCTTCCGTGGACGAAGGATGTGCCGGAGGAAATTTTCTTTAACGATGTCCTGCCCTACGCCGTGTTCGACGAGCCGCGCGATCCGTGGCGCGCGGACTTTCTCGCGAAAGCGACCTCGCTGGTGAAGGGCGCGAAGACCGCCACCGAGGCAGCTCAGATCCTCAACCGCGATTTTTTCAAACTCATCAACACCCATTATCACACCGAGCGGAAACGCAATAACCAATCGCCGAAGGAATCCATCGAGCAAGGCAAGGCCACCTGCACCGGCCTCTCAATCATCCTCGTCGATGCCTGCCGCGCCGTGGGCATTCCCGCCCGCGCGGTCGGCACGCCGATGTGGTGGAACAAAAGCGGCAACCACACCTGGGTCGAGATCTGGGACAAGGGCTGGCACTTCACCGGGGCGGATGAATACGACGCAAAGGGCTTTAACCGCGGCTGGTTCATCGGTCACGCCTCGAAGGCTCGGGCTAAGGATCCGATGCAAGCGATCTACGCCACCTCATGGAAACGCGACAGCGGGATTTTCCCCTTGGCGTGGTCGCCGGAGAGCACGTCCGTCGGCGGCGTGAACGTGACCGAAAATTATACGGTAAAAGCCGCACCCGCCGAAGCCACCATCGGCGTCCGTTTTTTCGAGGGCGATGATCGTTCTGTCAGCAAAGGCTCGCTCACCACGGATGCGGGCTTAGTCCTCAGTAATTTCGAAACTAAAGCCGGCACCGCCGATCTCAATGATACGCCCCGTCCCACGGTCACGCCGGGAAAGACATACCGCCTGCGTTTTGAGATCGATGGCAAGGCGATGGAGACTGCTCCTTTCAAGGCGGGCGACAAGGACATGTTCGATGTCCGCGCCGCAGGCCTCACACCCGCGCCCGATTTCAGCGATGAGAACACTCCCCTTACCGAAAAGGACTACTCTCGCGCCATTGCTTTCACCTACGAGACGATGCTCGCCGACCAGAAAGAGAAGCGCGCGGCGGAGCTGATAGACAAGTCCCTCACCATGGACGGCAAGACGATGCGCTGGATGGAGAAAACCTTCGGCGAAGCCCCGCCTGACGGACGCTCGCTTTGGATCTCGATGCACGGCGGCGGCGAGGCATCGGAGCAAGTCAACACCCAGCAATGGCAGAACCAAATCCGTCTCTATCAGCCGAAGGAAGGCATCTACATCGCGCCCCGCGCGCCCACCGACAAATGGAACATGTGGCACCAGAAACACATCGACGCGATGTTCGCGCACCTCATCGAGAGCATGGTCGCGCTGCGCGGGGTGAATCCCGACAAGGTCTATCTCATGGGCTACTCGGCGGGCGGCGATGGCGTGTGGCAGGTCGCACCGCGCATGGCGGATCGCTACGCCGCCGCCGCGATGATGGCAGGACATCCGAACGAGGCGCAGCTTTTCGGCCTCCGCAACCTGCCCTTCGCGATCTTCATGGGGGAAAACGACGCCGCCGTGAATCGCAACAAGATCGCCAAGGAAAAATCCGCCGAGATCGCCAAACTGCAGAAGGCCGACCCCGGCGGATACGTCCACCTTTCCCGCATCTACCCCGGACTGGGCCATTGGATGAATAACAAGGATGCGGAGGGCGTTCCGTGGATGGCGAAGTTCACCCGAAATCCCTGGCCCACGAAAATCGTCTGGTACCAGGACGATGTCGTCCATCACCGCTTCTATTGGCTGCGCCTGCCGGAGGGAACCGCCGCAAAGGATCAAAAAATCATCGCCGAAATCAAGGGACGCACCATCAGCCTCACCGGCGATGTCCCGCCCGGCACTCAGATTCTGCTTTCAGACAAGCTAATCGGCCTTGATGGCCCCATCGAAGTTTCCGTGAACAACAAGGCTCCGTTCACCGCGAAGCCCGTGCGGAGCATTCAAACAATCCGCACCGCGCTGAAAGAACGCCTTGATCCGAGCTCGACGCCGACCGCGATGATCGCTTGCCCCTGAAAATCGGAGATTCCAGCTTGTGCTACTCCGCATCTGAGAAAACCTGCGGGCTCATCAGGGCGCCACCTGAGGTGCAGCGACCCTAAGAGGAAAATGACAAGATCGCCAGAACGCGGCTGACGGAAAGACATCGACGGCGACCGCCGCAAGCTCGTGCTCAACCTAGCGCTTCGCGGGCCGGATAAATCCGGTGCTCCTGAAAGAGGGTGGAGGTTTCAAAGTGACAGATACTTTGAGTATTCTTGTCGTATGCTAAATGCGGTGGCACGGCAGCGCAGTATTGACAGAGCGAAGTGAACTGGGTGCTTGTCCGCCATTGCCGCCCACGACGTGTTCGCCGGTTTCTTTGTCAGCCACATAGGAGGATGCTTTTGGTGGTCCAACAGTCGGAACAAACGAAGACGTAGATCATGCCAATATCCGCAAGGCTGAAGCGGTCCGGCATCAAGGCGACTGAGATACACGCAGACGGGCAAAGATGCGGCTAGTAAAGGATGGCAGGAGGGTGTGACTGATCGTGGACGATGTGTTTCCGGGGTTGTGCGTGACCTGCGTGGTCCAGGAGCCGGGAGCGAGGGTTTCGGAGGTTTCGATGATCCAGGTGACGTCGCCATTGGCGATGGCGTTGGAGCCTTTCGCGTAGGTGATCACGGCACCGGAAAGATTGCCGGGGGATGCATTGGGACTCTGCAGGTTGGTGCCGACGGCGTATTCCATTAGGTTGGAGATGCCGTCGTTGTCCTCATCACCGGTGGCGAGCGCACCCGGAACACCCTGGCTGATGGACCAAGAGGCGAAGCTGGGCGTGACCGTAAGCAGAAAAGTCTCGGTGGCGCTGAGAGCGCCATCGCTGACCGTGACGGTGATGGTGGCGCTGCCTGTCTGCCCGGATATAGGCGTGACGGTGATGGTGCGACTGGCTGCGCTGCCACCCAACGCGATATTAGCCAAAGGTGCAAGGCTGGTGTTGGAGCTGCCGGTTGTGAGTGTTAGGGCTGCAGCGGCAGTTTCGACATCGCTGATGTTGAATGGTATTGCACCGGTGTTTCCGCCGGATGGCGCGCTGATGTCACTAATGGTGGTGATGGTCGGCGCGGTGTTCGACAGGACCGACTCGGCGCCATCGAGCCCGATGGTCTGGACCGCGAGAGAGCTGTAGTCGGCAGTGATGGGTATCTTTTCGAAGTAGAAATAGTTGCTGACGGTGGTGCCGACGAAGACGAGCGAGCCATTCGTCAGGCGGACATACACGTTGTATCCGTAGCGATCGCCAGGGGCGTGGTCCCACTTCACGCGACCGTGCACGAGCCAGTTCCAGCCGACGACATCGAGTGCCTGAACATTTGTGGGCGGCACGGGTGCGGGAGCAGTGGCCTCGTAGATGGATATCTGGCCCACACGCATCTCGTAGCTGCTCACCGCCGAGGGAGAGGAGAACTTGAGCGCGAGCGCGGCGATGTTCGTGCCCGCATGAGCGCTGAGATCGATGACGGTTTGATTCCAGCCGTTGATGGTGCAGGCACCGGCGGGATAGAAGGTGAAAGTGGCCGGCGCGGCGGTGGTGGAGACGCCCACTTGCATGAGGGAATCCACGCCAGAGAGTCCGTTGCGCTTGAAAACGATCTTCAAGCGTGTATTGGCACTCACCGGCAGATTGGTGAGGTAGAGACGCATGGTGTTGTCCGCATCAAGATTGCCTGACACACGTAGGCAGCCGCCGCCGCGATAGGCATCGCCATTCCAGAGATCCGGGACGAGTTTGGTGCCTGTGGTGTCGATGATCCAGCGCCAGGTGGGCAGAATGCCCTGCAAGGCGCGGTTCCACCAAGAGCCGGCCTTCGCGATGACGCCGCTGTTGTAGTAGTTTGCTCCCTGACCGGTGCAGAAATCAGTCGTGAAAGGCAGTGAGTCGATGACGGAGCGCTCCGCGATGTTATGTGCGACGCCTTTCCATGCGCCAGTGCTGACCGTGACCGAGGTATTGCGTGGATCGCCGCTGGCGCCGCTCCAGAACAAGTCCTGGTCAGCGATGGCGTTGGCGTATTCCTTTGGCTGGTAGAAACCCACGGAGGTGATGTGATTCAGCCCATCGGGAAACGCTTTAGCCATCTTCACCTGCGCCGCAGCGGAGGTTTTGAAGTTTTCTCCCTGGGTCTCAAGGCCGGTCCAGATTTTGTAGGGATCCAAAGCGAGCGCGACAGCTCGTGTGCGCGAGCTTGTGGGCAGGCTGGTCGTCGAGTCGGTGGAAAAATCAACAAACATCGAGTCGGCGATGAGCTCACCTGCGGAATCCTGAAGGCCGTTGGCGTAGTTGTGCCGCATATACCAGTCGTTGCTGGTGTTTAAGCGATCCTGCCAGCCGACGCTGCCGGATTCGTTCATGGCGTCATACCAGCTGACTTTCAGGCTGCTGTTCTGCCGGATGTAGCGGACCAGGTCGCGCATGGCGGCGGCATCGGTGGCATTTCCACCAGCGGTCTCCTGATTGATGAACCAGCCGTCAAATCCGTAGAAATTTGCAATCTCGATTAATTTGTCCGCCGCGGGATAGGTGCTGCCGCTTTTGGAGAGGAAGGTCTGCACGCGGGTGTAATCACCACCGTAGACCGTGGGCGCGAAAAAGATGGTCCCTAAAATCGGAATTCCGTTGCGATGGGCGCAATCCGCCATCTCGCAGGTGGGTGGGTTGAAGATGTCCGCGCCCACGCCGGCCCAGAAGACGGTTTCCTGCACATACTGCCAGTAAGTCATCGCATAGACAGATCCCTCCTGTCCTTGAGGTCGGCTGCCTGCATAGAAATCAAGGGTCTGGATGCCGCCTTGTCCCGATTTCGCGTTTGTATTGGCCTTGAGCGCGGTGGGCACATTGATCCGGCTTTGTAAAGGCACGGTGGCGACTTTGAAGGGAGAGTCTAGATCCGTGGCGGGACTCCAATTCAGCAGTTCGGTGATGGTGAAGACGTCCTTCACCGGCATGACGGGCAGCGTCGGCGCCACGCCCAGCCAACGGCGTGTCATCGCATCACGTTGGATCGCAAACTCGGTCGCGGAGAGTTTCTCGGCGAAGGTGCGGACTTCACCCACGGAGCCATTGAGGAAGTTACTGCTATTATCCGTATGGCCCAGCCGCAGGGGCTTGTTTGTTTCGGCAAAGTTGCCTTTGGCGGCTTTGGCAGTGAAATCGGTGCCATTGAGCGAATCCCAAAGCGTTACGACACCTGACGCCGCGTCATAGTTGACGCCGATAACCACCGTGTGACCTGCGGCGGCCCTGCGGTCGGCTGCGGGGCGCGCATAAAAAGTGCCAGCCATGTAGGTGACGAACTGTCCTGCTGTATTGATGCGCAGGCCGAATCCGCCCGAGTTATTCACGCTAGTCACGCCGAGAATGTCAGACGCTGCCGCGGGGTTGACTTGATCCACTCGCACGGACACCAAAACCGAAAAGCCTGAATGCGTGGAGGCGGCACCGTTGAAGTTCAGAAGCGACGCGGTGTTCGTCT
>CAJXYV010000149.1 GCA_913063525.1 uncultured Verrucomicrobiota bacterium
ATCACCGCAAACTCGCGGGCTTTCTCGAAAATGGACATGCCCCATCTCTGCCCCATTCGGCTCGTCCCGCAAAGTCCGAAAATCGCGATTCATCGCCGAACTCGCGGCGCGCGACTGGAATCATTCAGGGCAAGAGCGAGGACGATTATTGAGGATAAACGAGATCGCTTGCCGCAAATGGCCCGGCCCGGGGACCATCCCGTCCTCCGGATGGATTCCAGTTTCTTTGAAAAATCCTCAAATCCACTGTGTACCCACGTCCTTTTGCGGCTAATCCATTTTTTTAGAACAGAGCCGTGCGCTCGCCGGAATCGAGACGTCTCTATCATTCGATTCGGCCAGATCGCCTCATTGCCTATCAGACGCACCGAGCGGGTCCGATCAGAATCCCCGCGCTGACTGCGATTCGTCACTTTAACGACTTGTTTTGACTTTCTAAGGCATGTTTCCTGCTGTCGGGATAATTCCAGTTCCCGCTGCCATCCTCACTCTCCACCGATACACATCATGTCACGCAAAACGAAGATCATCATCACCCTAGGCCCTGCCACCGAATCCGAAGAAATGATCGGTCGGCTTATCGACGAAGGAACCAACATCTTCCGGCTCAACATGAGCCATGCCAAACACGAGTGGGCCGCAGAGATGACCCAGCGCATCCGCCGCCAATCCGACGCGCGCGGTGCCCATATCCCGGTCTTGTTCGACCTCACCGGTCCCTCCATTCGCACCGGCGATCTGGATGCGCCCTACACCTTGCTCGAAGGCGACACCGTGGAATTCCGCAAGGAAGGCGCGAGCGCCTCTGTCCCGCTCTCCACCACCGTCAATTACGAAGGACTGATGGGCGATGTTTCGGTGGGCAACACCCTCGTCGTCGATAACGGCGCCATGCTGATGCGCATCGACGTGGTTGAAGCCGATCGCATTCTTTGTTCCGTTAAAACGCAGGGCAGCATGGGCTCGCGCCGCCACATCAATCTCCCTGGCGTGCGGCTCAATCTCCCCGCCTTGACGGAAAAAGACCACAAGGACCTCTCTCTCGCCGTGGAATGCGGTGCCGACTACATCGCCGGCTCCTTTGTCCGCGATGCCGCGCACGTTCACGAACTGCGCGAAGCGATGTTAGCCCTCGAAGGCGAAGCCCAAATCGTCGCCAAAGTCGAAGACCAAGAGGCCATTCGCAACATCGACGCCATCATCAATGCCGCCGATGTGATCATGGTCGCCCGCGGCGATCTCGGCACCGAAGTCGAATTCGAAGAACTCCCCATCCTCCAGCGCCGCATCGTCAAGCGCTGCCACGAACTCGGCACCCGCGTCATCGTCGCCACCCAGTTGCTGGAGTCGATGATCACCAACCCCACCCCGACCCGTGCGGAAGTCACCGACGTCATGAACGCCGCCTACGAAGAAGCCGACTGCCTCATGCTCTCCGGCGAAACCTCCGTCGGCCGTTATCCCGAACGCTGTGTCGAAGCACTCGTCCGCATTTCCTCCCGCATCGAGCGCTCCGGCGGCCACGGCTTTGGCCAAAACGTACTCCTCCGCGACGAGCGCCAAAAAACCGCCCGCGCCGCCGTCACCCTAGCCGATTCACTGCCAGACGCCCGCCTCGTCGTGCTCACCCGCCGCGGCGTCTTGGCCAACCACGTCGCCATGCTCCGCCCGCGCACCTCCGGCTTCTACGCCTTCACCCCCACCGAGCGCGTCTGCCGCCAGCTTTCACTCACCCGCGGCATCCGCCCCTTCAAACTGGCCTTCGCCTCCAATATCGAAGAAACCATCCAGCGGGTCAGCGAACTATTGCGCAGAGAAGAACTCGTGCGCCCTGGCACCCCCATCGTCATCGTCTCCGACATCCTGTCCGACCACTTTGCCGCCAACTCCATCCTGCTTCACCACGTCTGATCTGGGCAATTGCCGCGGATCCATTCCTCCTCCAGACTGCATCCGCCATGCCAGCCTCCCTCACCCCCGAAAAACTCGCCGCCCAGGCCCAGCGACTGGCCGCCCTCGGCATCGCCGAATCCGACCTGCTGGAGAAATTTGTCCGCGGATCGGGCGCCGGCGGCCAGAAGATCAACAAAACATCGAACTGCGTCTTCCTCAAGCACCTCCCGACGGGCGTTTGCATCAAGTGTCAGATCGACCGCTCGCGGGAAATGAACCGCTTCCTCGCGCGGCGCGAACTTTGTGAACAACTCGAAGCCATCCGCGAAGGCAAGGCCGTGGCCAAAACCCAGGCCATCGAAAAAATCCGCCGCCAAAAGCGCCCGCGCTCGCGCAATTCCAAAAACCGCTCGGTGGCCGACAAGCGGATCCTCTCACAGAAAAAGTCGATGCGCCGCTCGCCTTCGGGCGACTGAAGGACTGCTCGATAGTTCAGCGCAAAAGCACCATATCATGTGAATCAGAAAGGACTGACATCACCGACAAATGCCTTTCATTCATGTTCACAATCACGTTCTAAATTTTCTAGAAAACCTGCCAGTTCTGGAACTTCTTTCAAAACGCCATCGACGTAAACAGTAAGATAAAAGTATCCCATTAATTCCCCAATCTTATTTTTCAGCTCTTTCTGGTCGTCAGCCGACAGAATTTCGGATGCATCCACTTGTAATTGGAGCAAATCAACCGAGCAGCGCATGATTGATTCAACAATTCTTTTTCCTGACTCAACATTAATCATAAAATCATTCTTTTTATAAATCGTTTGGGGTTAGCCCGAATTAAGAACAGGATTTCTCCCTGCTCGCGCCTCTTTATTGACAGATTCTTGTCGGCGCGGCCAGCGGAAAGCGGGCGGCACTCCCTCCGGCACCCTCCCCAACCACTCGCTCGGGCACTCTATCCACTCATCGCGGCTCCTCAACAACACGCTTTTGCACAACTACTTCCGAAATCTACTGCAAAACGCCCGACGGCACAGAAATTCTCACACGAAGTCACGAGGCCACGAGGGATGTTGAGGATTTGGCTTTAACCCCTTCCCTCCTTGTTGTCTTCGTGGCTTCGTGCGAGCTCGTCTTGAAGTCATGCTCTAGCTCCCCACCCTCTTCAATCTGTTGAATCAGTCAATCCGTGGTTTTCTTCATCCGTTTCAGCTTTCAACTGTGGCGATTCCATCCTTCTGAACCCTCACCAAGCCAAGCCGACTGAAGTCGGAACTCCATCCCCACTCTTCCCTCAAGCCAACTGGCTCGGCCCGAGCAACGCCTGTTTTTCGGTCTGACAACGAGCGTTTTCGGTCTGGAAACGAGCGTTTTTGCTCTGGAAACGAGCGTTTTCGGTCTGGAAACGACCGTTTTCGGTCTGGAAACGGACGTTTTTGCTCTGGAAACGAGCGTTTTTGGTCCGGAAACGAGCGTTTTCGAGAGCACCCGCGATCCCGAAATTCCAAAAACCGCTCAGTGGCCGACAAACGGATTCTCTCGCAGAAAAAGTCGATGCGCCGCTCGCCCTCGGGCGACTGAGACCTGCCCTGTCGATATTTTGCAAGAAACCAGCCCCCGATCAGTTCACCGCCAGCACCCGCAACTTCGGCACCGCCAATGACTCGCCCGCGCGCATCCCCAGCAACTGGCGGTAGAGCCCGCTTGCTGGCGTCAGCAGCGTCACCTCCCGGCCCTTGCTTGGGATCACCAATCCGCCCGACGCCGGCGAAAGCAAAAACAACTCCCGCTCCCCTGCCAGATTCACCTCCACCAGCGCGCCCGCATCGATCGCATCCATTGCACCAAAATCCGGCAAGACCAACGACTCAAATATCCGCAGCGACTCCGCGAGCTCATCCACCTGCCGCGCCTGACCCACCGCCAGATAAGAGGCTTCCAGACTGCGCGTATCGTACTTCCCTTCAGCCTTGCTGCCAGGATCGGTGGCAGCAGCGTGAGCCTCAAAAGCCGCTTTCGACAGACGTTCCAGTTGCGCCCTCAACTCCGCGCGGATTTGCTCTAGCAGTTCAGATTTCATCAACAGGCAGCCAACCTGACATGGATTCCACCAACATGCCAGCCACACATAAGCACAACAACGCCGCGCCCGTGCTTTCGAGACTTCGTGCGTGGCCTATCTTGACCTTCAACGCAGAAAGCAATGAGCCAAAAAATGCTAGGATTCAGCAGAGAGGAAGGAATGAAGAATGGCTCGCGCAAGCCGCCAAGGCACGAAGGATTGAAGCCAGATCCTCTAAATCCTTTCGTGGCCTCGTGACTTCGTGCGAGATTTCGTTGCCAATGCTCGAACCCGCCGCCGAAGCTCTCATCCGCCGCTTGCTGCTCTGCGCAATCCGCCGAAGATGAGGACAGGAGTTCCCCGACACCCTCCCGCTCGCTGTCAGCCAATCTGCGGAGTGAGTCGGCTTTGAGCAGGAGTGCATCGGCTTCGAGCAGGAGTGCATCAGCTTCGAGCAGGAGTGCATCAGCTTCGTGCAGGAGTGCATCGGCTTTGAGCAGGAGTGCATCAGCTTCGAGCAGGAGTGCATCGGCTTCGAGCAGGAGTGCATCGGCTTCGTGCAGGAGTGCATCGGCTTCGAGCAGGAGTGCATTAGCTTGAAGCACGGGTGCTTTAGCTTGAAGCACGGGTGCTTCGGCTTGAAGCACGGGTGATTT
Source organism: uncultured Verrucomicrobiota bacterium (assembly GCA_913063525.1). Classification (GTDB taxonomy): domain Bacteria; phylum Verrucomicrobiota; class Verrucomicrobiia; order Verrucomicrobiales; family Akkermansiaceae; genus Luteolibacter. The sequence continues at coordinate 4,614 of CAJXYV010000149.1, forward strand.
GATTTGAAGAAGGATAGGCGATGAGGACTCGCGCAAAACCGTAAGGGGGGGGCGACGTGCCGTCGACCCGGGTTGACCGAAGGTCAACCCTCCGCAGGTCGCGACCCGCTCCTCGTCAAAAACACAGCAATCCATCCGCGCCAGATTTCCTTTGGGCGAGACACCCAAACAACGGTCTGGGGCCGGAGGACCCAGCCACTGGGGCTTGCGGGATCTGGCGGACTGAAGCCACCAACCCCTGGAGATTGATTGGGAGGATTATCTGAACGTCATGACAGGATCCATCATCAGCCGCGCTGTTTTGCTCATTCAAGGTGCCACCCAGCCTTCGTGGATCAAGCGCGTCAGCTGCCATTGCCGGCGCTTGCAGCTCTCGCCTTGCTTCTCCATGGCGATGGTGAAGCGCATCGGCGCTTCGAATGGGTACGTTTTAATTTCCTCCATCAGGGGGCTGTCGCGCCGGACGTAGAGGTAGATCGGATTTTCCAGTTCCGGCGCGATGGCGCTCAGGCACTGCCATTGTGCTGGATCTGAGAAATCGTAATTGTAATAATCGTTTGGCGTGATGATGAGCCGCATTTCAGCTGCCCCGGCCACCGTGCCGTCCAGCAGCTTGTCCCACGGTTCGCTGCAATAGGCAGCGTAGCATTTAAAATCGACCCGTGCGCCGCCTTCGTCGAACGTGACATAGAGCATCCGCTGGCTGCCGTCGGTCAGCGTCACCGCGAACCGCTGCATGGCTGTGGCCTCGGTGTTGATGCCCTCCGTCAGCTTCTCCAGGGTGCCCCGCCCTTCGCGGGCCCCCGGGCCATCGCGGTAAAAGCGCTCCATCATCTCGGCCACTGCCGCCGGCTGGCGCACCCAGCGCAGGCGCTCCTGCTGGGTGCTTGCCGCTAGGAAATTCTCGGCGATTTGTTCCGGTTGCAGGCCTTGCCACTGGGGTGCAACTTCAGTCGGCGGCATCGCCGTCTCGTTCCCGGTCTTGGCCGGGCTTGGCGACGCGAAGTGGGTAATCAGATAACACACTTCCGCACCCACCACCAAGGCGAGCACGGCGGAGATCCACAGCGTCCGCACCCAAGGGCTCAGCGGCTGCTGGCTCTTCGCGCCGAAATTTGCCTCCACGGCGTCTTTTCCGCCCTCTATCGGCCCTCTCTTCTCCCCCAAACGGTGTATCCGATATTTGATATCCACGATTTTTTGTCATTCTGGTTCCCTGCCCGGCCCTGCTGCAAGAAAAACGCCGCCGTCTGCCGGAAAAACAGGGAGCAGGGCGGCGGCACCCTCCTCCCTGCCGTCGAACATCAAGCTGTGCGGCGGCGGCGGGCGACGAGGCCCACGGTGCCGAGGCCCAGCAGCGCGAACGCCGATGGCTCGGGAATCACGCCGACGTTGACGACGATGTTGTCGCCATTGCCGTAGCTCCAATTGTAATGTGTGTCATAAGTGAGCCCAAGGGAGGACAGCGTCTTGCCGGTAAATACCGATAGTGAGTTGATGCTATCGCCAACGATGTAGTTGTGAGGAATCAACAACAAAGCAGGGTTTGTAGAAGGCGGGTCACCGGGGAACTGGTTGGGATTGCCACCAGCGTAGAATCCAACACTAGCGCCCGAAACAAAAGTTCCACTATTATTCCCAAAACCAAAGGAGATGGGACCGATCGGTGCTTGACGATAATAGTCATATTGCGCGACTCCTTTCGATTGGATTGCGCCGTAGAAGGCGTTCATCGAAGGCCCGCTCTGTCCAACGAGTCCACCGCTTGTGCCGGTACCCTCATAGGTCCAACCCGAGAGGCTGCTGAGCGAACCACCCACCGTCAGGGTGACATTGCCACCGGATTCCATCACATAAAATGATAGTGTGGATGCCGACAGGGTGGCTGAACAAGCTCCGGCGATCGCCAGAGCTAAGAAGCATTTGCTTATTTTCATCGTTTCTTTTTTTAATTGGTTGTGTGTTGAACTCCCGCCCTGTGAGTCAGTGGCAAGGAGCTTTTTATTCATCCGAAAATGGGGTGGCAATGAAGCCCGAAGGACCTCGCCAACCCAAAATCGGCGGATCATGCGCAGTTTCCTGACAATAAAGCAATGATTTTGGCGGGGTAATCTCGGGGTAATGGGCTCTTCGAATGTAATGACATCCAACGGGCGATTATTGAGACTATAATGCTCACGAAGAGTCACTAACGTAAAATTGACCGACCGCAGGAAGAGTCAACGTTCCGTCGA
>CAJXYV010000150.1 GCA_913063525.1 uncultured Verrucomicrobiota bacterium
GTCGTCGCCAGGTATATGCCCGGCTCCAAGCAATTGGAGCCGGGCTCTTTTTTTGCGCGGATCGAAGAACCGGCTGAAGCCGGGACTCCTGGCGAATGATTATTTAGCTGGGAACTTTGTGGCGAGCCACTGTTCGAGGAATGTCGGCCAGATGGCGAGGTCACCTTTACCGTTCAATCCGTAACCGTGGCCGCCTTTTTCAAAAAGGTGAAGGGAGACGGGGACGCCGTTCGCTTTACAGGCTGTGGCGAATTCTAGGCTGTTGCGGCAATCCACCATGTCATCTGAGGTGCTGAGAAGGAATGTCGGAGGGGTTTCCTTGGACACGGCGTTGGCTGTGGAGTAGCGATCGACGGATTCCTGGCTTGGGTCACCACCTAGGAGGTTTTTGCGCGACCCGGGATGGCTTAGGGTCGCGTTCATGGAAATGACGGGATAAAGCAGGATCGCGAAATCGGGGCGGCAGTTTTGCTGATCGATGAGGTCTTTTCCTTCTTCGGGGAAAGTATCAGCAAAGCGCGTGGCACAGAGGCTGGCGAGGTGACCGCCTGCGGATGATCCCATCACGCCGATTTTGTTGGGGTCTATCCCCCATTCTCCGGCCTTGGCGCGAACGGTGCGAATCGCCCGACGCGCGTCGAGGAATGGCACGGGGAACTGGTAACCGAAGGCGGGGTTGCCGCTCACCCGATACTTGACGACAATTCCGGCGATTCCGCGTTGGGTGAGCCATTTGGCGTAGGCGTGACCTTCGTGATCAGCGGCGAGAACGCTGTAGGCACCACCGGGAAAAATGACTGCGGCGGCACCCGTGGAGTGACCTTTTTCTGGAAGATAGACCTGGAATTGCGGGACTTCGATGTCTTTGAAGCGCCCCTTATCGCTGAGGGTTTCCGTACCTGCTGGCAGGGGTTTCGCGCCGGGAGCATCAGCTGGCCAGAGGTTACTCCATTGTGCCGAAGCGAGGGTGGCGAGTGATGTGAAGATGAGCGCGGTACGGGTCATGGTTTTTGGATCGTGTTATTATTCTGCGATTTTAATGCGGGCGGGAACGTCTTTGATTTGGATGCCTGCTTTGGTGAGAGCATCCCAAACTTTGAGCAGGCGTTCTAGAGGAATGTTGCGATCTGCTTCCAGTTCGAGTTTGCGACCGGGGTTTTGTTTCTGATAGGCGGCGAGATAGGATTCCAATAACCCATCGGGAACTGCGAGTGAGTCCAGAGTGACATGACCACTGGCATCAAGGGCGATGGTGGAGCGCACGTCGGCGACGGTGTCGGATGGGATTTCGTGAACGGTGGGCAACTGGATGTGCAGAACGTCGCGCGGTTTTTTAAACGCGGTGGAAACGATGAAAAAGACCAACAGCACAAAGAGGATGTCGATCATGGGAATGACCGCTACCTGGCTACGCGTGGTTTTGGGGCGATGAAAGCGCATGGAAGGTCAGGCGTTTGGCTTTTCGAATGCGGCGGAAAGATGGGCGAGCAAGGATTCCAGTCGGGCCGTTAGCATTTCGATGCGGCGGATGAAGTAGCCGTGGGCAATGACGCAGGGGACGGCGATCGCCAGTCCGAAAATGGTGGTGGTGAGTGCCTCGGCAATGCCGCGGGCGATAGCGAGGTGGTCGGAGTTGTCGCCGAGGCCTTGGAAAATCCGCACGAGTCCCGAGGCGGTGCCCAGCAGGCCTAGCAGCGGTGCGATGGTGATGATGGTATCGAGCGCTGAGATGCCAGCGTGCAGATAGAGGACCTCCTCGCGGGCGGCGGACTCCACCGCGTGGGTGATATCGCTGCGCGATTTGCCGCGATTTTTTAGTGCAACGAGCGCGAGACGGGCGAGGGTGCTTGGTCCGCTTTCCCATTTCCGCAGGAGGGTCGCCGCCTGAACCTCTGTGATAGGCTGCGGGATATCTGAAACTTCGTGGGCCAAGGCGCTAGGAATAACACGGCTGCTAGAAAGTGATAGAAACTTATAAAGAATCGCCATCATGCCTGCGACCGACGTGATCCCCAGCGGGATCATGAAAATGCCGCCCTTGTGGAGAAATTCCCACGCGACGCTGAGGCCGCCGAGTTCGTTGAGGGCGAGGAATGGGATGAGATGTTGAGTCATGGTGTTTTGTTAGAAGTAGAAGTTAAAGATGAGTTCGAGTGGGTCGCTGGCGAATTCCTTTTTGAGCGCGGCGGGCATTGCGGGGATCTCGGCGTCGCGGATGGCGTTGAGAGTGAAGCCTTTTTGAACCTCGCCGGTTTCCATTTTGCCGACAAACTGGACGGTGCGGACGTGGCCGTTAGGCTCGACAAAGAATCGGACAGTTAGAAATCCCGGGGTGATGAAATCGCGGTGTCGCACGCAGTTGCGCTGCCATTCCTGTTCGACGGCGCGGCTGATGACTGCCTGATAGCGGCCGAGCGGCGAGTCCGTGACATCGAGTGCGCTGCGACCCGTCCGCGAGATCGAGCCGACCATCGCCGTCTTGCGCTGGAATCCCTTGGCCTCGGGAGCGGTGGATGGTTTTGCCGCCGGTGGCGCTGCGATTTTGGGCGGCGAAGGTTCGGCGGCGATCCGAGTTTCTTGTGGTACTTTTTTATCCTGATTGGCGGCGGCTTCTTTCGGAACGGTGACGTCCACTGGATTGGGGCCGTCTAACAATTTATCGCGCGTTGCTGCCGGGCTGCTGGGCGGTGCTGGGCTGGCGAGGTTTTGCGCGCGATCCGCGGGGGCGGGCGGCTGGGTGGCGGGCTTGTCGGCCGGGCCGCTTGCGGTTTTGCCCTCTTGATAGCGGCTCTCGGTGGTTTCGATATCTGTGTCGTCCTTGGGTGCGATTCCCGTCTGCGAAGGCAAAGGTGGAGCCGCTGGATTGGCCGCGCGGTCGCTGGTGGCGCGGGTGTTTCGCTCGCCGATGAAAGCCGACTTTCCTGGAACCGACGCGGCTTGATCGTCGCTGGTCCTTGCAAATCGGGGTTTGTCTGGCGGAGCGGCGGGCAGTGCGTGTGTTGCGCTCTGGCCAGTCGCGATCAGGTCCGGGAAGATCGTCACCGTGGTCTCGGCTGGAATCGGCGGTAAAGGTTTCGTTTTCTGCTGAAAGATCTGAGAGCTCAACGACGCAAAACCCAAGATCGCCACGATGCCAGTGTTGGCGAGCAGCGACAGCCCCAGAGCAATCATCCAGAGACGACCATCGCGGTGCTTTTGGGGTGCCAGCGTTAACATAGGGAACGCGGTCGATCTTGTCGGGAAAATCCGTGGGTGCAATCCGCGAAATTTTCGGTCGTTTTCGTTAGAATGTTAGAGTCCGGGGGAGATGATTTGGTACCCCATCTCGAGAGCCACTGCCGCTTGTCTCGCGTCGTGGGTCATCAGCCGTTTGATTCCCAATTCTTCCATCGCCGCCAAATGCAGGCGATCCAAAGATCGGCAGTGGACTGTGGCTGCTTCATGCTGGGCCATGGCCGCTTTGAAGATCGATCCAGTGAGGCGACGGCGGAGAAAGGGCGATTTGATGAGGGTTAGGCTGAGACCTTCGCGGATCCGTCGAGCTTTTGCGTGGCTGATCTTGCCTCCGAGACTGAGGGCTTTGATTTGGATACATGCTTCGAGTTCGGTGAGCGAGGAAACCGCGACTACCCGTTCTTCTGAAATCGCCAAGTCCACTTGTGGCGAGTGCGCATCGGTTAGGAAGAGCTTCAACAAACTGCTGGTATCGACGTAGATCATGCGAAGTCACGATCCTCTCGGTCAGCCAATAGCCCGTTTAAAGAATCAAAGATCGCGCTAACACCCAGCGTGCGCTCACGCCATTCGGCCTGTTCCGCTGGCTCAAACTGGAGTGTTGGCATCGACTCTGATTCGACGGGCAGCAAGCGGGCGATGGGTTTGCCGCCGCGCGTGATCACGATTTCGTCTTCGACCTTGAGCGATTGTTCCGTTTCTGGCCATCGCTGGCGGACGTCACTGACAGAGATCGATTTCACACTGGCAAGGTAGCCTATCGGTTCAGTCCCGTCAACTTGCGGCGTCTAACATTAGCGGTCGTGGGAGGGCCGAGTCCCGATGTGTCATCTTTTTCATGATGATGGTGAGTTTTGAGTCGTCTTGCCTCAAAAATGCCAAACTTTCAGCCCTGTCTTTCGCCTTTTTGCCTAAAGTTAGATAAAATTGCGAAGTTTTCATTGATCGGGCGCGTTGAATGTCGCACGTTTCGCCCGTCAGACCCCATCTTTATGAGTAAAAATCAAATGGACGGCGCCCAAGCGCTTATCAAAACTCTCGATGACCTCGGCATCGAATACATCTTCGGCTACTCCGGCGGAGCCGCGATCCCGATTTTCGACGCGCTGGAAACCGTCAAAACGAAGATGAAGTTCATCCTCGTGCGCCACGAACAAGGCGCAGTCCACATGGCCGACGGTTACGCTCGCGCCACAGGCCGCCCCGCCGCTGTTTTGGTCACTTCCGGCCCTGGCGCCGGCAACACCGTTACCGGTCTGATGACTGCGATGATGGATTCCGTGCCGATGTTAGTGATCTGCGGCCAGACGGTGACGTGGATGCTGGGCAAGGATGCCTTCCAGGAAGCTGACATTTTCGGCATCACCATCCCGGTGGTGAAGCATAACTATCTGGTCAAGGACAGCAATGCCCTGCCGCGGATCGCCCGCGAGGCCTATCACATCGCGACGACCGGTCGCCCCGGCCCCGTGCTGATCGACGTGCCCAAGGACATTTCCCAAGGACCGTTCACGGGCGAGATGAACCCCGAGTTCAACCTCCCCGGCTACGACCCATCCACCGCCTTCAACATCTGCGCCAAGTCGGTGAAGCAAGCCGCCGACCTGATTGCCAAGGCCAAGCGCCCCGTGATCCTCGCCGGCCAAGGCTGCATGATCGCCCGCGCCGACAAGGAACTGCGCTACCTCGCCGAGACCCTCGGCTGCCCGGTCACCACGACGCTGTTAGGCAAAGGCGTTTTCCCAGAAACCCACCCGCTCTCGCTCGGCATGCTCGGCATGCACGGCACCGCCTATGCGAATAAAGCGATGGTCGAGTGCGACTTGCTCATCAACGTCGGCTCGCGTTTCGACGACCGCATCATCGGCCAGCCGTCGAAGTTCTGCACCACCGCCAATATCATCCACATCGACATCGACCCTGCGGAAATGGGCAAGATGGTCCGCCCCGACGTGCAAATCGTCGGCGATGCCAAGGCCGCGCTGAGCGAAATCAACGAAAAGGTCGGCGCGCTGGAAACTGGCGAGTGGCTGGCCAAGCTCGACGGTTATAAGAAGAAATTCCCGCTCACTTATAAAAAGCAAGGCGGCCTGCGCATGCAGCAGGTGATCGACGAGCTCTACCAGCTCACCGAAGGCAAAGCCATCGTCTCCACCGACGTCGGCCAGCACCAGATGTGGGCGGCGCAGTTCTATAAGAACCACGAGTCGTTCCATTGGCTCTCTTCCGGCGGTGCCGGCACCATGGGCTTCGGCTTCCCCGCGGCCATCGGCGCGCAGCTCGCCTGTCCGGACAAAACCGTCATCTCGATCTCGGGCGACGGCGGGTTCCAGATGACCTTGTTCGAACTCGCCACCGCGCAGATCCACAAGCTGCCCATCAAAATCGTGGTGCTCAACAACCACTACCTCGGCATGGTCCGCCAGTGGCAAGAGCTGTTCTATGAAGACCGCACCTCCGGCGTGGACCTCATCGGAAACCCCGACTTCTGCAAACTGGCCGCCGCCTACGGCATCCCCTCCGTTCACATCAAGCGCCCGGCTGACGTCACCCGCATGCTTGAAAAAGCCCTCGCCTACAACGACGGTCCGATCCTGATCCATGCCGAATGCGTCAAAACCGACAACGTCTTCCCGATGATCCCCGCCGGAGCCGCCCTCGAAGACATGATCACCGAAGCACCGAAAACCAAGATGGCCAAGCCCGTCGGTTCCACGTGATCGGTTTAGGTTACATTCCGTTAGCATATTAACCTTAGAATTTCGACCCTATGTCCAAGACCATCATCACCACAGATACTCCTGTTGCCCCGCCATCCTTGGCGCGCGGCCCTAGCCACACCCTCTCGGTGTTGGTGAGCAACGAGCCAGGCGTCCTGATGCGGATTTGCCAAGTCTTCTCCCGCCGCGGATTCAATATTGATTCCCTCGTCGTTTCCGAAGGCCGCAATGCCAACTTCTCCCGCATGACCATCGGCATTTCCGGCGATCCGGAAGGCCTTTCGCAGATCATCATGCAGGTGGGCAAACTCATCGACGTCATCCATTGCTTCGAGCATACCTCGGACAACTCGGTGACTAAAGAAATGATCCTCATCAAGATCCAGTGCTCGCCCGCCGAGCGCTCGATGGCGCTGCAAATCACCGAGCATTTTTCGGGTAAAACCGTCGACCTCACGCCGACATCGATGATTGTCATGCTCAATGGCGACAGTCCGAAGATCGACGCGGCCGTCAGCATGTTCTCGCAGTACAACATCATCGAGACCGTCCGCACCGGCAAGGTCGTGATGGCCCGCGGCGAACAGCCGACCTGATCTACCGATCCAACAATCTCGGATCACGAGATCAGGCATTTGATTCGGCACGAGCCGGATCAAATGCCGCAAGCGGAGGAACACGTTCGCCAAGCGGAGGAACACGTTCGCCAAGCGGAGGAACACGTTCGCCAAGCGGAGGAACACGTTCGCCAAGCGGAGGAACACGTTCGCCAAGCGGAGGAACAC
>CAJXYV010000151.1 GCA_913063525.1 uncultured Verrucomicrobiota bacterium
GGAGTGCGGAGTGGGGAGCGGAGATGTCAGCGAGTTTGATCGGCGTGTAGCCTAGTAGGGTCTCGGCGAGGTAATCCATCGAGTGGCGGCGCTCGGGCGCGACCAAGGTGTCCGCCAGCATCGTGTCGAAAAACGGCCCCGCGACCTCGATACCGTGATGGTGGAGGATCGAGAGATCGAATTTGAGATTGTGGCCGATCTTTTCGGCGGGGCTGGAGAGCAGCGATTGGAGATCTGAAATTTGAGATTTGAAATCGGTGATCGGCAGATACCAGCCGCTGTGGGCCTGCCATGAAAAGGCGATGCCTAGCAGCTTCGAGCGGAAGCGATCCAGCCCTGTGGTTTCGGTGTCGAAGCAGAACGACGGCTGCTGCGCCAGTTCCGCAAAAAGTTGGGCCTGGAGTTCCGGCGTGTCGGCGAGCTGATAGGAATGTTCGACATCGCGGAGGGTCTTGAAGGTTTCGAAAAGGGTTGGTGTCTCTGTCTCTTCAGTCGCGATGACTTTCGTGCCGGTTTCTGAGAACAAACGTTTGGTGAGGGTGCGGAACTCGAACTCGTTGAAGAGCGATTTCAGCGCCTCTTCGTCGCGCGGAGAAAGGATCAGATCCTCCCAAGTGACGGCGAGCGGCACGTTGAGAATGATCGTGGCGAGATCCTTCGACAGCAGCGCTTGGTCAGCGTGGGTCTCGACGTTCTCCTTCTGTTTGCCTTTGAGCTTGGCCGAATTGGCGATGATGTTTTCGATCGAACCAAACTCCGCGATCAGCTTCTTGGCGGTCTTTTCGCCGATGCCGGGAATGCCGGGGATGTTGTCCGCGGCGTCGCCCCACAGGCCGAGGATATCGATGACTTGCTCGGCGCGTTCGATCTCCCAGTTCTTGAGCATCGTGGGAAGGTCGATCACCTCATGGTCGGAACCCTTGCGGCCGGGTTTCCACATGCTGGTTTTGCCGGAAATCAGCTGCGCAAAGTCCTTGTCCGGCGTGACCATGAACGATTCGAAATCGTCCTTCTCGGCGCGGTGCACCAGCGTGCCGATGATGTCGTCGGCCTCGAAACCATCGACCTCTAACACGGGAATGTGGAACGCGCGGCACAAGTTTTTCACATGCGGGATCGCCGCAGCCAGCTCCTCGGGCATCTCGTCGCGCTGGGCCTTGTAGGCGGGAAACTTGATGTGCCGCGGGGTCGGGGCCGAGGTGTCGAAGGCGACGCCGATGTGGGTCGGGCTCTCCTTTTCCAGGATCGACAGCAGGGTGTTGATGAATCCGTAGAGCGCGGAAGTATTGATCCCCTTTGAGTTGCGGATGGGATTCTGGATGAACGCGAAATGAGCCCGATAGATCAGGGCCATGCCGTCGAGCAGGAAAAGGCGTTTCATGCCCGCAGCTTGGGCCGACTTCCTCCGTGAGTCCAGAAGAGTGCGCGGCCATCACTGGGTTTGAAAATGAACCGCCACGGCGGTGAAGGAACGCAACAGCATTAACGATTGGATCAAGCTGTTCAGGAACGGCGGGATCGAAGCTCTTCTGACGCGCGGCAACAGTGGTGGAAGAAAAGGCAAGATGACCGAAGAAGCGAAGATTGGGCTCACCGAGCGACTCAGTGCGTGCGAGTTTCGCACTGCGGGACAGGCCGAAGCGTGGCTCAATGAACATCACCCTATCGAGTTTGAAACCAACTCAATCTATTATCAACTGAGAAAGCTCGGGGGGGTGGTTCAAAGTCGCCCGTCCCTGCCATCTAAAAAAAGATGAAGAGGCCGCCAGCGACAAGGACGCGATCCATGTGGTCATTGGGGACGTTGCGGGTTTTTCACAATAGGAATGGCGTTGAAAAACTCCCGGAAAATCTCAAAATCATCACGCTGCCCACTTACAGTCCCGAACTCAACCCAGCCGAAAAGTTCTGGGACATCTTAAGGACACGATCTGCAACAGCGCCTGGCCGACACTCGAGGCGCTTGAAGAAAAGATCACGGTTACTCTGCGGAGCTATTGGGAGGATGCAGAAAAAGTGATGTCCTTTTTTCAAATAGCTACCTGGGCTTTGAACTAAACGCTTCGAAGAAAAACTCCATGCCATTCCGTTTAACTGAATGGTATAAGTATTGTCAGGGCGGATCTTTCTTCGATTGATCTGCCTTGAACAGTTAGAAACTTACGCCTTAGTCTGGCCGTTGCCGCGGACGCGGTATTGGTAGCTGGTCAGCTCGCGCAGGCCCATGGGGCCGCGGGCGTGGAGCTTGTCGGTGGAGATGCCGATTTCCGCGCCAAAGCCGAATTCGCCGCCGTCGGCGAAGCGGGTGGAGACGTTGTGGAAGACGCAGGCGGAATCGACTTGGCGGAGGAAGGACTCGGCGGTGGCTTCGTCGCGGCTGACAATGACGTCGGTGTGGTGCGAGCCGTATTCGTTGATGTGGGCGACGGCCGCTTCGAGCGAATCGACGATTTTGATGGAGAGGATGAGATCGAGGTATTCGGTGGTCCAGTCTTCCTCGGTGGCGGCGGCGATGTCGGTCAAAATGGCACGCGTGCGGTCGCAGCCGCGGAGTTCGACGTTTTTCGCGCGGAGGGCGGCGGCGACCTTGGGCAGGAACTCGGCGGCAATGTCGCGGTGGACGAGCAGGGTTTCCAGCGCGTTGCAGACGCCGCACTTCTGGGTCTTGGAATCGGCGGTGAGGGCGACGGCCATTTCCTGATCGGCGGCGGCATCGACGAAGAGGTGGCAGATGCCGTCGTAGTGTTTGATGACGGGCATGCGGGCGAGGGAGACGACGGTCTCGATCAGGCCCTTACCACCGCGCGGGATGATGAGGTCGAGCCACTTGTCCATGCCAGCCAGCACGGCGACGCTCTCGCGATCGGTGAAGGGGATGAGTTGGACGGCGTGGTCGGGCGCACCTGCGGCGGCGAGGGCCTCGGCGATGGCGCGGTTCGAGTGGATGGCCTCGCTGCCGCCGCGGAGGATGGTGGCGTTGCCCGTTTTGAAGCACAGCACGGCGGCATCGGCGGTGACGTTGGGGCGGCTTTCGTAAATGATGCCGATGGTGCCGATGGGCACGCGAGTTTGCTCGATGCGGATGCCGTTGGGGCGCTGCCACGCGTCGAGAATCTGGCCAACGGGATCGGGCAGGGTGGCGACTTGGTCGATGCCCGCAGCCATCGCCTCGGTGCGTTTTTCATCGAGTATGAGGCGGTCGAGCATGGCGGCGGAAAGGCCTTTTTCTTTACCGGCGGCGATGTCCAGAGCATTGGCGGCTAACAATTCCGGCACCCGCTGGCGAATGGCGGCGGCCATGGCGAGGAGGATGGCGTTTTTTTCGTCGCTGCTGAGCTGGGCGAGGCGATAAGCGGCCGCACGGGCCTGGCGACCCATCTGGTGAATGGTTTCTTGGATGGTGGACATGGGAAAATTATAAATTCTTCAAGCGATTGAGGCGGGATGGATCACGGGATCCATGAAAAACAGATAGCACGTAAATGAATTGATCATCGTGCTCGAAGTAAACGGTGTAGGGAAATTTTCGCAGAGTGATTGAGCGAACTTCGTCGAATCGAAGCGGGAAAAAATCCGGCTGAGCTGCTGCCGTATGGATCGAATGTTTCAGAGCTTGAAGGAATCGATTGCCCAATCCCAGCTCTTGTCCTTCGTACCAAAAATAAGCGGCAGAAACCTCTTCTGCCGCTTCGTCCGTGATGACGGTTTCCCTAGCCACGCTGCGACGATATGCGGGTTTCCATCTCATCCCACGATAGGCCGGACGAAGGATTTGCCTTCAGATTTGCCGAGCGCGCGCGAATTTCCGCAACCAATTCAGGCGAATCAGGCAGCGCGTGGTGTTCTTCCGCGATCGAATCCCAAAGATATTCCACCAGTTGCAGGCGTTCTGCGAGCGGGAGCTTGATCAGTTCGGCCAATGCGGTCATGGAGTGATTCTACTCCGACTGAGGATGGACTCAAGGGGCAATTGCTGGGGCGTGGGTTTCAAAAATTGAACCGCAAATGGACGTTCATGGACGCAGATGGAAGAATGGATAAGAGATAAGATTTGGTTTTGCTCAATCTTCATCTCTTCTCATCTGCGTCAATCCAGTTCATCTGCGGTTGGATGAATCCAGATGGAGCCCCTCAAGAGACCGTTACCGCGTGGAAGCGGGTCGATAGTCCGTTGCCCGCGACGATGTCGGCGAGGCGTTCGGGGTGGCGACCGTGGGCGATGTGGGTTTCGATGCCCGCATCGACGGCGAATTTGACGGCGGCGAGTTTCGAGGCCATGCCGCCCATTGAGAAGCGGCCTTTGTCGTCGCGGACGTGGCGGAAGACGTTGTCGATGTCGGTGACTTCGGGGATGAGCTGGTTGGTTTCGGGATCGAGCAGGCCATCGACGCTGGTGAGCAGGATGATGCGTTTGGCCCCAGCGAGTTTGGCGACGCGGACGGAAAGCATGTCGTTGTCGCCGAATTTCAACTCTTCGACGGCGACCGAGTCGTTTTCATTGATGATCGGCAGGATGCGCGGCTCGGAAAGCAGGCGGTCGAGCGTGTCGGAGACATAGCCCGCGCGCTCGGGGGGGCCGAGGTCGCCGGCGGTGAGGAGGACTTGGGCGATCGTGATGTCGAAGTTGGAAAACAGGCTGCTGTACGTCTGCATCAAGCGCGCTTGGCCGACGGCGGCGCAGGCTTGGCGGGTGGCGGTGTCCTGTGGGTATTCCGTCAGCCCCAGCGCGGAAACTCCCGAGCCAACGGCCCCGGACGAGACAAACAGGCAGCGATGGCCCGCGTTCACGAGTCCGGCGATGGCTGCGACCAAGTGGACGAGGGCGGCGCGGTCCAAGGTGCCGTCGTCGGCCTTGGTGAGGACGCCGGTGCCAGCTTTGATGAGAGTGAGATCGGGAATCATGGGGAAATTTCGCCCTGCGGCCTGCACGACATACGTGGAAATGCCGCGCCGCGCCACTGTAAATCGGCGAGCTGCTGTCTTGATTCCAGCGGCTGCGCGTGGTTTCCTAAGAGCATGGCTGAACCGTACATTCGCATCCGTGGGCTGACTCAGCGGTTTTGGGACAACGAGGTTCTGTGCGGCATCGATCTGGATGTGTTCCGCGGCGAGACGCTGGTGATCCTCGGCGGCTCAGGCGGTGGGAAATCGGTTTTGCTCAAGCACTTGCCCGGTCTGCTGCAGGCACAGAGCGGCAGCATCCAAATCGATGGCGTCGAAATCACGGGCCTCGAAGAGCGCAAGCTGGGCCCGATTCGCAAGCAAATGGGTGTGATGTTCCAAGCCGGCGCGCTGTTCGACTCGTTCACCGTGGCGGAAAATGTCGCCTTCCCGCTGCGCGAAAACGGCGTGAGAGACGAGGCCGAAATCGCCGCTCGTGTCGCCGAGGCGTTGAAAATCGTCCGCCTTCCTGGCCAGGAAGAGAAGTTCCCGTCGGATCTATCTGGCGGCATGCGCAAGCGCGTGGCGCTGGCGCGGGCCGTCGTCGGTCGGCCCGCCTGTGTGCTTTACGACGAACCCCACGCCGGGCTGGACCCCATCACGGGGGATTCGATCGACCACCTGATCAAAGATTTGCAGCAGGATTTGGGCATGACCAATGTCGTTGTCACCCACGAGCTGCGCAGCGTTTTTCACATCGCGGACCGCGTCGCATTTCTCGACAACGGCCGTGTCGAATGGACGGGCACGCCTGACGAGCTGCGCGAGACCACTCATGCCGGGCTGCGCGCCTTCGTTGCCGGCGACTCGGGCGAGCCGTGGAAGTAGGAGAATCGAAGATTTTACGATTTCGTCGTCCATGATTTTATGTCATCAATGACCGATGCCTGCGTCCCAGAAACATTCCGAACTGCTGGTAGGCCTGTTCCTTTTCATCGGACTGGTTCTCTTGGGCGGGCTGGTGTTGCAGTTCGGCAGGTTCAAAGAGCGCTTCAGCGGCCACTACGAGATCACCCTCATTTTCAACGATGCGTCGGGCGTGATCAAAGGCTCCGAAGTGCGCATGGGCGGCGCGCGGATCGGCCAAGTCATGAGCCTGCCCGAACTCAACGCCGCCGTGCAGGTGGAGGTTCCGCTTTCCATCTCCAGCGCCATTCGCATTCCCGTGGGTTCTACGTTTCAGATCAATTCCGCCACTCTGTTAGGCGACAAACTCATCGTCGTCATTCCGGCCGATGACCGGACCCATGGCTTTATCGGGCCGGGTAGCCGCCTCAATGGCGCGGGCCCCACGGGCTTGGACGCGATCCAAAACAATGCGGAAATTGTCAGCCGCGAGGTGCTCCGCATCCTCAAACAGGCCGATGCCACCCTCGCCAAAGTCGATGCCGCGAGCCAGCAGCTCGGCGAGGCCATCGTCAAAATCAACCGCTCGTTACTGGCGGACCAAAATCTCAGCCACTTCGACAGCGCCATGGCCAACCTCGCCACCGCCTCCGAGCAATGGAAAATCACCAGCGCCAAATTCGAGCCCACGCTTAACGATGCCCGCGACGCCCTCAATGCAGTTGAGAAAGCCGCCGACCGCGCCGAAAAAACCTTCAAGTCGGCCGACCAAACCCTAGCCGAGCTGAAGCCCGCATTTGCCGGCCTGCCCAAAGCGGTGGACGATTTTTCCAGCACCGCGCGCAAGGCAGGCAAAGCCCTCGATCGCATGGAAAAAGGCCAAGGCCTGCTCGGCGCGCTGTCCGTCGACAACGATGTCG
>CAJXYV010000152.1 GCA_913063525.1 uncultured Verrucomicrobiota bacterium
ATTCATCCCATCTCTCGTACTGCACCAACATCCACCCAGCCGAGACGTGGGCGGAGACGGCGGAGGTTTTGAAAAACCACGTGCTCGCCGTTAGGGATCGACTGCGCGACCGCAGTTTATTGGGCGCGGATGAGCCGTTTGCCATCGGGCTGCGGCTGTCGGCGGTGGCGGCGCGGGAATTATTGGATGGCGATCACTTGCGGCAATTCCGCGACTGGCTTGAGGAAACCAACACCTACGTTTTCACGATCAATGGTTTTCCCTACGGCAGTTTCCACGGCACGCGGGTGAAAGAGCAGGTCTTCAAACCCGACTGGACCGAGCGGGCGCGGCTCGACTACACTCAGGATCTTTTCCGCATTCTCGCCGCCATCGCCCGCCCCGGTACGGGCGCATCCGTTTCGACGCTGCCGGGATCGCACAAAACTTTCGGCGCGGATGAATCGCTGATTTCCCAGAATCTAATCGAACTGGCGGAGTGGCTGGAGGCGCTGGCAGCGGAGACGGGCTTGGATCTTCATCTGGGGCTGGAGCCCGAGCCGCTTGGGCACTTCGAAAACACGGCAGAAACGCTGGCGTTTTTCGAACGACTGCACGCGGCAGCCCCTGACACGGAAATCGTCCGCCGCAGGATCGGGGTGAACTACGATGCCTGCCACTTCGCCTTGGAATACGACGAGGCGCGGCCCGCGCTCGATACTCTAACGGCAGCAGGCATTCGGATTTCCAAAATCCATCTATCCAGCGCGCTTGGACTCGATCCGCGCGATCCGGAAGCACTCGCTGCGATCCGTTCGTTCGATGAGCCCGTCTATTTTCACCAAGTGCTGCTGCGCTCCAACGATGGCGAGATCACGCGATTGATCGATCTGCCCAAGTTTTTCAGCGCCGTCGCACAAGGAACCCTTGATCCCGATGATTTCGAGGAGATGCGGGTGCACTTCCACATTCCGCTCGATGCCGAACCCGCCGCGCCGCTGCGCTCGACCCGTGATCAGACGCGCGAAGTACTCAACTGGAAAAAGGATCACCCGGATGCCTGCCAGCACTACGAGATCGAAACCTACACCTGGGGCGTGCTACCTGCCGGGCTGCAACGGCCGGTGGAGGAACAAATCGCCGGGGAATACGAATGGGTGCTGGCGAATGCATGAGTTGCCAAAAGCCTGAAATCGGTGTTTCCTAGCGCCCATGTCCGACATCAAGATCACCCTTCACACCACCGCCGGCGACATCAACGCCCGGCTCTTCGCTTCCCAAGTCCCGGTCACGACGGCCAATTTCCTCAACCTCGCCAAGCGCGGTTACTACGATGGCATCTCCTTTCACCGCGTCATCGCCAATTTCATGATCCAAGGCGGCGACCCAACGGGCACGGGCTCTGGCGGCCCAGGCTACAAGTTCGCCGACGAAATCGACCGTTCGCTCAAGCACGAAAAGCCCGGCATCTTTTCGATGGCCAACGCGGGTCCTAACACCAACGGCAGCCAGTTTTTCATCACCCACCTGCCGACACCCCACCTCGACGGCAAACACGCGGTCTTTGGCGAAGTCATCGTCGGCCAAGACGTGGTGAACAAAATCGCCAAGGGCGACAAAATCAACTCGATCACCATCCACGAAGACACGACCGCTCTTTTTGAATCCCAGAAAGACAACGTCGAACACTGGAACTCGATTCTGGATCGCTAAGCCGGCCCAAAAAACCAAAAGCATCTCAAGACTACGGGTAGGCGTGATCCAGCGATCACCTGCCCGTTAGTTTTTTGATCATCGGGCCAGATGAACATCAGCAATTCATCTGACTCGACAGATGCCCGCATCACGACACGCTATTTCCTTTTTACCACCTAACGACATGTCCGAATTCCTCGTCATTCCTCGCAAAGATCACGACACCCTTGTTTCCAAGGCCTATCAATCCCGCGGCTACACGGCCGATGAATCCGCAGAAGGCGCCAAGCTGGCTGCCGAGGCCGCACGCCACGGCATCCGCACCCACCATGCGCTCAAGGCTTTGCACCTCGACCACCTCTTTGGTTCGGCCGCGGGCGGCTGCGTTCCTGGTGCTGAAATCGAAGTCCTGCCATCGCGATTCCCCGCCTCCGAGCGCTGGAATGCCAACAAAAAACTCGGCCAATCCGTGGCCTACCGCGCCATCGATCGCGCCATCGAACTGGCTGACCAATACGGCATCGCCCAGATCGCGGTGGACAACGCATTCCACTACCTGTGGGGCGGCGGTTATGTGATGGAAGCGGCGGAACGCGGCTACTTTGCCTACACCAACTGCACCTCCGCGCTCGCCGAGGTCGTCCCTTTCGGCGGCAAATTTCCCACACTCGGCACCAACCCACACTCGTGGGGCATCCCCAGCACCGAGGCCAACGGCTTCCCGATCGTCATGGACTGGGCGACCTCCACCGTCGCCATGGGCCGCGTCCAAGCGCTCAAGCGCGAGGGCAAAATGCTGCCTCCCGGCGCAGCGGTCGACGCCAACGGCCAGCCGACCAATGACCCGAACGAGGTCGCCGCGCTGCTGCCCTTTGGCGGCCACAAAGGCTACGGAATGTCGCTGCTCAATGAAATTTTCGGCGGCCTGATCGGCGGTTCGCTGCCCACCATCCGCGGCCGCCAGCTGACCACGCCAGGCGAAAAGAACACGCCGGTCTTCTATTTCCAAGTCATCCACCCCGACGCGCTTTCCGGCGGCAACTTCGCCCAAGGCCGCAGCCAGATGCAAAACCTCAAGGCCGTCATCGACGACGTGCTCGGTCACGGCAACGAGGCATCCATGCTTCCCGGCCAGATCGAAGCGGGCTTCCGCAAGCGCTCCGACGAAGCGGGCGGAATCCTCTTCACCGCAGCCGAAGTCGGCGAGTTCAACGAAATTGCCACCGAGCTCGGCCAGCCGACTTGGGACATCGCCAGCCTCGCCCAAGCCTAAGCGGCCCTGGCGGCGTGCAGCCGAGCTTGACATGATCTGGCATCACCATTGGTGGTGCCAGGTCTTCGACCTCCTTCGGAGTCATCGCGAACACGATGCCTCCGAATCTCCATTGATCCGCCCGTACCGATCTACATATGAACCCGCCACCGGACCGACAGGCAGGAGCAAGACAAGTCTCCCTATGCCCCTGCAAAAGCCGCGAAACCTATGCCACTTGTTGCGAACCATTCCACCTCGGCCGGGCAAAACCTGCGACAGCCTTGCAACTGATGCGCTCCCGCTACAGCGCCTACTTTTTCAGACTCGTCGATTACCTCGTCGCCACGACCCACCCGGACACCCGGGAAAGTGACTTAAAAACCCGCTTGGCAGAGACCATTCATGAAGCCAACTGGCACTTCCTCACCATCCTTGGATCCTCCAAGGGCGGAGCTGAGGATAAGGTCGGAAAAGTCGAATTCGTCGCCGAATACTTTCTGGACGACCAAGCCCACCAACTCCACGAACGCTCCCGCTTCAAGCGCTACAAAGGAGTCTGGAAATACCTCGACGGCAACGCTTGAACTGAGCCGCTTGTGAGGACACTGGCGGGGCTTCAAATACGATTGCCCGTTTTTTTGGCGAGCTGTTCATCGCGGATGCCGCCGATGAACAAGAGGAAGGCCGCCACAAAGATGCAGGAGTCAGCGACGTTGAAAGCCGGCCACCAACCGCGACTGGATGGAACGAGTTTGTCGTAGAGCGGGAGTTTGATGGCGATGAAATCGACGACATAACCTTGGGCAAGACGCGACCAGAGGCCGGCGTGCTTGAATTCATCGAGCAGGAAGCCTTGAACGAGGCGGTCGGTGAGGTTGCCGAAGATGCCGCAGAGCAACAGTGCGACGGCGACTTTGGCTAAGGGATGGGCGAAGGCACCCTTTTTCCAGAAGATGCGAATCATCGTCAGGGCAAGAATGGGCACCACCATAAACACGATCGGCGCCCACGCGGTGCCATTGCCAAAACCAAACGCCACGCCTTGGTTGTGCACCCGGACGAGGTGGAAAAAATTCTGGATCAGTGGGATCTCTACCTGATCGGGCGACCAGGGCGGCGGCAATTTCACCACCGTCCAGAACTTCGTCGCCTGATCGAGCAGGTAAAGCGGCAGGGTGAGGAAAAGCAGAAGCTTGGGAAAAGTCATGGGATAAATAGGTCCTGTGGGTCGCATGGGACCTATTTGCAGACTTCGTCACACCGGTCGCAGATCCCGCTTTCCAGCAGCGGCTCGTGTTTGCGGCAGCGCGGGCAGAGGCAGTGCTCGGTTTTGCGGGCGGTGGCGCTGAGGCTTTCGCCGACGGTGGCGCTGAGGCCAGCGATGATGAAAAACTCGGTGGCGAAGGCGCGGTCGTTCAGGAGCGCGAGCAGGGGCTCGTCGCTGGCGGGAACGGTGAGGGCGACGTCCGCCTCGTTGTTGCGGGTGAATTCCTTCGCTTGGACGCGGCCTTCGATGGCGGTTTGGATGGCGTGCTTGATCTCAAACAGGCGGGCCACTTGCTGGGTCGCGGCGCCGGGGGCGAAGGCGGGGTTTGCCTCGGGGAAGTCCTGTTCGTGGATGGTGCCGCTGGTGAAGGCGGCGTGTTCCCACGCTTCGTCGGCGGTGAAGGCGAGGATCGGCGCGAGCAGTTTGGCGATGCTGGTGAAGATCTCGTGCATCGCGGCTTGCGAGGCGTGGCGGCGCGGGGAGTTGGCCGCGTCGCAGTACATGCGATCCTTGGTGGCGTCGATGTAGATGGCGGAGAGATCGGCGGTGCAAAATTGGTTGAGCGCGTTGAAGACCTTGCGGAATTCGTAGGCTTCGTAGGCTTTGCGGCACTCGGCGACGACTTCGTGGAGGCGTTCGAGGATCCAGCGGTCGATGAGCGTGTATTGCGGGCCGACTGAAGTCGGGACTCCATCGAAGCCGTCGAGGTTTCCTAGCAGAATGCGCAGGGTGTTGCGCAGGCGGCGGTAGGGTTCGGCGACTTGTTTGAAGAGATCCTCGCCGAAGGGGACTTCGTTCTGCCAGTCGACGGACGAAACCCACAGGCGGACGATGTCGGCACCGTATTGGTTGTAGAAGTGAGCGGCGTCGGTCGGTTTGCCGGACTTTGCGGCATCGGACTTGGAAATCTTCTTTTTGTCCTTATCGACGACAAAGCCGTGGGTCATCACCGTCTTGTAAGGCGCGAAGCCGCGATAGCCGACGCTGAGCATGAGCGAACTTTGGAACCAGCCGCGGTGTTGGTCGGTGGCTTCGAGGTAGAGGTCGGCGGGGCAATGAAGCTGCGGATGGGCATCGAGCACGGCGGCGTGGGAGCAGCCGGAGTCGATCCAGACGTCGAGGGTGTCGCGGCACTTTTTCACGCCGGCGGGCAGGCCGAGCAGGGCGGCAAGTTCGGCATCGGTTTTTTCGAACCAGATGTTGGTGCCTTCCTTTTCGACGAGCGCGGCGATTTTGAGCGCGAGTTCGGCGGAGAGGATCGCCTTGCCGTCCTCGTCAAAGAAGACGGGCAGCGGCACTCCCCAGGTGCGCTGGCGCGAGATGCACCAATCGGGGCGCGACTCGACGGTGCCGTAGATGCGGTTGCGGCCCCAGGCAGGCAGCCACTCGACCTTGTCGATTTCGCTCAGCGCCTGGCCGCGGAGGGTTTCCAGCGAGATGAAAAATTGTTCGACCGCGCGGAAGATGATCGGTGTTTTCGAGCGCCAGCAATGCGGGTAGGAGTGTTTGTAAACTTCGCGGCCGAGCAAGTGGCCGCTTTCGGCAAGGATCTCGATGATGCGATCGTTCGATTTAAAAACGTGCATGCCGACGAGTTCGTCGAGGCCGACTTCTTCGGTGAACAGGCCCGCGTCATCGACCGGGGAAAGCACGGCGAGGCCGTTTTGTTGGCCCGCCACG
The DNA here is from genome assembly GCA_913063525.1 of uncultured Verrucomicrobiota bacterium. Lineage (GTDB taxonomy): Bacteria > Verrucomicrobiota > Verrucomicrobiia > Verrucomicrobiales > Akkermansiaceae > Luteolibacter. Next base: position 5,877 of record CAJXYV010000152.1, read on the forward strand.
TAGTCGTCTGCGCCGTGGCCGGGTGCGATGTGGACGGCGCCGGTGCCCGTTTCCGTGGTGACGAAGTTGGCGAGGATCAGCTTGGAAGTGCGATCGAGGAAGGGGTGTTTGGCTTCGAGCGCGTCGAGGCTGCGACCTTTCACTTCGGAAAGGGTTTCCGTGAGGACAAAGCCGGTTTTTTCGGCAAAGGCTTCGATCAGCTCGCGGACGACGATCAGCGTTTCCTCGCGGTCGCCGTTGGTGAATTTGCCGACGATGTAGGTGAACTCGGGATGGACGGCGATGCCGAGGTTGGCGGGAAGCGTCCACGGGGTGGTCGTCCAGATGACCATTGAGGCGGATTGAAGAGCAGGCTGAAGCCCGGACTCCACGAGCGGGAATTTGACAAAAACGGCAGGGCTTTCCTTGTCGGCGTACTCGACTTCGGCCTCGGCGAGCGCGGTTTGCGCACCGTAGGACCACTGGACGGGCTTCTTCGATTGGTAAACCGCGCCTTTTTCGACGAGCTTGGCGAAGACGCGCAGGATGCTGGCCTCGTAGCCTGGATCCATCGTCAGGTAAGGGCTCTTCCAGTCGCCGAAGACGCCGAGGCGGCGAAAGGAGCCGCGCTGGATGTCGATGAATTTAAGCGCAAACTCGGTGCAGCGGCGGCGGATTTCGGCGGGCTCGAGGCCCGCGGTTTCCTTGACGACCTTGAACTCGATCGGCAGGCCGTGGCAGTCCCAACCGGGGATGAATGGCACGGTGTAACCGGCCATGGTCTTGGATTTGACGACCAGATCCTTGAGCAGCTTGTTGAGCGCGGTGCCCATGTGGACGTCGCC
>CAJXYV010000153.1 GCA_913063525.1 uncultured Verrucomicrobiota bacterium
GCCATCGGTGCGGAGTCGCTCATGCGGGCGCCGAGCTTGGTGATGCGGCAGTAACCGCCTTGACGATCCTTCGAAGCAGGTGCTGTTTCGGAGAAAAGTTTGGTGACGATGTCCTTGTGGTGAAGGAAAGCGATGGCCAGACGGCGGGAGTGAAGATCGTCGCGCTTGGCGAGGGTGATCAACTTTTCCGCGACTGGACGAAGCGCTTTGGCCTTGCCGAGGGTGGTTTTAATGCGGCCGTGCTCAATCAGGCTGCATGCCAAGTTGGCAAGGAGGGCCTTGCGGTGCGAGGCGTTGCGTTTGAGCTTAACTGTTTTGCTGCGATGTCTCATCGGTTGCTTCCGTTTCTAGATTTAAAGGTTTAGTCGTCGAGGTTTTGGGCGATCAGATCGGCGAGGCCGACTGGTGCTTCGTCTTCCGCACCGAGGCGTGGGCCACGGGATGCTGCTGCAGGTCCGGAAAGCAATGAAGGTTCGAAGGTCATGCCAAGGCCGAGGCCGAGCTCGACGAGCTTGTCCTTGATCTCGTTGAGGGACTTCTTGCCGAAGTTGCGATACTTGAGCATTTCTGCTTCGGACTTCATGGCGAGCTGGCCGACCGAAGTGATGTTCGCGTTGTTGAGGCAGTTGGCGGCACGAACCGAGAGTTCGATTTCGTTGACCGACATGCCGAGAAGCTTCTTGAGAGCGGCGTTTTCTTCGCTCGACTCGGCGGGTGCTTCTTCGAAGTCGACAGCGTTTTCGTCATAGTTGACGAAAACGTCGAGGTGCTTGCGCAGGATGGCGGAGGCTTGCAGCAGCGCTTCTTGCGGGGTGATGCGGCCATCGGTCCAGACGTCGAGGATGAGCTTGTCGTAATCGGTCATTTGACCGAGGCGAGTCGTTTCCACCGAGTACTTGACGCGGGTGACGGGCGAGAAGATCGAATCGATGGCGATGACGCCGATCGGTTGGTCCTTGCGCTTGTTTTCGTCGCCGGTGGAGAAGCCACGGCCGACGCGCACTTCGAATTCGCAGTCGAACTTCACCTTCTTGTCGAGGGTGCAGATGACTTGATCCTTGTTGACCACGTCGTAGATGTGGTCGGGAATGATGTCGCCAGCAGTGACCACGCCTTCTTTTTCCAACTTAATGGTGAGAATGCGCGGCTCTTTTTCGTTGTGGCTGAACTTGACCTTCTTGAGGTTGAGCACGATGTCCGTGATGTCTTCTACCACGCCTGGCAGGCTGGAGAATTCGTGTTGGACGCCGGCGATGCGGACGGTCGTGATGGAGGCGCCTTCCAAAGAGGAGAGGAGAACGCGGCGAAGGGAGTTGCCGATGGTGTGGCCGTATCCACGCTCGAATGGCTCGGCGGTGAATTGGGCGTAGGTATCGGTGGCGGTGTCCTCATTGCGAATGAGGCGGTTCGGGAGCTCGAAACGAGCGAGTTTGACTGCTGACATGTGGTGTATTGGTTGCCGGGTTACCCTCTTTGCGAGCGCGAGGCTTCGGTGAGGAAGTGACTCAGAGGACCGACGGCGTTGTGCGATTGCCCGCGGGGGTGTGAATAAATGCTGTAGAGGCCCCTCTTGCAAAGCCTTTTTTGTCGATTTTTTTATCGCAAATTCTCAGTCATTGACTTGGGTCCGAAAAAATAATTCGATTTTCTAGCAGGATATGGCATATTCTTATTCCAATCCCCAATAATACCATGAAATCAAAACGCAATCTCACCCGGTTCACGTACGAAAATGCGGCTTTTGAAGGATGGCGCCTGTGCATCAGTCGTGCCGGCACCACATTTACCAAATATTTCCCCGACAAGAAGTTCGGCGGCGAGAAGAAATCCCTCGAGGCTGCCGAAAAAGCACTCGCTGAGCTCAAGCCGGTCCTCGAATCCTCTCCACGGGTGGAGGGCAAACTGAGCCCCGTCACCATCAAAAAAGTCGAAAAGGTCCTGCAGGAGGCCTGCTGATTTATCCGAGACTGAAGCGTTCGGGAGTTGCACGATTGATTCCGCGCGGCAAAGTCGGGCCATGCCGGACGCAAGCGCTTCAGTTATCCATTGGTTCCGTCGCGATCTGCGGATCGCCGATAACACGGCCTTGAGCCGCGCGGCTGGCCACGGGCTGCCGGTGGTTCCTGTCTATATTCTGAGCGACTGGAAAGTCAGCCATGCGTGGACGGGGCCGCATCGCCAGCATTTCTTGTGCGAATCGCTGGTGTCCTTGGCGAAAAATCTGGAAACCCTTGAGGGTCGGCTGATTGTCCGCCAGGGGCACGCGGTGGCGGAGCTACGCAAGCTCATTGTGGAAAGTGGTACCGTAGCGCTTCACTTCAACGCCGACCCGGATCCTTTCGGAAAAGCGATGGAAAATGCAGTCCGCAGGCTCTGCGCCGAGCTCGGGGTGGAATGTCACGCCCATGCGGATGCGACGCTGCACGGCGCGGACGAAGTTCTGACGCTGAGTCATCTTCCTTACCGCGTTTACACGCCGTACAGCCGCAATTGGCTGAATTTGACCAAGCCGTCGCCCTTGGCCAAGCCTGTGCCGCTGCGGACTCCCCGCCAAATTGCGTCGCTACCGATGCCGACGGTCAAGGTCTGGGGGCTGGAGGTTCCGACTGGAGTTTTCGTCGAGCCCGGCGAACGCGCGGCCCGCGTCCGCCTGAAGTGTGCCGTGGCCGATAAGATTCAGCATTACGCCGCGAAGCGCGATTTTCCCGCCGAGAACGGCACCTCGCGGATCTCCCAAGACTTGCGCTACGGCCTCGTTTCGATCCGCACCGTTTACGCGGAAACGATGAGAGCCCGTGCGGCGGCCAGCGTCGGCGGCCAAGCAGGGATCGACATTTTCATCAAGGAACTGGCGTGGCGGGAATTCTACTTCGCGATCCTCCACCACTTTCCCAATGTGCTCGACGAGGAATTCAACGCTGACTGGCGCGGCCTGCCGTGGGACGAGCCGAACGAGCGGTTTGAGGCATGGAAACAGGGGCGCACCGGCTTCCCGATCGTCGATGCCGGCATGCGCGAACTTTTGGCCACTGGCTTCATGCACAATCGCGTGCGCATGATCACTGCGATGTTTCTCACCAAGGACCTGCACATCGACTGGAAACAGGGCGAGTCGTGGTTCATGCAGCAGCTCGTCGATGGCGAAATCGCCTCGAACAACGGCGGCTGGCAGTGGTCCGCGGGCACCGGCGCGGATGCTGCGCCGTACTTCCGCATTCAAAACCCGTGGTCTCAAACCGCTCGCTACGATCCCCAAGGCCTCTACATCAAGCGCTGGGTGCCCGAGCTCGCCAAGACCCATCCCTCGCGCTTGCTCGAAGCGCCCAAAGATGGCCAGCCCATCGCCGCTGATTACCCATTGCCCTGCGTCGACCACAAGGCCGAGCGCGATCGCACCCTTGCTATCTTCAAGCGCCACCGCGAAAGCACCCGGTGATTTCGAACATGATTCGCCAGCCCGCATGAAATGCCAATGTCAGTGCTTGCGGTTCAAGTCTCGTTAGCTAAGATCATTTCTCTATGACCCCTGTTTCAAGCAAACCCAAGCGTCCCGCATTCATCATCCTCGGTGCGCCAGGGTCTGGAAAGGGTACCCAAGGCCAGATCCTTGGCCGCGTCCCACGATTTTTTCACTGCGCCTGCGGAGATGTATTTCGCTCGTTGGACACCCGCACCGCCATCGGCAAGCAGTTTGTCGAATACTCGAGTCGCGGCGAACTGGTTCCGGACGAGTTGACTATCGATCTGTGGAAGGCGCAGATCGACAATCTCAGCGATGCTCACCTCTACAAACCAGACATCGATTTTCTGATCCTCGACGGCATCCCGCGCAATGTCCGCCAGGCGGAAATTCTCAGCCGCTATCTGGACGTGCACCAGGTGTTCCATCTTTCCTGCCCCGATCGCAACGAACTGGCGCGCCGGATGCGCAAGCGGGCACTCAAGGACAACCGCATCGACGATGCCAGCGACAAAGTCATTGACCAGCGCATCGCCACCTACGAGGCAGAAACGAAGCCGATTCTCGAATTTTATCCCGCCGATCGCGTCACCACGATCGATGCGACTCAGCCGCCGGTGAAGGTTCTCGCGGAAATGATCCAGTGCATCACCCATCTCCCTATCTATCAGGAAATGGCGAAACAACTCGCCTAATCAACATTCGAGATGCGGCTCATTTTCATCGCCACGGGTGACATCGCGCTGCCGTCGTTTCGCTATTTGATCGATCATGGGCCGCGCCCGCTCGCGCTGGTGACGCAGCCGGACAAGCCGGTAGGCCGCCACCAGATCCTGACTCCGCCGGCGATCAAGGTGGAGGCACTGGCCGCCGGGATTCCCGTATTCCAGCCAGAGAAGATCGGCGACATCGCCGGGGAGCTTGCCGCCATGCGACCCGAGGTGCTGGTGGTGATGGCCTACGGACAAATCCTGCGGCAGGACGTTCTGACGGTAGCCAGCAAGGCGACTATCAATCTCCACGCGTCGCTGCTGCCGCGCTTCCGCGGTGCTGCCTGCATCCAGGCGGCCATCGATGCCGGCGATTTGGAAACCGGCATCACGGCGATGCACATGGTGCGGGAGCTGGATGCGGGCGACATCATCCTGGCCAAGTCAATCCCGATCGCGGCCGATGAAACGGGCGGCGGTCTGCACGACCGCCTCGCCGAACTCGCCCCCGCCGTGCTGGCAGAAACCTTGGCCCATCTCGCAGCCGGAAGCGCAGCGCGTGTCCCTCAAGATGCCGCTGCTTCCAGTTATATCTCGAAGCTCGAGCGCGACCAAGGCCGGCTCGATTGGTCGCAGGACGCCGCGTCTCTTGAACGTCGCATTCGCGCCTACGATCCGTGGCCCGGCACCTTCACGTTCGCCGTGGAAGGCGGGCATTCCAAGCGCCTGAAAATCTTTCCGCCGACCGCCGTGGTGGATCAGCCTCTCGCTGCCGGCCAAGTCTCCATGGTCGGGGGGCAGTTCGTCGTCGGCTGTGGCAGCGGTGCGCTGAGCATTGAGGTTGTGCAGCCCGAAGGCGGGCGCAGGATGGCGGCAGGGGACTACTTGCGCGGTCGCCAGCCGACCGCGTTTGAGTGATTTCAATTACAGAGCCGCCGCGATTTTCTCCAGCCCTTCGAGCATGCGCGCGCGCGGGCAGCCGAAGTTGAAACGAATCCAGCCCGGCCAGCCGAAGTAGGCACCGTCTGATAGAAATAGCCCGGCCTTTTTTTCGAAATGCTGTGCCGGGTTTTCCACTCCCATACCGCGCGCGTCGATCCATGCGAGGTAGGTGGCCTCGCCTGCCATCACGGAGAGACCGGGGCAGCGCGTGTTGATGAAATTGACGAGCAGGTCGCGGTTGGTCTTCAGATAGGTCATCAGCTCCAGCCGCCATGGCTCGCCGTCACGGTAGGCGGCCTCGGCCGCGTAAAAGGCGAGGGCGTTGATTTCCGCGAGCGTGTGGCCGCGGGCCGCGGTGAAGCGGCGGCGGATCGAATCGTCCGGTATCACGGCGAAGGCGTAACCGAGACCAGCAATGTTCCAAGTCTTGCTGGGTGCGAGCAGGGTGATGCAGCGTTTGGCCAAATTCTCTGGCAGGTTGAGCGCCGAAAAATGCGGCGTCGCGGTCTCGTCGAAAACCAGATCGCAGTGGATTTCATCGGAAACCAGCACAAGGTCGTGGGTCTCGCAGAAGGTCGCGAGTTGCATGATTTCCTCGCCGGAAAACACCCGGCCCAGCGGGTTCTGCGGATTGCACAGCAGAAACACCCGCGTCTCTGGCGTCACCGCGTTTGCCATCGCTTGCCAGTCGAAAGTCCAGCGGCCGTCCACCTGCACGTGGTCGGTGGTGATTAGGGAAACCTGCGCATCGTGGTGCACGCCGATGAATGGCGGGTAAACCGGCGTGCAAGTCATCACCGCATCGCCCGCCTTGCAAAACGCCCGCCCGGCCAGAGACAGCGCCGGTACCAGTCCGCCGAGGTGGGTGATCTGTTCCAGTGGCACCGTCACGCCGCGGCGATCGCGCAGGTAGTCGATCACCGCATCGTTCAGTCCTTCGTGCGCCTGCGAGTAGCCGAAGATCCCGTGGTTCACCCGCTGCTGCAGTGCTTCCAAAATCACAGGGGCCGAGGCGAAGTCCATGTCCGCGACCCAAAACGGATCGAGCTCCGGGCGGCGGTCGTACTTGATGCAGCCGGTCCCGCGGCGGGGGATCTGGGTATCGAAATCAAAATTCATGGCAGCGCTCTTGTCGTTGCTCCGCAGGAAACTATCAAGCCCGACCTTGGTTGCGGGTGGATTCATGCGAAACGGGCGAACTCGCCAATGCGCCGGGAAATCCACGATCTGGCTTTTATTTGGAAGGAAATCAGATGCTCAGGTTTGTCATCTGCCGCCGCCCCCGCAGGGGACGGGCTGTGCCGCGAGGACTTCGATAAGGCTCGATTGGAGACGCTTAGGATTCCTGTCATCACTTCATCCGACTCAACAAGCTAGGAAAAAGTGCTAAAA
>CAJXYV010000154.1 GCA_913063525.1 uncultured Verrucomicrobiota bacterium
GTATGGGAGGCAGCTCCATGGGTGGAAGTAGTGGTGGCAGCGGCGGTGGTGGCGGCCTCAGCGCCCCCAACACCAGTTCCGCCCCCGCCTCCGTGCTCGTCGGCCGCACCCTGCTCGTCGCCGACAACATCACCAATTCGATTGTGGTTCAAGGCCCACCGTCGGGCTTGGAAATTATCGAACGACTGCTCGACCAGATCGACGTCAAGCCCGACCAAGTCATGATCTCCACGGTCATCGGTCAGCTGGCGCTTAATGACAATCATACTTTCGGCATGGATTACCTGGTGCTCGGTAATGCAAATGGTTTTTCGGGAAGAGGCGGTAGTGGAAGTGGTGCAGATCTTCCGCTTATCAGTAAGTTGATCCCTTCTACAATTACCGATACCATTCTTCCTGACGGCACAAAGAAAAGCGTCACCGTCGCAGAACACACTGATTCGGCTTTTGATCCAGGGGCCCTAAAAGGTGCAGGGGGCCTTCAAGTATACGGTAAAATCGGTAGCGACCTAAACGTCTATCTACAAGCTCTCCAGTCTAAGAGCGATTTCACCGTGCTCTCCCGCCCGAGCATTTTCACATCCAACAACCAGATGGGGACGATCTCCAGCGGTCAAAAAATCGCTATCCCCACCGGCAGCACCAGCTACGGTGCCGGATCCACTGCGACTGGTGGTACTCAAATCCAATACCAGGACGTGGTGCTGAAGCTCCAAGTTGTGCCGCTCGTCAACTCCGACAACGAGATTACGATGCAAATTTCGCTGCTCAATGATGAACGAGGTGCAGATCAAACCATCGATGGAGCAGGTCCAAACGGAACTGCCCTGACTGTGCCCGGAATCACCACTCGCGAAATTCTCACTACGGCCACGGTGCCTAACGGAGAAACTATTGTTCTTGGCGGCTTGATTGTAGGTAGCACGACCAAAAACAAATCGGGAATTCCGATCCTGAGCGACATTCCCTTGCTCGGTAAGTTGTTTTCCAAGACGGAGGACAAAAATGACCGCAGCGAACTGATGATTTTTATCCAGCCCTCCATTGTCAGGGATGATCGCACGCTCAATGAAGTTCAAACCAACATGGATTCCCGCTACACCGTTGCAGAAAGAGCCCACAAGTTCGCGGATGGTCCTGACGGCAAGCCTGCCGACGACAAGCTCTTGCCGCTCGAAGAAAAGGGCAAAGGCGCGGCACCCAAGGAGACTCCCAAAGCCACTTCCAAGCCTAAATCCAAGACAAACTCGTCGATCCAGCCTGCCAATCGCAAGTAACTCGCTGGTGACCGCAACGGATGCCCGGGTTTGACACGCCGCTGGCCCGTGATTTGGCTTCCGCGAGAGGTGATTCAGCTTCCGTGGGGATTGATTCGGCTTCCGCAAGGAGTGATTCGGCTTCCGCAAGGAGTGATTCGACTTCCGCGGGGAGTGATTCGGCTTCCGCGGGGAGTGATTCGGCTTCCGCCAGGAGTGATTCGGCTTCGGCAAGGAGTGATTCGGCTTCGGCAAGGAGTGATTCGGCTTCCGCAAGGAGTGATTCAGCCTCCGCAAGGAGTGATTTAGCTTCCGCAAGGAGTAAGTTGGCTTAGACAACCAGTGAGTTAGCTTCGCGCGCAAGCTGAATGGTTCGGTTGGAGGGTTAATCTCATCCGCCAAAGGCCAAGGCGGGCGGGAGGGGGTAGATCGAAGCGTGGAGCGCACGGGCGGGATGGCTCGGATGCGTGAACGGGTTTCTTGAAGGCGGGTGGGGACTTTGCTCTTGCCAGGGGTCAGGGACGGCTCCATGTTTTGCGACGTTAAACGATGATTGATACTACGGAATGGCTTACTAGCCACTTGGAAACGAGCCGTAAGGGCAGTGCGAGCCCGGTTTGTGCGATTGATACTGAGGCGGATAGCTTGCATCGCTACCGGGAATCGCTGTGTTTGATCCAGTTTGCGGACCGCGAACAGCGCGTGTTGATCGACCCGCTGGCGATCCCGGATTTGTCGCCGCTGGGGGAGTATCTTTCGGTCGCGACGGTGTGGATGCACGGCGCGGACTACGACATGACGATGTTCAAGCGCCAGTTCGGCGCGCTGCCGGCGGTGGTCTACGACACGCAGATCGGTGCGCGGCTGCTGGGGGCCCGCAAATTCGGCCTGGGGGATCTGGTGAACCAGTATTTCGGCATCGAGCTGTGCAAATCTTCGCAGAAGGCGGACTGGGGGAAGCGCCCGCTTTCGGACATCATGGTGGAGTACGCGCTGAACGACGTTCACTACCTGCTGGACATGGGCGACATGATCGTGGCCGGTCTGAAGGAGAAGGGCCGCTACGAGTGGTTCGAGGAAAGCTGCCTGGCTGCCCGCCAAAAGGTTTTGGACCGCGATGAGACGCGGGAGGAGAACTGGCGGGTCTCGGGCTCTGGCAAGCTGGATTCCTCTGGCCTCAATTACCTACAGGCGCTGTGGCATTGGCGCGATGCGGAGGCTGAGGCCTGGGACCGGCCCTCGTTCATGGTCGCGCCGAACCGCCAGCTGCTCGAATGGAGCACGGACTTGGCGGCCGCCAAGCGGATCGAATTTCCCACGCACTACCGCCCCGACCGCGTGAAACGGTTGCACGATGCCCTGGCAGCGGCGGATGCGCTGCCCGAAGCGGAGCGGCCGGCCCGCCCGCCGAGCAAGCGGCAGAAGCGAGATCGCGAATTCGAAGCGAAGGTGGATGCGATGATCAAAACCCGCGAACAAGTGGCGGCTGACTTGGATATCGAAGGCTCGCTGATCGCGCCGCGGGCGGTTTTGGAGGCCCTCGCGCTGGGCAGCGCCGAGCCCGCGGAGCTGCTGCTGAAATGGCAGCGCGAGTGTCTGGGAATGGCTGACTGAGCGAATCGCCCGACCTGGGAACTTTGGCAGATCGCAACTGTCTCACGGAAAGTGGGTTGGCCACTTAAAAAAAGCGTCGATTTCGTGACGAAGTTCCTTGTCTCCGGGGGTAGGATTTACGACCCTTTGGCCGCACTATGTCCGAGAATTCGAACGAGCCCCAAAAAGCCGAAACCCAAGTAGCCGCCGCGCAGGTTTACGACGCCGCCCAAATCGATAAGCTGGAAGGCCTCGATGCCGTTCGCAAGCGCCCCGGCATGTACATCGGCGATCCCGATGAGCGCGGCCTGCACCACTGCGTTTTCGAAGTTCTCGACAACTCGATCGACGAACACTTGGCGGGCTATTGCAGCAAGATCAAAGTCGCCATCCACGTCGACGGCTCGGTTTCCATCGCCGACAACGGCCGGGGGATTCCAGTCGATATGCACAAGAAATTCGGCATGCCGGCCGTCGAGCTGGTGCTGACCAATCTCCACGCGGGCGGCAAGTTCGGCCAAGGTGCGTACAAGTATTCGGGCGGTCTGCACGGCGTCGGCGCGAAGTGCGTCAACGCCCTTTCGGATTGGTTCAAGGCCGAGATCATGCGGAACGGCAAGGTTCACTTGATCGGCTTCGAACGCGGCAAGACGACGATTCCTCTGCACGTCATCGGCGATGTCGATGCTAGCAAGACGGGGACGATGATCACGTTTTTCCCCGATGCGACGATCTTCGTCGATACGATCGAGTTTAAGTTCGACCGCCTCGCGACCCGTCTGCGCGAGCTCGCGTTCCTCAACCCCGGCCTGACGATCGACCTCGAAGACGAGCGCCCCGAGTCCGCCAAGAAGGCGACGTTTTTCTATTCCAAGGGCATCGAGGAGTTTGTCGCCCAGCTCGGCGAAAACAAAACGCTGATCCACGACGAGCCGGTCATCCTCCACGGCAAGCGCGCGATCGACCTGGATTACGACGGCAAAAAAACGACCGACGATGTCTTCGCCGACGTGGTTTTCCAGTACAACGATTCGTACAACGACCAGATTCTCTGCTTTGCCAACTCGATCCCGAACGGCGACGGCGGCACCCACCTTACCGGCTTCCGCACGGCGCTGACCCGTGGCATCAATCAGTACGCCAAGGTCAACAAGATCCTCAAGGACAAGGACCCGGCTCTGACCGGCGACGACGTTCGCGAAGGTTTGATCGCGATCATTTCGGTAAAGATGCCGAACCCGCGCTTCAGCTCGCAGACCAAGGACAAGCTGGTCAATAGCGAGATCGAAGGCGTTATTTCGTCGATCGTTTACGAAGGTTTGATGCAGTTTTTCGACGAGAACCCTGGCCTCGCCAAGCGGGTCATCGAAAAGTCCGTCAATGCCGCCCGCGCCCGCGAGGCCGCCCGCAAAGCCCGCGAAACGGTGCGCAAGTCCGCGCTGTCCGGCGGCGGTCTGCCAGGCAAACTGGCCGACTGCTCGGAGCGGGACCCCGCAAAATCCGAACTCTATATTGTCGAAGGTGACTCCGCCGGTGGTTCCGCCAAACAAGGCCGCGACCGACGGACACAGGCAATCCTGCCGCTGCGCGGCAAGCTGATTAACGTCGAGAAGTCCCGTCTCCACCGCGCACTTCAGAACAAGGAAATCCAGTCGATGATCACCGCCATCGGTGCGGGCATCGGCGACGGCGAGCAGGAAGGCGCCTTCAACATCGAGAAGGTTCGCTATCACAAAATCGTCATCATGACCGACGCCGACGTCGACGGCTCGCACATCCGCACCTTGTTGCTGACGTTTTTCTGTCGCCACATGCCGGCGCTGGTCAAAAGCGGCTACCTCTACATCGCGCAACCGCCGCTCTATCTGGTCAGCCGCAAGAAGCGCCAGGAATATGTGCAGGACAACGACCAGCTCAACCGCATCTTGATCGATCTGGGTGCGGGTGAAGTCGAACTGCGGACTTTTGACCAATCGCGCAGTTTCACTGCCGAAGAGTTGAAGGTGATTTTGGAAAACCTCTCGTCGCTTTCGCGTTTCTCCAGCACGATCGAAGGCAACGGCGGCAACTTCAAAAACTACCTCGCCGCCCGCGTCAACGGCGCGCTGCCCGAGTTCATGATCCGCATCCGCACCGGCAACGATGAGGCGCTCACCTACTTTTCCAAGGAAGCCGATTTGCGCGCCTTTGCCGCCGCCAACCGCGACCTGCGTTTGTTCGACGAAATTCTCACCGAAGAAGAATTGGCCGCGCAAAGCGGTCCATCGCGCCGCGCGAACCTTCACGAACTCCACGAATCCCACGCCATCGCGCGCATCTTCTCCCGCCTCACCGAGTGCGGCATCGACACCAACGTCTTCTTCAACGACGACACTCCGATCTTCGAAATCATCGAAGGCGAAGGCGACAAGCAGAAGATCACCCCGGTCTTCGCCGTCCCCGAAATCCTCGGCAAGGTCCTCGAAATCGCCAGCCGCGGCGTGCAGATCAAACGATTCAAGGGTCTCGGCGAAATGAACGCCAAGCAGCTCTTCGAAACCACGATGGACCCCGAAGTCCGCCAGTTCCTCCGCGTCCGTCTCGACGAAGATAACGCTGTGGAAGCCGACAAGATGTTCGACGTCCTGATGGGCGACATCGTCGAGCCCCGCAAACGTTTCATCGAGGATAATGCGCTCAACGTGCGAAATCTGGATGTGTAATACATTGCAATCTTCTGCATTACAATTAACCTCATTCGCATGAGCACCACCCTATCCGTTCGTCTGCCCGAAGGTCTCGCCGGTCGGCTTTCTTCGATTGCGACGGAGACCGAGCGCAGCAAGTCCTACCACCTCCAAAAGGCACTTGAATACTACCTGGAGGAAGTGGCGGATTTACAGATTGCCAAAGACCGCCTGCACTCGACAGAGCCGGAAATCGAATTCTCCGAGGCTATCCTCGCCCTTCAAGCGTGAAGATCGTTTTTAAAAAACCGGTAATCAAGGAACTCAGGCGCCTCGGGGCGACTGAGTCTTTGCGCGTGGCGATGGCCATAGCCGAAGAGTTGAGCGATCAGCCACAACGCCACAAGCCACTAACAGGCCAGCTCGCCGGTCTCCGCCGTTTGCGCGTGGGCGACTATCGGGTCGTCTTTTCAATTTTAAATACTCCAGAACGAGTGGTCATCCTGCGGGTGGGCCACCGCAAAGACGTTTACGAGTCGCCCATACCGAATCCTGAAGATTAATTATAACTTTCCCTATGTCCGAAGCTAACATCAAACCCATCAACGTCGCCGAGGAGCTTTCCAAGTCCTTCTTGGAATACTCGATGTCGGTGATTATTTCCCGCGCCCTTCCCGATGTGCGGGATGGTCTCAAGCCGTCCCAGCGCCGCATTCTTTATGCAATGCGCCAGCTCGGCGTCGGCCCGGGCAAGGCCCACGTCAAGTGCGCGAAGATCGTCGGTGAAACGATGGGTAACTTTCACCCGCACGGCGACATGTCGATCTACACCTCGCTCGTCAACATGGGTCAGCCATGGTCGATGCGCGAAATGCTGATCGACGGCCAAGGTAACTTCGGTTCGG
>CAJXYV010000155.1 GCA_913063525.1 uncultured Verrucomicrobiota bacterium
GCAGCAAGGCCCTCGCCCGCGTCAGGCCGAAGTCCAGCCCGGAACCCGGCTTGCTCAGACGATCGGCGATCCGCAGTTCGGCCAAGGCCAGCCGCCAATCGCCATGCTCGATGTAGGTCGTGGCCAGCCCGTGGCGGGCAACCAGGTCGCCCGGATCTTGCCTCAGTTTTTGGGAGTAAGCGTCCAGGAGCTCTTCGTGCGTCCCGTGGCCAGCCGCCAGCGCGCCCAGCGCCCACGAGAGTGCCACCAATGACAGGGGGGATTTCATCATGGTCGTGGACTAGCAGAAAATCCATCGCGCATCAACTCCTCTCTGGGCTGAATTGCAAAATGCAATCATTCCCCCCGCCGGTGAAGAATCTCAGCGGCCGCCCAGGTGGGTCAGACGCGCTCCCAGATGCGGGCACGCAGAGCCTCGGCCGCAGCACGGGCCTCGGATTCCTTTTTGCTTTTGCCCTTGCCGGTCGCGAGGATCAACTCGCGCCAGGATACTTGCGATTGGAAAACGCGGCGGTGGTCGGGGCCACTCTCGCCGATGACCCGATAGATGGGCGCTTGGGAGTGGATCGATTGCAGGACTTCCTGGAGTTCGCCCTTGGGGTTGCGCTCCTCGGGGCTGGTCGTCATTTCGCCGATCTCGGCCTCGAACAAGCGCAGGATCAAATCGCGCGCCGCGTGCAGCCCGGAATCAAGGTAAACCGCGCCGAGCAGCGCCTCGAAGGCATCCGCCAGCGTGGACAGGCGGCGGCGGCCACCCGTCGCCTCTTCACCTTTGCCCAGCAACACGTAGTCGCCCAGATGAATGGCCATCGCAAAACGGGCGAGCGCCCGGCGGGAAACCACGCGGGAGCGCAGTTTGGTCAGTTGGCCCTCGGGAAAATCCGGGAACCTTTTGTAAATCTCATCCGTCACCACCAACTGCAAAACGGCGTCCCCGAGGAACTCCATGCGCTGGTTGTCGAAATTCTGTTTATGCGACTCGTAGGCGAGGCTGGGGTGCGTCAGCGCTTCGGCCAATAACAGGGAATTGCGAAACTTGTAGTGAATCCGGCTCTCGAGCGGCTGCATCGTTATTTTGCTTAGGTTCCCTTTCCCTCTTCCGAACTTCACTGGAAATTCCGAGGAGAAAAATGGGGTGATCGACGGGACTCGAACCCGCAACAACCAGAATCACAATCTGGGGCTCTACCATTGAACTACGACCACCATTTCAGGCGGGCGCGAGGGATAATCGACCGCGGCGGCTTTGAAAAGGGAAAAATCAACCGCGAGCGCAAAACTTACAAATCCCGCCCCCAAATTACGGCCACAATCCGGACTTGGCAGGGCCATTTCTCAAGCCATCCTAGTCGCCACTCCGCACTCCCCACTCCGCACTTCTTCCATGTCTCCCGAACAGCAACTCGCCCACCTCACCGCCGGCACCGCCAAAGTCCTTTCCGAAAAAGAGCTCTTGGAGAAACTCCGCCTCGGCCGGCCGCTGCGCATCAAGCTGGGTGTCGATCCCACCGCGCCGGACATCCACCTCGGCCACACGGTGGCGCTGGAGAAACTGCGCCAGTTCCAGTTGCTTGGCCACCAAGCCGTGCTGCTGATCGGCGATTTCACCGCCACCGTCGGCGACCCGACTGGCCGCTCGTCGACCCGCCCGCCGCTCACGCGCGACGAGGTGCTGCTCAACGCCGAGACCTACACCGATCAGGCGTTCAAAATCCTCGACCGCTCGAAAACCGAGATCGTTTACAACGGCGACTGGTTCCGCAAAATGACTTACGAGGAAGTGTTGCGGCTTAACGCCCGCGTCACGCTCCAGCAAATGCTCCAACGCGAAGACTTCCGCAACCGCCTCGACGCGGGCCAGGAAATCCGCCTGCACGAGCTGCAATACCCGATCATGCAGGGTTGGGATTCCGTGGAAATCCGTGCCGATGTCGAGATCGGCGGCACCGACCAGCTTTTCAACATCCTCGTCGGCCGCGACCTCCAGAAAGAAGAAGGCCAGCCACAGCAAGTCGTGATGGTCATGCCACTGCTCGAAGGGCTCGACGGCGTGCGCAAGATGTCGAAATCTTACGGCAACTACGTCGGTGTCAGCGATGCGCCGCAGGAAATGTTTGGCAAGCTGATGAGCGTTTCCGACGAGCTGATGGACCGCTACTACCTGCTCTTGCTCGGCGAAGCCCGCGATCCCGCCGGCCACCCGATGGATGCCAAGAAGTCGCTGGCCGAGAAAATCACCAGCCGCTACCACGGCCCCGAAGCCGGCCCCGCCGCCCGCGCCGAGTGGGACACCCGCTTCTCCAAAAAAGACCTCGCCGCCGCCGATCTCCCCGAGATCGCCCTCAGCAGCCTGCCCGCGGACCTGACGGTGCTCAGCCTGACCGCGCACGCGTTCAAGGCCGCCTTCGACCTCGAAAAGTCAAACGGCGAACTGCGCAAACAATTCATCACCAGCGGCTCCGTTCAGCTCAACGGCGAAAAGCTCATCGACCCAACGGCTGCTGCTGCCCCCCAAGCGAACGACGTGCTCAAGCTTTCGAAAAAACACGCCGTGCGTTTCGTCTAACGGTCGGCAGCGGCCGCGAGCCACCCTGCGATCGCTTCTTGGATTTGATTTTCCAATTCTGGCAAAGTCTCGGCCTGTGTGACGCACCCCGGAAGATCTGGGAATTCCGCTCAGTATCCCCCTTCTTCCGCCTCATGAATGATGGCTTTAAACTTCATAAAGTTCCATTCGCAGCGCCACGCCGCTCGTCAACGGCTATTCCCCGATCAATCCGAATCTCGCGAACAGAATCGCGTTAGAATTTGCGCGCCCTCGCGTTGTGGGGTAGCTTCCCGAGTTCATTTACCCCCCACCCAATTACGCCATGAATTCGATCCCCCCACTCCCGACCCGTGCTTGCGAAAACTGTGAATCGTGGAACCCCGTCGAAGACTCCGCCGGCGAGTGCCGCCGCCACGCTCCCCAGACCATCGTTTTTGAGGCAGACGACGAACTGAAATTCGAGTCCATGTTCCCCATGACCTCCAACGACGACTGGTGCGGCGACTTCTGCACGGAGGACTCCTAGCCTCCTCAGCCCGGACGCCATACCCCGAATCGGGGAATGATCGAAGCATGGTGCCCGCAACTCCGCAGCCCCAGGTGGCTTCGCGACGGCCAGAATCAAACCCATTCTCGCCGCATTGGTGGTTCTGATCGCCAGTGGAAAGTCGCAGGAGAAATACACACCAAGCACTCCGATCCCGGCGTGACGGGGCCACCCGCGACCTTCGCGCTGTCGGAAGCGGCCAAGGTCGATCTCTTTGACCTCCACTGGAAGGACATCTACCGATACGCCGACCGCCGCGAGGCCACCCTCACCCATTTCCTCACCGACTGGGTCGAGAGCTCAACATCGAGCGGATCGACCCGCACCAACCCGTCGGCAGCGCCCGGGGCGACACCACGATCCTGATCGGCAGGCCCGGCAAGGATCTCGAAATCAAAGCGCTTGGCAGCAGCGGGAATATCGACAAGATCACCGGGTTCACTCCCTAACTCACGCTCAAATTCCCATGTCCCTGCCTATCCTATACATCAAACGCGGCTGCCCGTGGTGCGACGAAGTCGTCGAATACCTCGACCGCAAAAAGATCGAAGTTCAAACTTTCCTCGTTTCCAGCGACCGCGAAGCGATGCAGGAGATGGTCGCGCTCTCCGGCCAATCCAAAGCGCCGACCCTCGATTGGCACGGCACGGTGCTGGCCGATTTCGGCGTCGATGAGCTCGTCCCGTTTCTCAAGAAACACGGAGTGAACTGATCGAATCGGAAGCATCGAGGCGGGACGCCTCTGCAAGGGTCTGGAGCGAGAAGCTCCAGCCACTTCACTCTCACCCCCCCTGCTCCATCAAGCGCTTGAGCCGGTTTTTCATCGAAACCTTGGCCACCGCCGGCAGCCGATCGACGAACAACACCCCGTTCAAGTGGTCGATTTCGTGTTGCAAGGCCCGCGCCAAGAGGCCGTCGGTCTCGATGACCAGCACGGAGCCATCGAGCTGCGGCAGTGTCGCCTTGATCTCCTCGGGGCGGCGCACTTCGGAGCGAATGCCGCGAATGCTCAGGCAACCCTCGATTCCGAACTCCTTTGCTTGGCCAAACTCAATCTCCGGATTGATGAAGATCAGCGGCATGATCGACTTTAGATTCGCGTCCTCACCGTTAACCTTGAGATAGGAAACGCACTCGAGATCGTGAGAAACGTCGACCACGGCGAGGCGGATATCCTGCCCGACCTGCGGCGCGGCCAGACCGACGCCATTGGCATCGACCATCGTGTCTAACATGTCGGCGACGAGTTCGATGAGTGCGTCATCCACCTCGGTGACAGGGCGGCAACGTTGACGAAGGATTGGGTGGCCGTATTGGACGATTTTGCGAATCATGGGCAAGTGAATGAAGTCGTAGCGGAATCACGAACCAAGGTCAAACCCCAGTCGATGCGAATGCACGTGCTGCGAGTGGCTTTTAGGATTGCCCCATGCTTGCATCAACCGTCTGCGACTGTTCGATTGTTTTCACGATGTGGGCGACTGCGCGCACGCGTGTTGCTCCCCGTCTTTTGGCTTGCTAGCCATGAATTTTGGTGTTAGTAAACGAGCCGTCTGGCGTGTCCTTCGCGCTGGAAAACACCAAAAAACCAACGCACTAAATACATGAAACTTGTCTTCATCGCTGTCGCCGCCGCCCTTTTTGCCGCTTCTTGCTGCCCGAGCGCTCCTGCTCCTAGCAAGAAAGCGTACGTCGCCCCATCGAAGTAATTTCTTCCCGTCTGGCCTTCCTGACCGGAGGCCAGACGCTTTCACCTGCTGACAATTCCTGTCGCCAGGCTTTTAACTGACCTGTTCCAAAACGCAAATGATCCGCATCCTTACTACCCTTACCGCTTCCGTTTTCGCTCTCCTCGCCGCTTCCTGCTGCTGCACGGGCGAACCGAAGGCTCCAGGCCTCCGCTCACTTCCACGATTCAAGGAAATCCCAGCAGAAACAGTTCAAGAAACTGCTCCTGCTCCCGTCGTTACCCCGACGAAGTGAGTTGATATTTTTGGGTTAGATCTCCGATTCAACCTTGAAGCGTTCTGCTGATTTTTTGGCAGGGCGCTTTTCTGTAGTCCGTGGAAAAAACCTGACGATTTGCCTTTTCGGCGGGGACTTTGTCTGTCAAATGCTTTTCCGTTCGCTGCTTATGAGACGCTCGCAAACTCCTGACCGACCCGCGCAATTCAAGGGAAGCCTGCGCCATTACCATCGCTCCGCCACGCAAAGGCAGCGGACTTGGGACGACTGGATTGAGGGCACGGTGGCCAAGCCCCGCGAATCCAAGAACTGGTTGCCGACCATCGGCGCAGTCTTCGGAATCCTCGCTCTGGGCGGGATCATTGCGGCACTGGTCATCGAACTCCGCTGACCCGAATGATTCTTTCTTTGCCCATTGTGCATGCGGCTTTGACATTCTGAATCGTCACAGGCAGTTTTCCCGCCCGCCGCCAACCTCGGCGGACAATTTAATCATGGGAAAAAGCCTCTTCCAAAAAGTCTGGGACGCTCACACCGTCGGCACCATTGCCGATGGACGCACGCAACTCTTCATCGGCACGCACCTCATTCACGAGGTCACTTCGCCACAAGCTTTCGGCATGCTCCGCGATCTCGGGCTGAAAGTGAAATTTCCGCAGCGCACCTTCGCGACCGTCGACCACATTGTGCCGACGATCGATCAAGACGCGCCGCAAGACCCGCTTGCTGCGGAAATGATGCAGGCGCTCCGCAAAAACGCCGATGACTTTGGCGTCACCTATTTCGATCTCAGTTCAGGCAAACAAGGCATCGTCCACGTCGTCGGTCCTGAACAAGGGATCACCCAGCCGGGCACCACGATCGCTTGCGGCGATTCCCACACCGCCACTCACGGCGCATTCGGCGCGATTGCTTTTGGCATCGGCACCACTCAAGTTCGCGACGTTCTCGCCACGCAAACGCTGGCCTTGGAAGAGCTCAAAGTTCGCCGCATCGAGGTGAACGGCGACCTTCGTCCCGGCGTTTACGCCAAGGACGTGATTCTGCACATCATTCGCCTGCTCGGTGCCAAAGGCGGCATCGGCTACGCTTACGAATATGCCGGCGACGTCTTCGACCGCATGTCGATGGAAGAGCGCATGACCGTTTGCAACATGTCCATCGAAGGCGGAGCCCGCTGCGGTTACGTCAATCCAGACGCCAAAACAGTCGCCTATCTCCACGGCCGCCCTTACGTCGACATGAGCGACTTCAGTGCCACCGCTGCTCGCTGGCTGTCCTTCGCTTCCGACGCAGACGCACACTTCGACGACATCGTCCGCATCAACGCGGCCGACATCGAGCCGACCGTCAC
>CAJXYV010000156.1 GCA_913063525.1 uncultured Verrucomicrobiota bacterium
TCGATGCACTCGCCGACAAAATAGAGGCCGGGGGTGTTGCGGCTCTGCATGGTGCGGAAGTCGATCGTGTGGCGCTCGATGCCGCCGGCGGTGACGAACTCGTCTTTGTTGGTGGTCTTGCCTTCGGCTTGGAAGCGGGAGGATTTGAGGGCGTCGGCCAAGGCGCGGGTGGCGGTTTTGGAGAGTTGTCCCCAAGTGGCGAGGTCGGCGATTTCGCAGGAGGCGACGAGACGTTCCCACAAGCGGCGGGGGATGGGCGCGATGGGGGTGTTGCGGACGAGCTTGGCACCTTGGTTTTGGCGGATTTCGGCGAAGCGGGTTTTGACGGCATCGGCGCTCATTTCGGGCAGCCAGTCGATGAGGAAGGGGAAGTGGTGATTGGCGGCGGCGAGGTCGCGGGCTTCCCATGCGGAAAGCCGCAGGACGGCGGGCCCGCTGAAGCCGCGGTGGGTGATGAGCATGGGCCCTTGTTGGGCGGGGTGCGGGCCATCGCGGCGGACGGCGACTTTGGGGTGGGCCACGCCGGCGAGTCCACTGATGCGCGGGTCGTTGACGTTGAAGGCAAAAAGCGAGGGGACGAGCGGCTCGATGGTTTGGTCGAGCTTTTTGAGATGATTGAGCAGCGGGCTGCCTTTGAGTGAGCCGGTGGCGATGCAGACCGCGCGGGTTTCGACGGGTGTGGCGAGGTTTTCGAACTGGAGGGAGAAGTGGCCGTTTGCGAGGCGGGTGATGCCGACCAGCGGGTGCTTGGGCAGGAGCGGGATTTGGCAATCGCGGGCACGATCTAGGAAACATTGGATCACCGTGTCGGAGGAATCGGTGTTGGGGAACATCCGGCCGTCGGGCTCGGTTTTGAGGGTGACGCCGAAGCGCGCGAACCAGTCGACGGTGTCGGACGGCTGCCAGTGGTGGAAGGCGGCGTGGAGTTCGCGCGAGCCGCGGGGGTAGTTTTTGGCGAGTTCGCGCGGGTCGAAACACGCGTGGGTGACGTTGCAGCGGCCGCCGCCGGAGATGCGGACTTTTTGGAGGAAGTGCGGGCTTTTTTCGAAGATCGCGACGCGTTTGCCGGGGGCCATTTCCGCGTATTGCAGCGCGGCAAAAAAGCCGGATGCGCCGCCACCGATCACGGCGAGGTCGAGTGGGGCGGGGTGGGCTGTCATCGGCGCCAACCTACAGGCTTGGGCGGCATTGCCAAGCGGGGATGGGGCTGAATCGTGGGGTTTGTGTTTTTGATGAAGCGAAACGCGGAGATGGGGAGGGCGCGGAGGAAGACGGGGAGGTTGGATGTGGGTGGCTAAACTCTAGTCGAAAAGTTCCTTGGGCAGACCGCTTTGGCGGATCATTGAGCGGATGGTGCCGATGGGTATGTCCTTGCGCGGGTGGGGGATGATGACGGTGTGTTAATCCGAATCGCGATACTTGGCGTGGCTGCCGCGCTGGGAAATGAATCGAAAGCCGTTGGCTTCGAGGATGCAAATGAATGCTTCCGATGAGAGTCGCTTGGGCATCTGGGCCTCGCTCCTCAGGCGATCGCGAGTTGACCCACTGAGACGTCGGAAATCACGGGATGGGCAGCCGCTTCCGGACGATCCTCGAGGTAGAGTTCGACGGCTTCCTTGAGGTTGTGCATCGCTTCTTGGCGCGTGGCCCCGAAGCTGGAAATGTCGAAGTCCAGGCACTGCGCGACGTAATCCGATTCTTCGCGATAGAGTGTGTAATGGATGCTTTTCATGGATTCCAATCTACAGGATTCGGCGTTGATGGCAAGCTTCGGAGCTTGCCCCATGAAGTTTTGATTTCTAGCCTTCGGCTGCAAAGTGTAAGTTGTCACGTTGCACTCCCGTATCCGACTTTATGAAACTTTTTAAGGCGTCCACTTTTGCGGCGATTTTGCCGATCGCGATGACCGTGTTAGCGGGCATCGGCATCACTCACGCTGCGCCGAAGGATGCTGCGGCATCTTACCAGATCACCAGCCCGGACGGGAAGCTTGCGGTGGATTTTCACCTCGATGCCGAGGGCGCGCCGCAATACCGCATCGCGCGGGCGGGGCAGCCGGTGCTGGGGGAGTCGGATCTCGGGCTGGTCCGGGACGACGCGGATTTTTCCAAGAAGCTGAGTTTGCTAGGCTCGTCGAAAGTCGAGCTGGTGGAGGACAACTACGAGATTCTCACCGCCAAGCGGCGCAGCAATCACTACGCGGCCCAGCGGCAGGTGTTCCACTTGGCAGCGGCGGGTGGAGAGAAAATGGATGTGGTGTTCCAAGTTTCGAATGACGGGGTGGCGTTTCGGTACGGGTTTCCGGGCTCGGATTCCGTGGTGCGACGGCTGAGCGAGGAGCGCTCCTCGTTCCATTTCCTGCCCGAAACACGGGCGTGGATGCAGCCGATGTCGGTGGCCAAGACGGGATGGGCGAGGACCAATCCTTCTTATGAGGAGTACTATCAAAAGGACGTTGCGGTCGGCACTCCGTCGCCGACGGGAGCGGGCTGGGTCTATCCTGCACTGTTCCGCGCGGGCGATACTTGGTTGTTGGTCAGCGAGTCGGGGCTCAGCCGCGGCTACTGCGCGACCCGCTTGCGGCCGGAAGTGGCGGATGGCGAATACCGCGTGGGATTCCCCGATCCAAGGGAGAATTTGCTGGGCGGGCCGGTCAATCCGGAATCGAAGCTGCCGTGGGTCACGCCGTGGCGCGTGATTGCTATTGGTAGCCTCAAGAATGTGACCGAGTCGATGCTGGGCGTGGATCTGGCCCCTGCGGCGAAACACCCTGCGACACCTGCGGTCGAACCTGGCAAGGCGGCGTGGAGTTGGCCGCTGATGGGCGACGATAAGACGGTTTACGACGTGCAGAAACGCTTTGTCGATTACGCGGTGGATATGAAATGGCGCTATTGCCTGATCGATGCGCAGTGGGACACGCAGATCGGCTACGACAAGATGAAAGAGCTGGCGGACGATGCGAAGGGTAAGGGCGTGAAGATCTTGGTTTGGTATAACTCGAACGGCAATTGGAACGATGCTTACCAGACGCCGAAGAACCGGATGGCGACGCACGAAGCGCGGATTCAGGAGTTCGATCGCCTCAAGGCGATGGGTATCGCGGGGATGAAAATCGATTTTTTCGGCGGCGATGGCCAGTCGATGATTGGCTACTATCTGGATCTGCTAGAGGATGCCGAGCCGTATGGCTTTTTGATCAATTTCCACGGCGCCACGTTGCCGCGCGGCTTGCAGCGGACCTACCCGCACCTGATGACGGTGGAGGCGATCCGCGGCCAGGAGTTCATCACCTTCGAACAGAAAAACGCCGACGAACAAGCGACCCATGCGGCGATGCTGCCATTCACCCGCAACGTTTTCGATCCGATGGATTTTACGCCGATGGTGTTGGATCACATGTCCCGGGTCAAACGGCGCACCAGCAGTGCCTTTGAACTGGCGGAGGCGGTGCTGTTCACTTCGGGCATCCAACACTACGCGGAAATCCCCGAGGGCATGGCCAAGGCCCCCGAGGATGTCCGCGAGTTGTTGAAGAGAATCCCATCGGTTTGGGAGGACTCCCGGTTTCTCGATGGTTTTCCCGGTCGCTACGTCGCGATGGCGCGCAAGGGCGGCGGGCATTGGTATCTCTGCGGCATCAATGCCGAAAAGACCGAGCGTAAGGTCACGCTCGATCTCAACGAGCTATCCGCGGGCAAGTCCGGTCATTTGATCACCGACGGAGCAGGCGAGAATCTCTCGTTCCGCAGTGAAACCGTGACCCCTGTCGATGGCAAGCTGGAGCTGACCATCCGCCCGAACGGCGGTTTTGTCGTTGTGATGGACTGACAGGTATTCGGGTTTTGTCCCGTTGGTACATTGAAAGGACGAACGGGAATGCCGAATCACGGTGATCAATGGTTCCTCTGAGTTTTTCAAGCCGGCACGCACCTCTCAATAAAGCCCGAAGGCATTGATAGCGGGAAGAGCGGACCCATCGGAAAGCCAGAGCGCGCAGGTGCCGGCCATCCAGACTTTGCTGCCGGAGACGGCAATGGAATCGGGGTGCCACCACAGCACGCCGATGCCGCGTTGGTTTGGCAGCGCGTGGATGACCTGGCAGACGTCGCGGAGGAAGTCGGCTTGCCCGCTTGGGGTTTTGGGCCATGGGAAGCTTTTGCCGAAATACTCTTGCTGCGGAGTGCCCTCGCTCGATGGGTAGCCGGTTTCGGCGACGAGGACTTCCTTGCCAAAAGTGGTGGCGAGCTGGTGGGCGTTTTCCTTGAGCCCGTCGAAACTGCCATTCCACCACGGGTAAAAGGACAGGCCGGCGACGTCGTAGTCGAGACCGCGCTGCTGCATTTCGCGGTGAAAGGTGGCGGTTTTTTCGACCTTTCCGCCGGTGGCGGTGTGGAGAACGATGCGGACTTTTTTCCCGTCGGGCGTGGCGCGGCGAACCCCGTGCGAGGCGGCGTTGAAGAGCGCGAAGGTGTGGTCCCAGTTCGGCTTCTCTTGC
Organism: uncultured Verrucomicrobiota bacterium; assembly: GCA_913063525.1. Taxonomy (GTDB): domain Bacteria; phylum Verrucomicrobiota; class Verrucomicrobiia; order Verrucomicrobiales; family Akkermansiaceae; genus Luteolibacter. Next base: position 4,499 of record CAJXYV010000156.1, read on the forward strand.
CAGAGTCGGCCCTGTGGCCAGAGCAGGCCGTTGTCGATCTCGTTGCCGATTTGGACGAGTTCGGGGAAGACTCCCTCTTTCTCGAAAGTACGGAGTGTCTCGTAGGTGTAGGATTCGACCTTGGCGACCAGTGCCGGGAAGTCGGTCTGCGGCCACGACTTGGGGATGCCCTGCTTGCCGGGGTCGGCCCAAGTGTCGGAGTAGTGGAAATCGAGCAGAACGGACTGGTGCGCGGCCTTGGCGCGCTTGGCCAGCGCGAGGGTGTAGGCGAGGTCGTTGTTGGTGAAATCCTTGCCGTTGGGCTCGACGAAAAGGCGGAGGCGGACGCAGTTAGCGCCGGCCTCGGCGAGGGCCTGAATGGCATCCACTTTGGCGCCATTGCGGCTAAGGAAGGTGCCGCCGCGCTGCTCGATGGTGCCGATGGCGGACAGATCCCCGCCATCGAACCAAGCTTCTGCCCGGAGTGGGAGGATGGATGCTGCGAGCAGAAGAGTGGCGATTGGGAAATTCATCAGAAATGGAGGATGCCAGGATACGCGTCCAGAGAGCGGGTTCTTTCGACCGATGCCAATCACGAAACCATCGACAGGCGTGGTTTGAAGCCCTTCGCTAGGCCCTTGCCGTTCGGAATGAATGGATCGAAACCATGCCCTCACGCGGACGCCATCAAAGTTCCTCCAAGGAATGCCACCAAATCATGCGCCGGATCGAGGCAATGGATGGCGTGGTGGGGGTGATCATTGGCCGCTCCTACGGCGGCAAATCTCTGGGGCAGGGGATCCCGACCGGCGGGCTCAAAATCCAGCGCAAGGTCTCCGGCGGCCTCAAGGCGGTGACCCAATCCGCAAAAGGCCTGCAGGAAATCTTTATTCGCACCGACGCCGGGATGGAGGATGCCATCGCCGCAGCGATTCTGAAACTGTAGCGGGTGGATGCAGCAAACCCTGGAATTTATATCCGTGCCATCGCGCGTTGCGGCGGCTTAGGATCGGCGCATGCCGTTCAGCACCTTTGGATTTGAGAACGAGATTCTCCGCGCCGTTCAAAAAGCAGGTTACACCCGCCCGACGCCAGTCCAGGCGGCTGCCATCCCCAAGGTGATGCAAAAACACGATGTCATCGCCATCGCTCAGACCGGCACCGGCAAAACCGCCGCTTTTGTGCTGCCGATCATCCATCGCCTGATCCTGTCGAACCGCGAAGGCCAGCCGCGCGGCGTCAAGTCGCTCATCCTCGCCCCCACCCGCGAGCTCGTGGTCCAGATCATGGAAAACGTCCGGACCTATGGCAACGGCCTGCCCATCCGCGTCGCTGCGATCTTCGGCGGCGTCGAGGAAGAGGCGCAGATCAAGGCGCTTCACAAAGGCGTCGACATCATCGTCGCCACGCCCGGCCGTTTGATCGATCTGCTAAGCCGCCAAAAAATCGATTTCAGCCTGCTGGAAGTGCTCGTGCTCGACGAGGCCGACCGCATGCTGCACATGGGTTTCCTGCCGGACATCGAGACGATCGTCAGCTCCCTGCCCAAACGCCGCCAGACGCTGATGTTCTCCGCCACCTTTCCCAAAGAGGTCGAGTCCTTGGCGCGCCGCTTCCAGTACCAGCCCAAGATGGTGCAGATCGGCAAACGCTCGAACCCTGCCGACACCGTTGAGCAGTGCGTTTACGAAGTGCCGACGCACTTGAAAAGCACGCTGCTGCTCGAACTCCTCCGCCACCCCGAGTTCAAGCGCGTGCTCGTCTTCGCCCGCATGAAAGACGGTGCGGACCGGATCACCAACTTCCTCAAACTCGCCCAAGTCAAAGTTGCCAAGCTCCACTCCAGCCGCTCGCAGGAGCAACGGCTCAAGGCGCTGCAGGATTTCAAAGACGGCAAAGC
>CAJXYV010000157.1 GCA_913063525.1 uncultured Verrucomicrobiota bacterium
GTCATAGGGGTAGCGCGGATCGTCATAGGGGTAGCGCGGATCGTCATAGGGGTAGCGCGGATCGTCATAGGGGTAGAGCGGATCGTCATAGGGGTAGCGCGGATCGTCATAGGGGTAGCGCGGATTGTCATCGGGGTAGCGCGGATTGTCATAGGGGTAGCGCGGATCGTCATAGGGGTAGCGCGGATCGTCATAGGGGCAGCGCGGATCGTCATAGAAGCAGCGCGGATCGTCATAGAGGCAGCACGGATCGTCAACGAGGCGGCGCGGATCGAAGCCGCGGGCGCGGGTGGTGCGGGTTTATCCGCTTATTTCCGGCACTTTTCCAGCAGCCCGGCTAGGAACCAGGTGATCTGGGCGAGGGCGTCGGAGTGGACGGATTGGCCGAGCGGGGCGATGTCTTCACGGCATTCGGCCAGCAGGGCCAGCGCGGTGTCGACGGTGCTTTCGATGGCGCCTTCGTACTCGGCGATGCCCAGCAGGATCGGCAGGTCGAGCGGTTCTTGGTCGAGAATGCGCTTGTTAAGTTTGATGCGCTGGGCCTCGGACGCGGTTTCCAGCAGGTTGAGGATCGGCAGGGTCAGTTTGCCCTTGATCAGATCGGTGCGCAGCGTCTTGCCGACCACTTCTTCGGAGCCGACGAGGTCGAGGCAGTCGTCGTAAATCTGATAGGCCGTGCCGAGTTTCATGCCGTAGTTGTACAGGCGCTGCTCTGTGGCGGCATCCAGGCCGGAAAGATTGGCGGCCAGACCGGTGGCGGCGGCAAACAGCGCGCCGGTTTTCATCTCGATCACGCGGAAGTACTCGGCCTTGGTGAAGGTCAGGTCGAAGCGGCGCTGGGTCTGGATGATTTCGCCTTGGCAGACTTCGCGCGAGGCCTTGCCGACCTTGCGGCAGATGTCGATGCTGTTGAAGTCGGTGGCCAGCGTGAGTGCGTGCGAAAACAGCGCGTCGCCGAGCAGGACGGAAAGCGCGTTGCCCCACTTGGCATTGGCCGTCGGCACCATCCGGCGGGTGTTGGCGCCGTCCATGATGTCGTCGTGGACCAGCGTCGCCATGTGGATGAGTTCCAGGATGACGCCGATTTTCAGGTGGTCATCGGTCACGCCACCTGCGGCACCGCCGACGAGGATCGCGAGGGCCGGGCGGATGCGTTTGCCCGAGGTGTTGCAGATGTAGGCGACGTACGGCTCCACGGCGGGATCGAAGCCGCGGACTTGTTCGCGAATGGCGACCTCGACCCGCTCGAGTTCCGGGCGGACGAGTTCGAAGGGGAAAAGATTGCTGCTGGGAGTCGGGAAGGTCGTGGCTGCCATGGTCGTCGAACTGCGAAGAACATCCACAGACTGGGCGTTCCCGCAACCCGGATGTGTTTTTTTGTTGAAAGAATCTGGCAGAAATCGCGTTTTAGACGGGTGATGAACGTGAATCTAGCGATGTGGATCGTACTCGCGGCTACCGGCGCGGTGGCGCGGGCTGGAATCAAAGGCTACCCCGATGATCCGAAACTGCCGGGCGTGCCCTATGTCGTGCACGATCCGGCGCGCCCGCAGCCGCCGGTGGTCGGGACGGCAGGCGCGGTTTCGGTCAAGCCGCCGTCGGATGCGATTGTATTGTTTGACGGGACCTCGCTGGAGGCGTGGACGCCCGGCTGGGTGATCCGGGACGGGGTCATGGTTGCGACGAAAAATGACATTCAGACGAAACAAGCGTTCGGCGCGATCCAAATGCATTTCGAGTGGCGGGTGCCCGCCGGCCGCAAGGTCGATGGCCAAACGGGCGGCAACAGCGGCGTGTTTCTGATGGGCCTTTACGAAGTGCAGGTCCTCCAAAGCAATCACAACATGACGTATCCCGACGGCCAAGCGGGCGCGCTGTACGGCCAGCTGCCGCCGCTGGTCAACGCGACGGCCCCACAGGGCGAGTGGCAGAGTTACGATCTCGCCTTCGAACCGCCGGTGTATGAAGACGGCAAGGTCACCCGGCCCGCGAAATTGACGCTGTTTCACAACGGCGTGATTTTGCAAAACGGCGAGTCCTACCTTGGGCCTACCGAGCACCGCAAGCTCACCACCTACCCGGCCACCCATCCTGCCGCCGCGCCGCTGCGCCTCCAGTTCCACGGCGATCCGGTGGAATACCGCAACATGTGGGTGCGCCCGCTGGGCAAGCGCGACTGACCCTGCCGCGCCATGACTCTGGATCCCATCGCCACCGTTCGCTCCTGTTTTGGCGGGAAATTTGGGATTCCGCGGCAGCCGGGGCTTTGTCCTAGCGCGTGGGGTACGCTGACCTTTCACCCCGCTTACCGGAGCCCGGAGGCGATCCGTGGAATCGAAGGGTTTTCCCACCTGTGGCTGATTTTCGGCTTTCACGAAACGGTGGCCCAAGGCTGGAAACCCACCGTCCGACCGCCGCGGCTGGGCGGCAACCAGCGCATCGGCGTGTTTGCCAGCCGCTCGACCTTTCGGCCCAACGGCCTCGGGCTTTCGCTCGTCAGGCTGGAGGGGATCGAGACGACTGCCGCCGACGGGCCGATTCTGCAACTGGGCGGGCTGGATCTGCTGGACGGCACGCCCATTTACGACGTGAAACCCTACCTGTCCTACGCCGAAGCTTTGCCTGAAGCCTCGGGAGGATTCGCCGAAGTAGCGTTGTCACGTCTGCCGGTCGAGGTGGATCCCGCCGCTGCCCGGGCATTCGAGGCTTTGCCCGCCCGCGCCCGCGCTGTCTTGCAGGAAGCGCTCTCGCTCGACCCGCGCCCGGCGACACAAGTCGCGGACCCGACGCGCATCTTCGGTGCCACCCTATGTGGCTGCAACGTGCGCTTCAGCATCCGCGATGGGGTCTGCCGGATTTGCGAAATCGAGCTGGCATCAGTCAACGACGATACCCTTGCACCACCTCGGCCGTTAGAGTAAGCTTCAAGCATGGAGTCTGATACCATCATCGACCACAGCGAGCCTGTCCGCCAATTTTCCATCATGCTGCCCAATCGGGTCGGTGCCTTGGCGGCGATGGTGAAACTCCTGCGCTCCCTCGGCATCGAGGTTATCGGGCTTAGTGTCCAAGACTCGCGCGATGCCACCGTGGCGCGGCTCGTCGTTTCCGATCCCGATGGTGCCGAGCACCTGTTCATGGAAAAAGGCATCCCTTACACCCGCTGCGAACTCATTGTCATCGCTATGCGCGAGTCCGGACCCGGCCTGCTCCAATGCCTCGACACCCTGATGATCGCGGAAACTAATATCGACTTCGCCTACGCCCTGATGCCCAGCCCCACCGGCCAATCCATGCTGGCCATGCACGTCGAAGATTACGAATTCGCCGTCGCCATCCTCCACCAGAGCGGCTTCAAGCTCATGTATCAAGAAGACCTCAGCCGCTAAAAGATCGTAGCGGCCAGAACCATCGCCCGGCGGCGGATCGCCGTGTGGCTCCCAAGGAGCGGATCCCGCGGATTGAATGTGACAAAAATCCCGGCGCGCCAGCCTAGTAGAAGTAGGCGCACCGGGACTCATGCGAATCGACTTCGTCCATCATCGAAGTCCTCGATTATCCCCGCAGGTCGCGCCGCTTGCGGGCGAAGATGGAGCCCGCCGTGGCTGCCAGCATGCTGAGTAGCCCCGCCGAGGGTTCTGGGACGGCTCCGTAGGTTGAGCTTGTCGAAACTCCATCGACGAGGAATCCCTGGACTTCGGCGACGCTGTGATAGACGCCGGCATCCGCATCATTGGGAGGCGCGGAGGGCGGGGTGTTGTTTAGGAAGTTGAAGGAGTCTGTCGTCACGCCCGTTCCGAGGAGAGTGAAAGTCGCCGACTCGCCCACCCCAAATCGCTTTGAGGCGGCTGATCCCGTGCCCGTCGGGCCATAGGAACTGCCCGCAAACGCGATCCTGATATCAAAGTTATCGGGAGATCCTGCAAAATTTGCGGGGTCGTAGAGATTGTTTGATATGTCAACCGTCGGCTCCAAAAATGTTCCTGTGTGGCTGGTCATGCTGCTGGAACTAATGGTTTTTGTGCTATCAAAGTTTAAGTACCATTCGGAAATAAACGTACCGACAGTATCAGGGTTTGAGGCTAGATCATTCGATATGTTTAATGTCAGAGATACGCCGCCGACGATGTCTTGGATGGTAGCCGACGCCCATGTAGATGTTGTTCCTGGAACGAGGGTTCCGTTGATCACGATGCTCAAGTTGTAGGTGGCCGATGTCGCCGCATCGGTTGAATCTGAGAATGCCATCAGTGCGGGGAGTGCAGCAATGGCCATCAATTTGTTGAAACGAATTGTTTTCATTGGGTGGGGGGTATGGTTCAAGGTGTCTTTTGAGTAATGCATCAATGGAACTGATGACTCAAAAGACGCAGTGCGTTTTTCGATCGAACGATCACGGTCGTTTCTTCATGATTGAAGAGAGGTGACTTTGGATTCGATATTTTTGAAGAAGCGCTTGGTAAGATTCCCCTGTTCCAAAATGGATCAAATGATTTCGTGGATTCTATCGGGAGCGGTTATTCGTATGTTTTTCAAGATAGCGACTTACATCGGTAAAAATTAGATTATATAGTTAGAATTGATCTGATGTTGTTTGTGTGCGTGGGAGGTGTGAATTGGATTATTGGTTACATTTCAAGTTATGATGATTTTATCGGTTGGCTGGACATGCGCTTGAACCGGATCGCATGCCGTGCGGGAGAGGGGCGCGGTGGGGCTACGTAGGAGGGGAGGGGAGGCCGATTGGCCTTTAAAATAGTTCGCCCCCGCCGAAACGGGGTTCGGCGGGGGCGAAGGAATTCAGAATCTGGGTGCGGGCGATGCTCGCTTTAGCGTCACTTGCTGACGTTGAAGCGAAACTCGATGACATCGCCGTCCTTGACGACGTATTCCTTGCCTTCGATCCTCAGCTTGCCGACATCCTTAGCGGCGCTTTTGGAACCGAGCGTGACGAGGTCGTCGTAGTGCACGACTTCTGCGGCGATGAAACCGCGCTCGAAGTCGGAGTGAATCACGCCGGCGGCGGCAGGAGCCTTATCGCCGGCGATGATCGTCCAAGCACGGGTTTCCTGCACGCCGGTGGTGAGGTAGGTGCGCAGGCCCAGCAAGTGGTAAACGCCGCGGATCAGGCTGGAGACGCCGGAATCGGTCACGCCCATGTCGGCGAGGAATTCGTCGGCCTCTTCGGGTGGCATGTCGCTGAGCTCTTCTTCGATGCGGGCGGAGATGACCACGGCCTCGGAGCCGCTGTGTTCGGCGGCGAACTTGCGGACGCGGGCGACTTGGGCGTGGGAATCCGGGTTTTCAATGGCACCGGCTAGCTCGTCTTCGGCGACGTTGCAGGCGTAAATGGTCTTCTTTGAGGAAAGCAGGTAGAATTCGCGGACGATCGCCTTGTCGTCTTCGCTGAATTCGATCGTCAGCGCCGGATTGCCCTGGTCGAGGTGCGGCATGATGACGTCGATCAGTTCGACTTCCTTCTTCGCTTCCTTGTCGCCGCCCTTGGCCTTCTTTTCGCGCGAGTGGCGGCGCTTTTCGAGCGAGGCCATGTCGGCGAGGATCAGCTCGGAATTGATAATCTCGATGTCGCGGATCGGATCGACTGTGCCGAGTTCGTGAATGATGTCGTCGTTTTCAAAGCAGCGCACCACTTGCACGATCGCATCGGTTTCGCGGATGTTGGCAAGGAACTGGTTGCCCAGGCCCGCGCCTTCCGATGCGCCTTTGACCAGACCGGCGATGTCGACAAACTCGATCGCTGTCGGGATCAGCTTGTGCGAACCCGAGATCTTGGAAAGCACCGCGAGCCGCGGATCGGGCACGCTGACGATACCGACATTCGGATCGATGGTGCAGAATGGGTAATTCGCCGCCTCCGCCTTGCGGGTGCGGGTGACAGCATTGAAGAGTGTCGATTTACCGACATTGGGTAGTCCTACGATTCCGGCCTTGAGCATTGCCCCACGAGCGTGGAGGAGAAGCAGGCGGCAGGACGAGAAAAAACTTTGGGTGCGATGGGCTGCAAATCGGTCTTTTTGTGAGTTTGATTGAATTGCGGCTTCTAATTTTTGTCTATCGAGTTATGTTGGAACTGTCATGGCAGCACTCATCATCACGTCGTTTCCCGATGAGCTTCACGACCAGTTGAAGCGGACGGCGGTGGCACACCGGCGCTCGGTTGCCCAAGAAGCATTGCATTTGTTGGAGTCCGCGCTTGATGCTCAGGTTTTTACCCCATAATCCGCAGTTGGAAGTGGTGCGGTGGTGCTTTTTGGATGATAGGCAAAG
>CAJXYV010000158.1 GCA_913063525.1 uncultured Verrucomicrobiota bacterium
CGGCGGTCATAGAGCCAGTGGCCCAAGGCCGCATGCGCGTTGGCGTCCTGCGGATTGGCTTGGATCGCGGCCTCCAGAATCGATTGCTCCACCAGTCGGGCCGGAAAACTATAATCCGCGTTTGCCTTTGCCCCGGCGGCGAATTCCTTGGCTCCCGACTTCCCGGAGAGCCCCATGAGCCAGCCGCGATAGTAGTGGATCAGCGGGGCGTTGCCGCTGAGTGGTTCGCTAACGGCATCGGCCAGCACTTCCAAGGCCTCGTTGAAAAATCCCGCGCGGGCAAAATCCAATGCCAAATCCAAGCGCACTTGGCTGTCACCGGTGAATCCGTCTTGGCTCAGCCAGCGCGCCCAATGATCCAGTGGATCCAGCGCGAGCGTCTCCGCCAGATCGCCGGTGACATCGCGACCCAGGCGCATCTGTGCCATGGCTAACAAATCACGCGCCTTGAGATTGTCCGAGCCGAGTTTGAGCGTCCGCGCCAGATGATCGCAGGCCGTGGCGAAGTCGCCGCGGAGGCAATCGATTTCGGCGAGGCGGTGGTAGGCCGTGCCCGCCCATGCCTGGTTCCAGGTGGCTTTGTAAAACGCGTCATAGGCCTCGTGGTCGCGGCCCAGAAAACGCAGGCAGCGGCCGAGTTGATAGAGTGCCTCCCCGTCATAGGGATTCGGATTCCGCAGCGTTTGCCGCTGGATGGATTTGCGCAAGTGCTCCTCCGCCGTTGCAAATTCACCGCGGCGCAGGTGCCAGCGGCCCATGGCGAGGTGGCAGCGGGAATCGCCTGGATCGCGGCGCAGCGCCTCGTTCCAGTAAAGCGTGGGGCAGCGGGTCGCGTGGCGGTATTGCTCCAAATGCAGGCCGGTGATGTAGAGTTCGTCGTTGCCTTGGATTTCTGCGGGCAAGGGCGGCTCGGTCGCGGCGAGCTCAAGGATTTCCTGTTCGCTCAGCGGCGCGGCCGTTTGCGTCGAATATCGCAGCAACTCCCCACCGCACGCGTCCTCGACGACGATCCGGAAATCCGTGGCGGCAACCTTGCAGGTTTTCATCCATGACGCCGCCGGCGACAGGTCCGCGTTAAATGAATGAAGCACTTTGTCGCCCTTGAAAACTTTCACCACCGCGCCCTTGATCTCGCGGGTAGCATGGATGCCGATCGTGATCGCTGACTTGTCGACTTGGACCGAAAGCGCCACCTCCTCATTGGCGGCGCAGGCCGGGCCGATGTCGCGGATGGGATACCAGAACTGGCTCCACTTTTTGGTTTCGCCCGGGTGCAGGTAGGAAAAGTCCGGCTGGTTGTCGGTGTAAACCCCGGCCATCAGCTCGATGTAAGGGCGGAATTCGCCGTTCTCATCCGCATCGGTCAGGTTGCGATCCCACGCGTAGCCGAATTCGTGATTGCCCCAGGTCCACTGCTTTTTGCCGGGGGAAATGTGATGGTTCGCGACGTGGACGATGCCCGCTTTTTCGCGGAAGTCGTACCCTCCGAAGAAATTTTCCCGACTGCCCATGCACATGTAAGACGTCGGCACGGGGATGTTAGCATACCAAGAAAGATCGTTGGCCGGGTAGGTGCCGGGCGGCTGATAGTTCGACGGGCTCTCGGTTTCCGGCACACCCTTTTTGCCGCGGGTCGCGTAATCGACGCCGTAATAATGATCCGAGCAGAGCGGAAACGTACTCATCGCCCGCTTGGCATGGTCCGCCACATAACTCGCGTCCTGCGGGAAAAACGATTGGTACTGCTCATGCACCCGGGTCGCGACGTTGGCCCACCAGAGGAAGGTCTGCACATCATCGGTGCGGTTGTAAACGCGCGCCTTCAGCTCCAGCACCGACCTGCCGGGGTGCAGGCAGACGCCGTGCATGCCCTTCATGCGGACCAGCGGATCGTGTTCGCCCAGCCAGACCGTCGCCGAGCCATCGGCGTGATGTTCGATCGAAACGTCCGCCGGCATGAAGGTGGACGGCCGGTGGTGCTGCGGCCAGTTGAACTCGATCCCGCCACTGATCCACGGACCGCTGAGCCCGACGAGCGCGGGTTTGATGACCGGCTGATGATAGATCACGTCGTAACCATTGGTCTTGTCGACCATCCGGTGAATCCGGCCGCCGAGCGCGGGCAGGATCATCACTTCCAAAAACTCGTTTTCGATGAAGATGGCCTCCCAGTCGTGCGCCACCGGCTCCTCGGCGATGCGGTCGTAAAAGGGCAGGGGATAAACCTTGCCGGACGATCCCTGGTAGACCCGTTTTTCCAAAAACATCGGATTCTTGTCCGGTGCGGCGGGCAGATAGGTCGGAAACGAAACGGTCTTGCGGTGAACGGTTACGGGTGACATGGGGTTTAGACCTCCAAACTACAGGGCGGGTTGCGACTGGGGAGCATTTCCCGATGGACAAAACCGGCAAAAAGCTGGACGATCCACCAATCATGATCGTCCGTCACCGCCGCGAAGGATTCCTCGGCCAGCACCACGTCGTGCTGCCTGCGCCGATCACCGCAGCGGCTGCCGAACACCCCTTGCTGAGCGGGCTTTTTGTCACCGATGCGGGCCTCTACCCGAATGCTCAAGGACATCGGGTTACGCGAGCCAGCGGCAGCGGTGGGGCGGTCCTGCTGGTCTGCACCGCCGGCCGCGGCTGGGCGCAATCGCACGGCCAGCGCCACCAAGTCGCGGCGGGCGACGTGGTTTTTATCGGCCCCGGGGAAGCGCACGCCTACGGTGCCGACGCCGCCGATCCATGGACGATCGAATGGGCGCATTTTTCCGGCAGCGAAACCCTCTGCTGGCGGGAAGCCATCGTCGGCAATGACTTTTTCCTGCGCCTGCACCCAACCGCAGTCGCCGGCATCGGCCTTTCAAACGTGCACGAATCCCTCGAAGCCGGTTACGATGAAATCCAGCTGCTGCTGGCCGCTGTTGCGCTCCGCCGCTGTCTGACGGAGTTGGTGAAATTCCGCCGCGTCCCCAGCCACGCACCCACCTCGGTGGAGGCGGTCGAGGCGACAGCCGACTGGCTGCGCCGCCACCCCGCGGCCCAGGTGACCCTAGCCGTGCTGGCGAAAAAAGCCGGCATGTCGCCCTCGCGTTATTCCGACATCTTCCGCCAACGCTACGGCTACTCGCCGATCGATTGGTTCATGCGCCAGCGCGTGCAGCAAGCCTGCCACCTACTCGACGTCACCCGCGAAAAGGTCGAAATCGTCGGTCTCGAAGTCGGCTTCCGGGATCCCTTCTACTTCTCCCGCAGTTTCCGCAAGGTGATGGGCTGCAGCCCGCGCGACTATCGTGCCATCGCCAAAGGCTGAGCGAAATTCGCCGCGCCGCACCCGAGAATTTGCGGAGTAAAAAGTCGCGTAATGCGCGAGATTTTTGCTAATGTCCGAGTGATGAAAAAGCTGGATGCGAAAGATGGATCGTGCTTTCCGATGGGCGCGGGCGACGACGGAATTGAAACGTCGTGGGTTCATTTTCAAAATAGGCGGTTGTTTCTGCGGCCGCTGAATCCCGAAGATATGCAGGCTCTGCTGGAGTTTTTCTACTCTCACGATGCCGAGACTGTACGCCTGCGCTACGGCTATCATCGCGATACCATGACGCGGGAGGCCGCCGCTAAACTGGTGTCGGTGGATCAGAATAAAGATCATGCGCTGGGTATTTTTGCCGACCCGTATGGGCACGCAGAGCTGCGCGCCATCGGCCGCTATTATCTGGATGCCGGTGGTAAAAGCGCCGAGGTCGCCTTTGTCGTGCACGAGGCGAATCGCCATGCGGGCATCGCCGGTTTCTTGTTAGGCGAGCTTGCCACGGTCGCCAAGCGCCGCGGCGTCCTCGAATTCTGGGCCAGCGTGATGCCGGAAAATCGGGCGATGGCGGGGCTGTTCATCGCCGCAGGCGGGGTGGAATCCACGTCGGACGTAACGGTAGAGCGCGAGTTCCGGATTCCCGTTGACTCCATCTTGAAGTCGCGGAAGAAATTCCTCGAGCGGAAGGGAATCTTTCGGATCAAACAATGAATGAACCCATCCAGAGAGTCGGCGTGCATTATAATGCGTGTTATGAGCGCCACGACACGGGGCCTGGTCACCCGGAGTCTGCGGAACGCTATCGGGTGTTAGAGTCAGCGCTGGCGACTTTGCCGCCTGAGTTTGTTCGCTTGCCGTGCCGCCGTGCCCGGGTCGCTGAAATTTTGCTCGTTCACGAGCACTATTATCACGATCTGGTTTACCGCGATACAGAGACCTTCGCCGATCGTTTGCGCTCGGGCGACACAGCCATTTGCGAGGAAAGTTACGACGTCGCCCTTGAAGCAACGGGTGCCGTCTTGGAGGCTGTGGATACCGTGATGGCAGGCGTCGTCTCGGTGGCGTTTTGTGCGGTGCGCCCACCGGGCCACCACGCCACTGCGGCGCGCGGTATGGGCTTTTGCATTTTCAATCACGTGGCCATCGCCGCGCGTTACCTCCAGAGCCATCATGGGCTAAAGAAGATCGCGATCATCGATTGGGATGTACACCACGGCAACGGCACCGAGGCGATTTTCATCGAAGACCCCACGGTCTGTTACATCTCGCTGCACGAGGCCAATCTGTATCCCTACACCGACGACAGCAGCGAGCGCGGACAAGGTGCGGGGCAGGGGGCTAATCTCAACATCCCGCTGCCCAATCACTCCGACGGCAGCATCGCCCTGCAACAATGGACTGCACAGTTAGAACCGCTGATCGATGCCTTCCAGCCTGACTTCCTCCTCATCTCCGCTGGCTTCGATGCGCGGACCGGTGACCCCATCGGCGGTCTCCGCTGGACCGATGAAACCTACGCGGAAATGACCCGCCGCTGTCTCGTCCTCGCGGATAAATGGTGCGGCGGACGGATCGTTTCCACGCTCGAGGGCGGTTACAACCCCCAAGGCCTAGCCGCCGCAGTGCTCGCTCACGTCAGAGCATTGGCAAGGTAGTCTTGGACTTTAGTCCGCTACAGAGCTCATTCCCTAGGAGCGGTTGGGCCTTTCTGTAAGTCGGCGATCATTCCATTTTGCAGCTTTTTTGCGGACTCTCATCCCACTGAATTTCTGAGGTTGCCAGTGCCGCTCGCCAAAGCCTATCCTCGGCAACGACGAAAAACATCCAATGTGGAAATTCATACATGACCATTGGCGGGACGGCATCGAGATACTCCTTCTTGCCACCTGTATCTACCAAATCTACCGCGCATTCCGCTCCACTCGTGGCGCGCAGATCCTCGTCGGCCTTGGCACCATTCTCATTTTTCTAACACTCGTTTCCGCCGTCTTCCGCTTTGAAGTCATCCAGTGGATTATCACTCGCGCCGCAGCCATTCTGGCATTTGCCCTGATCGTGATCTTCCAGCCCGAGCTGCGCAACGGCCTGGCCCGCCTCGGTAGCAATCAACTCTTCTCGTTCTCGAACAAGCGCCGCCTCGCCTTCATCGAGCGCTTTGCCGACGCTGTCATCAACCTTTCCAAAAAGCGCATCGGGGCGCTCTTCGCCATTCAGCGCGGCATCAGCCTTAAGGAACACCTCGATAGTGGGGTCGTCCTCGACGCCCAGTTTTCCCCAGAACTGGCGATGGCGGTCTTCTATCCCAAAGCTCCGCTCCACGATGGCGGAATGATCATCGCCGATGACCGCGTCGCCGGCACCGCTTGCGTTTTCCCCGTCACTGAAAAGCAGATGCAAGACCGCTCCATCGGCCTGCGCCACCGCGCTGCCATTGGCCTCACCGAGCGTACCGACGCCGTAGCTGTGGTCGTCAGTGAGGAAACCGGCGCCATCTCCATTTGCGAAAATGGCATCCTCCTGCGCAACCTGAGCGAAAAACAATTTCGCGAAAAAATCTCAGAGATCTTCCTCTCCGCCAAATCCTCGAATGAAACTGAAACTGCCCCACAACTGGATCGCAAAGATCCTCTCACTCCTTCTGGCGACAGCGATTTGGCTTCTGATTAAAGACCACCTCGCCACTGGCGAAGGTCCCTTCGCCAAGCCCCCCCGCGCCATCATCGTCCCCGAAGGCCAGAAGTAGGCGCCCATTCTCCTCGCAGAGTCGAATCTTTGGCGCAACACCGCGCGGCTCATGTCGACCGCAGTCGTTTTTCAGAACACGAAAAAGGGGAGCTTTCGCTCCCCTGACTCATCGACTGATATGATGGTGCGCACGAGAGGACTCGAACCTCCACGGGGTTGCCCCCACTAGAACCTGAAT
>CAJXYV010000159.1 GCA_913063525.1 uncultured Verrucomicrobiota bacterium
CGGCGATGTCGCGGAGGCCTTCGTAATCGCCGGCTTGGATGCGGGCGTAGTCGGCGGTGGAGTTCATGACGTAGGGTTCCATGAAGATGACGGGGCAGTCGTAGAGGCGGTTGGCGAGGAGATTGCGGACCCAGAGGTAGGGGGCTTGGGCCACGGCGCGGACGTTTTTGGAGTCGGCGGGATAGGTGTAGGGCGGCAGGCCGCTGATTTCGGCAAAGGTGGCGGCGACCGTACTGCCGACGCGGACTTCTTCTTCGTGAGTGCGTTGCAGCAGTTTCTGGAGGAGGGCGAAACGCTGGTCGGCGAGCTGGATTTCGTCGTCGGTATAGGCGCCGTTGAGGACGAGGTGGAGGTGGCTGCGGTCGGTGAGGGTGGGGGCGTTCGGGTCGCCCCAGGCTTCGGCGTTGAAGTGGAGGCAGAGGACGAGGTCGGGTTTGAGGGTTTGGTTGACGATTTCGGCGCGGGCGTGGATCTCGGCGGTGCGGTAGAAGAGGCGCTCGGCGAGTTTGTCGGCGGAGGCGGGGCGGACGGCGGTGACCGGTTCAGCCTTGTCGCGGACGAGGGAAACCGTGGCGCCGAGGGCTTCGAGGCGGGGCTTGAGGAGGCGGGCGACGCGGAGGGTCATGTCGCCTTCGCAGACGGGTGTTTCGTTGCCGATGACAAACCAGCGCTCTTCGATTTTGGCCCATTGGCCGCCGATGTGGCCGGGGTCGATGGCGATTTTAAGGCCGCTGAGTGGTTGGTCGGGCGGCGCGGTGGGGAGTTCGGCGGCGCTGTGCCAATTGCGCGGTGCGGGGGTGATTTTTCCGGGTAGGGCGAAGCGGAGGTGGAAAACGGGCGCGGCGGGGTTGCCGGTTTGGATGCGGGCCTCTTGGTCGTCGATTTCGATCGTGCTTTGCCAGCCATTGCCGGCGGTGAAGACGGTGGTCAGCAGCCGCTCGAAATCCGTGCGGGTGATGGTTTCTTGGTAGGCATCGAGCGATGGCCAGTCGGGAGAACCGGCCAGCGTGGCAGGGGCAATGGGAGTAGGCGGCGTGGGCCTGGAAAACCACCAGCCAAGCACGGCCAGCGCGAGGATGGCGGCGGCGGCAAGGATAGAACGGCGGCGGAACTTGGAGCTCATTCAGGAAATTGGATTGTCGGAAGGCCGAGTAAGGTTAAGCTTTCCTGAGGAACGAGCGATTTCCTACCAAGTATTTGTCATGTCTGCGATTCGAATTTTATTTTTGGGTGATATTGTCGGCGAACCTGGGCGCAAGGCGGTGATCGAGCAGTTGCCGCGGTTGAGGGAGTCGGAGGGGATTGATTTCATCATCGTCAACGGCGAAAATTCGGCGGGCGGGAAGGGGATTACACCGCGGATTTCCATCGATCTGCTGCGGGCCGGGGCGGCGGTCATCACCACGGGCGACCATGTCTGGGATCAGCAGGAGATCGTGGATTATATCCCGACGGAGCCGCGCTTGCTGCGACCCATCAACTATCCGCAAGGCACGCCGGGCAATGGCAGTGTGGTGCTGGAAACGGCGAAGGGGCGGATCGCGGTGATTCAGGCTCAAGGGCGCTCGTTCATCCAGCCGCCCTTGGAGAATCCTTATTTGGCGGTGGAAAAGGAGGTCGAGCGGCTGCGGGCCGATGGCGTGACGACCATCGTGCTGGATTACCACGCGGAAACGACCAGCGAGAAGATCGCGATGGGGCGGATGCTGGATGGCAAGGTGTCGCTGGTGGTGGGCACGCACACCCACGTGCAGACCGCCGATGAGCGGATTTTCCCCGGTGGGACAGGGTATTTGACCGATGCGGGGATGTGCGGGCCGGAGGAATCCATCCTCGGGCGCAGCATCGAATCGGTGGTCTGGCGCTTCAAATCGGGGATGCCGACGCGTTTCCCCGTAGCGAAGGGCGCCGTGCGTTTGTGCGGGGTGATAGTGGACGTAAATCCGCAAGATGGTGCGTGTTTGGCCATCCGCAGGCTGTCCTTGATGGCCTCCCAGGCCATGGTGGAGGCCCCCTGAGGCTTACGTTTTATAGGGATTTTGATAAATTTTCTTTTCATTGAGATTTTTTTTGACAGAGTGGTCGGCTTTGCTAACGTCTGGCCGTTCTTCCCCACAACCAGTCAGGGGCGCCGCGCCTAGTCTCCCTTTAGGAGATCGGACGCGGTGTTTTTGTCGGGTCGAAGGGAGAGCACTACATATTCTAGATTGCTCGCGTAGCTCAGGGGTAGAGCGCATCCTTGGTAAGGATGAGGTCGGGGGTTCAATTCCCCCCGCGAGCTCCAGAGCAATCTCGAAAAATCTCAACCGTCCCTAAGCAGAACAACAACCACCATGGCTAAAGAATCATTCCAACGCACGAAGCCGCACGTCAACATCGGAACCATCGGTCACGTTGACCACGGCAAAACCACGCTCACCGCAGCGATCACCAACACGCTTGCCGAAAAGGGTCTTGCGCAAAAGAAGAGCTACGCCGACATCGACGCAGCCCCCGAAGAGCGCGAGCGCGGTATCACGATCAACACGGCTCACGTCGAATACGAAACCGCCAAGCGCCACTACGCGCACGTTGACTGCCCAGGTCACGCCGACTACGTGAAAAACATGATCACCGGTGCTGCCCAAATGGACGGCGGTATCTTGGTGGTTTCCGCAGCGGACGGCCCAATGCCACAAACCCGCGAGCACATCCTCCTTGCACGCCAAGTGGGTGTTCCAGCTCTCGTGGTGTTCATGAACAAGTGCGACCTTGTGGATGACGAAGAACTCCTTGAACTCGTCGAAATGGAAGTCCGCGACCTCCTTTCCATGTACGAATTCCCAGGCGACGACATTCCAATCGTCAAGGGTTCCGCCAAGGCGGCTCTGGACGGCGATGCTGCCCAAATGGAAAACATCATGAAACTCATGGACGCTGTGGATTCCTACATCCCAGAGCCTGAGCGTCCAATCGACAAAACCTTCCTCATGCCGATCGAAGACGTGTTCTCGATCGAAGGTCGTGGAACGGTTTGCACCGGCCGTGTCGAACGCGGTATCGTCAAGAAGATGGAAGAAGTCGAAATCGTCGGCATCCGCGACACCCAGAAGACCACCGTGACGGACATCGAAATGTTCCGCAAGTTGCTCGACGAAGGTCGCGCAGGTGACAACGTCGGTCTGCTCGTTCGCGGTCTCAAGAAGGACCAAGTGGAGCGTGGCCAAGTCATCGCCAAGGTTGGTACCGTCAAGGGGCACACGATCTTCAAGTCCGAGATCTACGTTCTTTCGAAAGAAGAAGGTGGACGCCACACCCCGTTCTTCTCCAACTATCGCCCGCAGTTCTACTTCCGTACGACGGACGTGACCGGCAGCATCAAGCTTCCAGAAGGTGTCGAAATGGTGATGCCAGGTGACAACATCAACCTTGAAGTTGAGTTGATCACCCCAATCGCCATGGAAACCACCATGCGCTTCGCGATCCGCGAAGGTGGCCGTACCGTCGGTGCAGGCCGCGTGGGCGAGATCATCAAGTAAGTTTAAGCAAAGAGGCTTTTGAGTTCCGCATTCGTGTGGTACTTTAAACGCTAGAGTTGGGGCACCTCGCTCACCCGGGGTGCCCTCAATTCGCCTCAAAAACGTCAGTAGTTCAATTGGTAGAGCGTCGGTCTCCAAAACCGAATGTTGTGGGTTCGAGTCCCCCCTGGCGTGCCATTTTCCTTTCAGTAATAAGTCAAGCGACATCATGTTTTCGAAAATCTCAGATTTCTTGGGCGAGGTAAAAGGCGAGCTGCGTAAAGCAAGCTGGCCTTGGGATTCCGACCCGAAGAGCAAGGGCTTGAAGAAATACAAAGAGCTCGTCGACTCGACCATCGTGGTCCTGATCGCCATGGTTCTGCTTGCAGGATTCGTGCAATTCTGGGACTTCGCCCACGTGTTGATCGTGGGTTTCCTCAACGATCTGACGGGGTTCTTGTTCAAGTCCGCCGGCCACTGATTCGTTAGCTTCTTTTTTCATCCTATCTCCGACCGTCCCTTCATGTCAGACTCCAATTCATTCCGCGACCAGTGGTACGTTGTCCAGGTTCTCTCTGGGCAAGAAGGCAAGGTCCGCGATCGCATCGCCCGCACGGCCGAGGCCGAGGGGATGACCGAGTACATCCGCGAAGTGCTGGTGCCGACCGAAATGGTCTCCGAAATCCGCCGCGGTAAAAAAACCGAAATGAAGAAGAAGTTCTTCCCCGGTTACATCATCGTCAACATGAACCTCGCCACCGAGGACAACCAGCTCGTCGAGAAGACCTGGTTTTTCATCAAGGAGATGGACGGCGTGATCGGCTTTGCCGGGACCAAGGATCGGCCTGCGCCGATGCGTCCGCGCGAAGTGGAAGCGATGCTCTCACAGATCCAAGAGCGCCAGCAAAGCGCTCGCCCGGCGATCAGTTTCGAGGTCGGCGACACCGTCAAGGTGGCTGATGGTCCGTTCCAAAGCCAGAACGGCGTGGTCGAAGAAATCGACCCGGAACGCGGCAAACTTCGCGTGTCAGTGACCATCTTCGGACGCAGCACACCCGTCGAACTCGAATATTGGCAGGTCGAAAGAGAATAAATGTCTCGACCAGCGCTCAACAATACACAATCACCCCTCTCCCGTAAGATAAACCGCATTTAATATGGCCAAGGAAGTCGTCAAAATCATCAAGCTCCAGATCAAAGCCGGAGCCGCCAATCCATCACCTCCGGTCGGCCCAGCCCTCGGTCAGGCAGGTGTCAACATCATGGCGTTCTGTAAGGAATTCAACGCTGCAACTCAAAACCAAGTCGGCGATGTGCTTCCGGTTGTGATTTCGGTTTATAAGGACAAGTCCTTCTCCTTCATCACCAAAAAGCCGCCAGCCGGCAATCTTCTCAAGAAGATCGCAGGTCTTGCATCCGGCTCGAAAGAGGCGAACAAGATCAAGGTCGGCAAGATCACCAAGGCTCAGCTGATGGAGGTCGTCAAAATCAAGATGCCCGACCTCAACACCAAGGATCCTGAGGCAGCCGCACGCATCCTCGCCGGAACAGCCCGCCAAATGGGGCTCGAAATCGAAGGCATGTAATTCTTCTCAGCCGGCGGCCTTATTTGAGGTTTCCGGCACCCGCAGGAGGGAATGGCAGTCCGCCAGTTTCCGACCGAACTGCAAAATACTACGAAAATGGCAAAACACCGCAGCAAACGCTACAAACAGGCAGTCGCTCTTGTCCAAGTCGGCAAGAACTACTCCCTGACTGACGCAATCAGCACCGTGAAGACATTCCCGGCGCCCAAGTTCACCCCTACCGTGACCCTTTCGTTCCACCTCGGCGTGGATCCACGGAAGAGCGACCAAATGGTCCGCGGCTCTGTCTCGCTGCCCCACGGCACCGGCAGAAACGTCCGCGTCGTCGTCTTCGCCCAAGGCGCAGCTGCTGAGGCAGCCATCGCCGCTGGTGCTGAGCACGTCGGTTACGAAGACCTCATCAAGCGCGTTCAAGACGGCTTCACGGATTTTGATTCCGCGATCGCTACACCAGACGCCATGGCTGAAGTTCGGAAAATCGCCCGGGTTCTCGGACCACGCGGCCTGATGCCGAACCCGAAGACCGGCACCGTCACCGACGACACCGCTAAGGCAGTGCGCGAAGTGAAAGCCGGCCGCGTTGATTTCAAACTCGACAAAAACGGCAACGTTTCGGGTTCGATCGGCAAGGCCTCGTTCGAGCCATCGCAACTGGAAGAAAACGCCCGCGCTTTCGTCGATAGCGTGGTTCGCGCCAAGCCAGCCTCCGCCAAGGGTAACTACATTCAGGCGGTGACTCTCGCCGCTTCGATGCTCCCCGGCATTCCTCTGGAAGCCAGCACCTACAGCAAAACTTCTGCTTAATCCACGGTCCGCCAACGCATATGAATCCTGATAAGAAAATCATCATCAACGGCCTGTTGGATCGCGTCAACGCGTCTCCTTACCTGATCGTCATCGATTACACCGGCCTCACCGTGCAGCAATTCACGGAACTCCGCAATCGCCTCGGCGCAGGCGGTGCCAGCTGCACCGTCGCCAAGAACAGCTACATGCGCAAAGCATTGACCGAAGCCGGCCTGCCGGACATCGGTGCCGACCTGGTCGGTCAAATGGCTTACGTCATGGGCGACAACGAAGTGTTCGCCGCAGCGAAGGCCATCAAGAATTTCGAAAAGGAATTCAAGAAGCCCGAGATGAAGGTGGG
>CAJXYV010000160.1 GCA_913063525.1 uncultured Verrucomicrobiota bacterium
TTTCCTTGCCGTCGCCACCGTGCAGCACGGAGGAGCGCGTGTTGATTTCCGTGATGGTCCCCGAGACCCCACCCACGTCCACGATGTCACCGACGCGGATCTTGCGCTCAAACAGAACGATGATGCCGCTAATGAAATTTTTGATCAGCGTCTGCGTGCCAAAGCCCAGTCCGATGACCAAGGCACCGCCGAGGAAGGCGAAGATCGTCAGCGGGATTTCCAAGTAGTGCAAAGTGGCGACTGCGAGAAGAAATCCGACGGCGATCATCAGCCAATTGCTCAAGGTCCGTGCTTGGGCTTCCGCGAGATAACCGTGCTCGACGACCGCCGCTTGCAGCCGATTCTTGATCCGGTGCGAAATATAATAGGCGATGCCAAACGAGAAGAGCGCTACGAAAAAGTCCCCCAGCGTGACACTGCGTTTCTCGGTGATGGGTAATCCACCGATCATCACAGTGTCATCGTATTGGAAGACGACGAAGGTCCAAATCTGTTTTGCAAATCGCAAAGTCGAGCTTGCGGTGTTGCTGAGGGTTTCAGTCAGAGGTGCGTTGTTTTTGGACTGATCCCACTCGGCGAGCCAGCGTTTGAGCATACGCCGCTGCGACGAAACCGACTGCGCCAGGCGCTGCTCTACCGCCAGCTTGTCCCAGAGTGCGGCGCGTTGATCGTTGATCGGCACCAAGCGCGGATCTTCCGCCGCGATCGAAGTGGCGCGGGATTCCTGCTTGCTGATGTCCGCATTGATCGCGGCGAGCTCGTTCGCGGCGACGATGTCCCACGCGTTGAGTCGATCATAATTCAGGCGCAAGGGATGCAGCGCGCCTTCACGAGCCGCTTGGGTATTGGGTTCCGTTAGTATTTTACGGTACTGATAGTTGTCGGGCCAAAACGACTCTAACTGGCTGAGGGATTCTAGCGTTTCGGCGATGAATTGCAGCGCCTCGACGCGGGTTTCCGCTGCTTCGACTTTGAGCGTGGCGATCGAAAGATCCGGCGTTGGCACGGGTGCCGCACCATCGGCTGCAGGCTTGAGAAGGGCATCAAGCGCAGCTTGCAAACGGACGCGGGTCGCGATCGCGTCCTGCTGGAGCTTGCGCGTGGCGGCGATCTCCTTGCGCAACATCGCTTGGCGGTCAGCCGCTGCCTTTCTGACTTGGGTGAGTTCTTCTTCGCTGAAGGAGGAGTGCTTTTTCGCCATCGCGATCTGGCGATTGAGCAGCGCGAGCTGGATTCTCGCCGTCTCCGCCTGATCTTGAAGCAAGCTCACATTGCTCTGCAGCGAGGTCGCGCGCAGGGCCAGCACTCGCGATTTCGCGCGATCCGTCGCGATCCGCCATTTTGTCGCACTGTCGTCGCTGGGGTTGCGCGCCGTTTCGGTCGCTGTCCGGCGGTTGGCTTCTTCGGCGAGCCTAGCCTCTTCCTGGATTCCTGAAAGCGTGCGCCCAAAAAGTTCTAACGACGATTGATAGGACGCCAGCTTGTCCTTGATCGCGTCTTGCTGGTTAACCAGCTCGTCGATCATCAAAATGGAAAATGGCGGCTTCTCTGAAAAGCCGGTCCACTGCGCATCGGCGACGCGGGCCGCCTCGAGTGCCTTGCGCGCCTCGCCCATACTGGCGAGAACTTTGAGATGGCGATTGGCCGTTAGGATCGTCTGCTCCAGATGGCGGCGATGATCCGCGAGTGCGCCAGAATCGACACCGGGTGGCAGCTGGGTTTCGGCACCGGGTTCATTGAGCCGGGCCAGTGCGGTCCGGGCTTCCTTGATCCAAAGCTGCAGCCGCGCCTCGGTTTCCTCGGGTTTTTCAGGGGTGGGTGCCGGCTCGGTCGCCACCGCCTTGGTCGGCAGTCCCGGAATCTGTGCCTCCACCTGCGAGGAATAAACCTGCAGGACGAGGAGTGGGAGCAGGCATCGCTGAAACGGAATTTTCATGGGAGCATTGTGGTCAGAGATCCCCCCGCACGTCTTTTTCTAACTGGATGCGGTCGTTGAGATTTCTCGCCTTGATGCTGTTGCGTTTGGCCCAGCGTTCGACGGCCATCTGGCGCTTTTCGGTGCGTTTTTTCAGCGCTGCGATTTCGGTTTCGAGGTTGAGGAAATTTTCGTAACGGGCGGGATCGAGCGAGCCCGCATCCACCGCCGCGCGGATCGCACAGTGAGCATCCTTCCGGTGGCTGCAGTCAGAGAATTTGCAGTCGGCCGTCAGCGCGTCGACGTCGGCGAAGCTGTCGCGAAGGGTGGCCTCGTCGGTCCACATCTGGATTTCCCGCATGCCCGGATTGTCGATGAGCATGCCGCCGTTGCGCAGCGGCACGAGCTCGCGGGAGGTGGTGGTGTGGCGACCCTTGCCGGTGATTTCGTTGCACTCGCTGGTCCACTGCCAGTCCTCGCCGTAAAGTTGATTTACCAAGGTCGATTTACCGACACCACTGGAGCCGACGATGCACATGGTGACGCCCTTCTTGATGTATTTTTTGAGAACTTTCAGGCCCTGACCGCTCACCGCACTGGTCACGTGGACGCTGGCACCATCCCACAACGCGGCGATTTCCGCGGCCGCGGCCTGGCTTTGCTCGATCGGGAAAAGGTCGGATTTATTCACCAGCACCACCGCCTTTGCGCCGCTGCGGCCGATGAGCATGAAGTAGCGCTCCATCCGGCGGATGTTGAAATCCGGTCCCGCGTCGGTGACCACCGCGACGAGATCGATGTTTGCGCCGATGACTTGGGCCTGCGAGCTGTTGCCCGGCATTTTCCGCGAAAAGCAGGTGCGCCGCGGCAAGGTCGCGCGGATGACGTGCGGCTGGTTTTCATCGCCCATCTCGACGGCCACCCAGTCGCCGACCGCAGGCAAATCCGCGTCGCAAGTGGCCTCGTGCCAAACGCGACCGCAGAGGATCACGTCGATTTCCTCGCCGTCTTTGAGGAACGCGCCGTAATTAATCACGGTCTCGCGAATCAGCCGCGCAGGAACCCAACCCTTGCCGCTGTACGCCGCAAAAGCTTTTTCCAAATCCGTGTCCCATCCCAGTTCCTTCAATGTCATTCGCCGGGAATTCTAGCGTGTCTGGCGCGGCTGTCGATTCCCGCCTTTTTCTTGTTTTTGCTTTCCGCTTCCCGTGAGGTGATCGGTGAGTTAGAAGTTCGCTGTGGACCTTGGTATCCAAGAACGACTCAACGATTTTATCCGGCGCAAAGGACTGCGCCGGACGGGGCAGCGCGATACCATCGTCAAAGCCGCATTTTCCAAGGACGAGCATTTCACGGCGGATGAACTGTTCGAGCGCGCCCGCAAGCTGGACACCGAAACCTCGCGGGCCACGGTCTACCGCACCCTCAGCTTGCTGGTGGAGGCCGATCTGCTGCGCGAAATCGATCTCGGGGACAACCACACGACCTACGATCCCAACTTTCTAGAAAAGCCTGCGCACAACCACCTTGTCTGCATCGACTGCGGGCGCGTGGTGGAATTCGAGGACTCGCACCTTGAACTACTCAATGACTGCGTGACGCGGCGACTGGGTTTTAAGCCCGTGCGCCAGAGCATTAAAATCGAGGCCAACTGCGAGCAGCTGCGCCTCAAAGGCCGCTGCCCGAACCTCATCGCCACCCGCCTCACGGGCAGGCGGCTGAGAAAAAAGCGCTGATCCCGCGGATCAGCCTTCGGTTTGCCAAGTCACTTCCTTGGCGTCTTTCCAGAGATCTTCGAGTTCGTAATACTCGCGCAGCTCTTGGTGCATCACGTGGACCATCACGTCGATGTAGTCCAAAACCACCCAGCGGGTGTCGGCCTTGCCCTCAGTCATCGCGGGCTTCACGCCGTGAATATCTTCCACCGTGCCGGCGACGTCGCGCAGGACGGCACGTAGCTGAGGCATCGAGGAACCCGAGCACACCACCATGTAGTCCGTTAGGTTGGAAACCCCACGCATGTCCCACACGCGGATGTTTTCCGCTTTGATTTCATCGGCTGCCTTCGCGCACGCCAGAGCCAGTTCTTCGCCTTGTATCGCCATAATTCCCCCGCAGGGACGGACACCATAGCCCAACTTGTCCGACTGCACCAACTCAAAATACTCGCTGTTTGCGTTCCCCCGCGCCCATTGCGCCTTTGCGGTCTACTTTTTCTGCGCCATGCTCCCCGCATGTCCGGCCTGCTGAACCCCAAAGATCTCCCCGAAAATCCCAGCGCGGACGACATTCTCAACGCCTTCCTCGATTATTTGACGAGCAGCGGCACGGTTCCTTACGACCACCAGGAAGAGGCGGTGCTGGAACTTTTTGCGGGCAACAATGTCATTCTCAACACCCCGACGGGTTCGGGGAAGTCGCTGGTCGCCCTCGCGATGCAGTTCAAATCCCTCTGCCAAGGCCGCCGTTCGTATTACACGGTGCCGATCAAGGCGCTGGCCAACGAGAAATTCCTCTCGCTCTGCCAAGTGCTCGGTCCGGAAAATGTCGGCATGATCACGGGCGATGCGACGGTGAATCACGATGCGCCAGTCATCTGCTGCACCGCCGAGATTCTCGCCAACATCGCCTTGCGAGACGGTGCCAACGCCCTCGTGGACGACGTGATTATGGACGAATTCCATTATTACTCCGACCACTCGCGCGGCGCGGCTTGGCAAATTCCGCTGCTCACGCTGCCCCGCGCCCGCTTCCTGCTGATGTCCGCCACCCTCGGCGACGCCTCGTTTTTCTCGAAACAGCTGACCGACCTCACCGGCGCGCCGACCACCCTCGTCCAGTCCGACCAGCGCCCGGTGCCGTTGGAGTTTGAATATTCCACCACTCAGCTTCAGGAAAAAGTCGCCGAGCTCAACGAAGCGGGCCGCGCGCCGATTTACCTCGTGCACTTCACCCAGAACTCCTGCGCCGACACCGCCCGCGATCTGCTTTCGACCAACTTCTGCACCAAGGAGGAAAAAACCGCGATCGCCCGCGCGCTCGACGACGCTGATTTCCGCAGTCCCTATGGCCGCGAACTTTCCAAGATCCTACGCCACGGCGTCGGCATTCACCACGCCGGCCTGCTGCCGAAGTACCGCTTGTTAGTCGAGAAACTCACCGCGCGCGGCTTGCTCAAAGTTGTTTGCGGCACCGACACCCTCGGTGTGGGCGTCAACGTTCCGATCCGCACGGTGATGCTCACGGCCCTCTGCAAATACGACGGCCGCGGCACCAAAATCCTCGCCGTCCGCGATTTCCGCCAGATCGTTGGCCGTGCGGGCCGTCGCGGATTCGACACCACCGGCTACGTGGTCGCCCAAGCGCCCGAGCACGTCATCGAAAACCTCCGCCTCGCTGCCAAGGCGACCGCCAACAAAAAGAAGAGTTTCGAAAAACGCAAGCCACCTGAAAAAGGCTTCATCCATTGGGACGAGGCCACCTTCGCCAAGCTCCAGATCGCACCGCCCGAGCCGCTCGTCTCAAGCTTCTCCGTCCACCACCACACGCTGCTCAACGTGCTCTCCCGCACCGTCGAGGACGGCTGCGCCGCACTGAAAACGCTCATCCACGACAGCCACGAGCCGCCGTCGAAAAAGAAGGCGCTCAAAAAACACGCATTCAAACTCTTCCGCGGCCTCGTTGGCGCGAAGATCCTCCACATCATCCCGCCCTCCCAGCGCACGGGCCCGCAGAAAATCGCCGTCGATGTCAGCCTGCCGGAAGACTTCTCCATCAACCACGCGCTCAGCCTCTATCTGCTAGACGCCATCCCCAAACTCGACCCCGAGGCCGAAGACTATGCCTTCAACCTCATCTCGTTGATCGAATCCATTCTCGAAAACCCCGAGATGGTCCTGCGCAAACAGGTCGATCTCATCAAGTCCGAGCTGATGGCGCGCCTCAAGGACGAGGGCATGGAGTTCGACGACCGCATCGCCCTGCTCGACCAAGTCGAACACCCCAAGCCCGGCGCCGATTTCATTTACGACACTTTCAATGCATTTAAACTGCGTCACCCCTACCTCGGCAGCGAAAACGTCCGCCCCAAGACAGTCGCCCGCGAGATGATCGA
Source organism: uncultured Verrucomicrobiota bacterium (assembly GCA_913063525.1). Lineage (GTDB taxonomy): Bacteria > Verrucomicrobiota > Verrucomicrobiia > Verrucomicrobiales > Akkermansiaceae > Luteolibacter. The sequence goes on from CAJXYV010000160.1 coordinate 6,030, forward strand.
GAACTACCAGTCCTTCGAAGACTACGTCAAAACCT
>CAJXYV010000161.1 GCA_913063525.1 uncultured Verrucomicrobiota bacterium
GGGCGCTCGATACGGCGAGACCTTGAATTTCACGGGCGACGTCACGCGCTTTTTTGGGCGAGAGACGAACGAATTTTGTGGTGCTTTTGACTTCCATGGGTCGTCGGACGTGATTGTTTACTGCGCTGAGGCTTGTGTTTCGAGAACGGCGAGATCGCCGAGGCGTGGAGATTCGGTGACCTTGCCGAGGGATTCGACAAAGGCACCGCTGACGCCCTTGCGGACGTCTGCGAGAATTGCATTACCGTAAGGCTGTTGGCCGCGGGTAAGTTGAAAGGTCATACCGATTTTAGCGCCTTGGCTTTCGCCGAGATTCAAAACCAACATGCCACTTTCTTGATCGAGACTGACAATCCGTGCCTGCTGCAATGAGCCGGTACGAATATCGGGGAGGGGCTTCTGGCGCAGTCCGAGGACAGCGTCAAGCTCTCTTAGTGAAGTTTCGACACGAAGTCTTGCTTCTGGGTCGGAAACTACCGCCTGACGGAGGTAATCGTTGACATCAGTGACAAGGCGCGTGACCGATTTTTCGAGGCCCGCGGTGCGCTCGCTTGCAAGTTGCAAGTCCGCAGCAGCCTGGATCAGGCGGTCGTCTCCCCCATCAAGCAGATTCTTGCCGAGTGCTTCGAGGCGTGCACGAACCTGAGCAAGTTGCTCGGAGGCTTGCTTTTCGCTGCGATTGGCCTCGGTAAGGCTGTGCTGGAGGGTTTGATTCTGCCCTTGGAGATCGGTGATGATCTCCTGAAACTCCGCCGCGCTCGGGGCTTGGGCCGCACACACCCCTGCCACCGCCAACGACCCGAAGGAAGCAGCGAGAGCTTTGAGATGAAATGAGGTAGCCATGAGCGTGGTGGAGGAGAATGAAACGAATTATTTCTTACCGATGCCGCCGTGTGTCTTGAAGATACGGGTCGGGGAAAATTCGCCAAGTTTGTGGCCCACCATGTTTTCGGTCACGTAAACGGGAACGAAGGTCTTGCCGTTGTGGACGGCGAAGTTATGGCTGACAAAGTCTGGCGTGATCATCGACTTGCGGCTCCATGTTTTGATGGGCTTGCGGTCGGATCCGGCTTCGGCAACTGCGTCAATCTTAGCAAGGAGCTTTTGATCGACGTATGGGCCTTTTTTGAGAGAGCGTGGCATGAGAACGTTTAGTTAGATTGCTAAAAGTGAATTACTTCTTCTTGTGGCGGGACTCGACAATGAAGACGCTGGTGGTCTTGCGCTTGTTGCGAGTCTTCTGACCCTTGGCGTGGCCCCATGGGCTGGTAAGGTGCTGACGACCACCACCGGACTTCGACTTGCCTTCGCCACCACCGTTCGGGTGGTCAACGGGGTTCATCGTCATACCGCGGACGGTTGGGCGAACGCCCTGCCAGCGTGTGCGGCCGGCCTTGCCCGAAGTTTCGTTCATGTGGTCGCGGTTACCGACTTGGCCGATCGTGCAGAAGCAACGATCATTGAAGCGGCGAATTTCACCGGAAGGCATTTTCACCAGCGCCCAGCCGCCATCGCGGTTGGAGAGCACAGCGAGTTGGCCAGCGGCACGAGCGACTTTGCCGCCGTTGCCTGGGATCAGCTCGATGTTGTGGATCGAGGTGCCGAGTGGCACGGCGCTGAGTGGCATGGCGTTGCCCGTTTTCGGGGCGACGTTTGCACCCGCAATCACGGTCGTGCCGACTTCGAGGCCGAGCGGAGCGAGGATGTAGGACTTTTGACCGTCCTCATACTGGATGAGGGCGATGCGGCAAGTGCGGTTCGGATCGTACTCGATGCCGACGACCGTTGCAGGTGCATCGTGTTTGCCACGGCGGAAGTCGATCAAGCGATAGTGGCGCTTGTGACCACCACCGATGTGGCGGCAAGTGATACGGCCGGTGTTGTTACGGCCACCACTGCGCTTCAGGGGCGTGAGGAGACTCTTCTCTGGCTTGCTCTTCGTCACTTCCTCGAAAGAAGGAAGATTCTTGTAGCGTGCGGATGGAGTGATTGGTTTGAAATTTTTCAGGGGCATGACTCGCGAAACGGTAAAATGTTACGTGTTGAGCAGCGGGCAAATCGCTTAGACGAGGTCCAGAGATTCGCCTTCTTTCAGACGGACGATGGCTTTTTTCCAGTGGTTGGTGCGACCGGCATCGGCGCGACGTTGGCGGCGGAGTTTGCCGTCGTAGTTGGCTGTGCGAACGGCCAGAACGGTTTTTCCGAAGAGTTGCTCAACGGCTTGTTTGATTTCAAGCTTGTTGGCCTTGCGATCCACTTCGAGGGTAATCTCGTTGTTGGTCTCTTGGAGAAGAGTCGCCTTCTCGCTGAGACGGACGTTTTTAATGACCTGGTAAATGTCTTTCATGATCTCGGTATTAGGTCCGGGGTTCAGGCAGTACGAGCTGCAAGCGTTTGAACGGCGTCACCCACGAGGATGACGGTGTTTGCGAGGAGGAGTTGCTCGACGTTGAGGTCGACGGCGTTGACGAGCCAGGCCCACGCCACGTTGCGAGCAGCGAGGTAAGTGTTATCGTCAAAGGAGTTAGCAACGATGAGGATCTTGCCGGGTTGGGCGAGGGTATCCAGAGTCGCGATGAACGACTTGGTCTTGCCATCAGCGATCGAGAAGGAATCAACCGTCTTGATTTTTTCAGCGCTGACAAGGTCGCCCAAAGTACGGCGCAAGGCGAGCTTACGGACGGTCTTTGGAACCTTCTTGGAATAATCCCGTGGGCGTGGTCCGAAGACAACACCACCACCGACAAAGATCGGGGCGCGCTTGTCGCCGTGACGTGCGCCACCGGTTCCCTTTTGCTTGTAGATTTTACGGTTGTTACCGGAAACCTCGCCACGAGTTTTGGTACAGGCGGAGCCGGTGCGGCGGTTGGCGCGATAGGCGACCACGAGATCGTGGACGGCTTGGCGACCCTTCTCAGCACCCACCAAAACGAGGTTGGCGGCTTGAGCGTGTTCTGCGGTGAAAGTCTGTGCGGACATGACTGGGAATCTTGAGAGGTTTCAGAATGCCACCCGATTAGGCGGACTTTTTCTTAGCGGGGCGGACAGTAACATAGTTACCGTTGGAACCGGGAACTGCACCAGAAACCAGGATGACACCATCTTCTGGACGGACGGCGACGATCTTGAGGTTCTGGACAGTGCTGCGGGTGGTGCCCATGTGACCGGGCATCTTTTGGTTCTTCCAAACGCGACCTGGGGTCGAGCGGCAACCGATGGCTCCCGTCCGGCGGTGCATCATGGAGCCGTGGGTCATCTTCAGACCACCGAATCCGTGGCGCTTCACTGCACCTTGGAAACCGCGACCCTTGGATTCGCCGATCACGTCGACCCATTGGCCTTCCGTGAACGTTTCGAGACCTGGATGAACTGTTGGAACTTCAGCGCCGTTTTCGAGGCGGAATTCTTGGATGAAACGTTTTGGCGTCGATCCGGCCTTCTTGAAGATGCCGAGAGCGGGCTTGGTGACGCGTTGCTCCTTTTGATCGCCGTAACCGACCTGCACGGCGGTGTAACCGTCTGTTTCAGGGGTCTTGACTTGGAGAACGGTGTTACCGGAAACGTCAATGACGGTGACGGGGATCATGATGCCGGCCTGTTGGTCGAACAGGCGGGTCATACCGATTTTTTTGCCGAGGAGGCCGAGTGACATGGCTTAGAAAATTTGAGAGTTGAGAATTTGAAACGTGAAATGCGGAACGGGCCGAACTCAGATACGGATGGTGATGTCGACACCTGCGGGGAGGTTGAGCTTCTTCAGCTCATCCACGGTGCGTGCGGTTGGATCGACGATGTCGAGAAGGCGCTTGTGGGTCCGGATTTCGAACTGCTCCATCGACTTCTTGTTGACGTGAACCGAACGGTTAACCGTGAACTTCTCGATGCGAGTTGGAAGCGGGATCGGGCCAGCAACGCGAGCGCCGGTGCGCTTTGCGGTTTCCACGATTTCTTGGGCGGAGCGGTCGATCGCGCGGTGATCGAAGGCGCGCAGACGGATGCGAATTTTCTGATTTTCCATAGTGGAGGTTGTTTGACGGTTTACGTGGTGGGTCTACAGGGCGAGTAATCAGCCTAAGCGGTCGCTTACGATTTCTTCGACGATATTGGTTGGGACTTGCTCGAAATGTGATGGTGTCATCGCATAAGAAGCGCGTCCCGAGGATAAAGTACGAACGGCTGTTGAATAGCCGAACATTTCTTTGAGAGGGACATTGGCATGCACGATGGAGAGCTTGCCTTTGGACTCGGTGTTTTGGATTTGCCCACGGCGGCGGCTTAGATCCCCCATGACATCACCTTGGTAATCGTCAGGAGTGGAAACCTCAACCGCCATGATAGGCTCAAGCAAAATGGATTTGGCTTTTTTGAAGCCGTCTTTCATGGCGAAGATCGCCGCCATGGTGAACGCGTTTTCGTTCGAGTCGACGTCGTGGTACGAACCATCGAGCACTTCGACATGCACATCGATCACGGGATAACCAGCGATGATGCCGTTGGTCATCGACTCGTTGATGCCTTTGAAAACCGCGTTGATGTATTCCTTAGGAATCGCACCACCGATGAGTTTGTTTTCGATCGTGAGGCCTTTACCCTTTTCGTTGGGCTTCACCGACAGAACCACGTGGCCGTATTGGCCGCGGCCGCCGGATTGTTTGATCAGCTTGCCTTCGCCGCCAGCGGCTTGGGTGATCGTTTCGCGGTAGGCGATTTGTGGGGCGCCGGTGTTGGCTTCCACTTTGAATTCGCGGCGGATGCGATCGATGATGATCTCCAGGTGAAGTTCACCCATGCCGGAAATGATCGTTTGACCGGTTTCCTCGTCGGTCTTGACCATGAAGGTCGGGTCCTCTTCGGACAAGCGGCCGAGGGCGAGACCGAGTTTTTCTTGGTCTGCCTTGGTCCGTGGCTCAACCGCCATCGAGATGACGGGTTCCGGGAAAGTTGGGGGTTCGAGAACCACGTCGTGGTTTTCGGCGGCGAGCGTGTCGCCAGTGGTGACATTCTTGATGCCAACCATGGCAGCAATGTCGCCCGAGTAACAAGCGTCGATGTCCTTGTGTTCGTTCGCTTGGATTTGAATCAAACGACCGACGCGCTCGGAGCGGCGGGTGCGCGGGTTGTAAACCGTGTCGCCCTTGCGGATGACGCCGGAGTAAACGCGGAAAAAAACGAGTTTGCCAACAAACTTGTCGGCCCACAGCTTGAAAGCGAGCGAGACGAACTTTTCGTTGTCGGAAGTGACGACCTCAATGCGGGTCTCTTCGTTGTCGGGGTCCATGCCGATCGCCGCTGGAATGTCGAGCGGACTTGGCAGGTAATCGATCACTGCGTCGAGCAGGTATTGTACGCCCTTGTTTTTGAAGGCTGACCCACCTGCCACTGGTACCAATAGGTTCGCAATGGTTGCACGGCGGATGCCTTGTTTCAACTCTTCGAGAGTGATTGGCTCTTCGTTGAGGAATTTTTCGCCGACCGCTTCATCGACGTCGGCAACGGCGTTGACGAGTTCGTCGTGGGCCTGCTGACAGAGAGCGATGAGGTCGCCTTCAAGTTCTCTCACCGTGTAGGTCGAACCGAACTTGTCGTCGTCGTTGAAGTAAACCGCCTTTTGGTTGACCACGTCGATCTGGCCGACGAGCTGATCTTCGGCGCCGATCGGGATCAAGATCCGCACGGCATTAGCACCGAGCTTGTCTTTGACCTCTTCGAAAACACTTTGGAAGTCGGCACCCGTACGGTCCATCTTGTTGACGAACACGATCCGCGGAACGTGGTACTTCGTCGCTTGGCGCCAGACGGTTTCGGTTTGCGGCTGGACTCCGGCAACACCGCAGAAAACGACAATCGCACCATCGAGAACCCGCAGCGAACGCTCAACTTCAGCAGTGAAGTCTACGTGGCCAGGAGTATCGATGATGTTGATGCGATTCTTCTGATCCGGGAACAACTTGGTCATCCCCTCTTCCGCGTGCTGCCACCATTCGGTGGTCACGGCGGCGGAA
>CAJXYV010000162.1 GCA_913063525.1 uncultured Verrucomicrobiota bacterium
CATGAGTCAGGCCGCCCTACTTCGCCAAACCTTCTTCGATTCGCTCGACGGCCTACTGCCAGTCGATCGGCTCTTCGACGGCGTGCCCGACATCGTCTTTTTTGTCAAAGATGCCCTCGGCCGTTACATGGCCGTCAACGACACACTCGCCGCGCGATGTGGGCTACCTAACAAAGATGCCGCTATCGGTCTCACCGCCGAAGAACTTTTCCCGCCGCCACTCGGCAAGGCCTTTGCCCTCCAAGATCGCGAAATCCTGCGAGGAGGCATTCCTATCCGGGATCACCTCGAACTCCACCTCTATCCCGGCGGGCGCAGCGGCTGGTGCCTCACGTTTAAACAACCCGTACTCGGGAAAAATGGCAAAGTCGTCGGTATTTGCGGCATCTCTCGCGACCTCCATTCTCCCACCGAACAAGGCGAAGACTTCGCCGCCTTGTCGGGCGCCATCGATCACATCCACCGCCACTACGATGAGGCACTGCGCCTGCCCAAACTCGCGGAAATGGCAGGCCTCTCCGTCTATCAGTTTGATCAACGCATTCGCGGCCTCTTCCACGTCACTGCGGGTCAGTATTTGGTGAAAGTCCGCATCGACGCCGCCTGCCAACGCCTTGTCACCACCGACGAAGCTATCGCGCAGATCGCTCTTTCCTGCGGCTATTCTGATCAATCCTCGTTTTCGCGTAAGTTCAAACAAGCCGTCGGTATCAGCCCCTTGGCCTACCGCAAAAAACTCCGTGTCTAACTAAACCTAACAGGTGATAGCGCATCGATCGGTCGGAACGGCGCATCGCCAGCTAGCAAATCCGCGATCAGTCTTCCGCTGACAGGGCCGAGGCTTAGCCCCATCATCGCGTGACCGCTGGCGACTAATAAATTGTGCAAGCCAGGCACCTCACCCAGATACGGGACACCATCCGGCGACACCGGTCGCAATCCCGCCCATGGTTTCACGTCTGCAAAGTCAGCTTCCGAAAACTTCGGGAAATAGGCATGCACCGATTTTACGATCCCACGAACGCGCGACGGTTGGATGGTTAGATCCAGCCCACCCACCTCCATGGTGCCGCCAAACCGCAAGCTGCTGCCCATCGGCGTGATCGCCACCTTGGCCTCCGCGAAGATCGAACATAGCTGCGGCAACTCAGGGGGCGCGGGAAGCGTTAGCGAATATCCTTTTCCCGCCTGTAGTGGCAAATTCAGGCGCAGCGACTTTAACAATTCTGCCGTCCACGAACCGCCCGCGATCACAAACCTCGCCCCTTCAAAACGCCGCCCGCTGCCCGACACTGCGGTCACAGCTCCAGCCCGAGTCTCGATCTTTTCAATGCGAATCCCGCTCTCGATGATGCCACCTAGCTCGATGACGCGCCGCCGCAGGGCTGCCATCAATCGGCCCGGGCTCAGGTGACAATCCTGCGGAAAATGGACCGCTCCTACAATATCGAGCGTGACCCCAGGATCTAACGCCGCAGTTGCCGCCGCGTCTAACACCCGCGCTTGCAGCCCGATTTCGTGCGCCTCCTGTGCGACCTTCGCCTCCTCGTCCAAGCCCTTCTGCGTATTGCAGAGCATCAGCAACCCGCGCTGCTCCAAGCCGAAATCTTCCGTCTCCGCCAACTCTGCAAACAGCCGCCGACTTTCCAAATTCAAATCCCGCAACAGCTCGCGGGACGCCGCGACGTGGCGCGCCGTCGAGTGCCGATAGAACAACCAGCCCCAGCGCATCAGATCCAGACTTAGCCGTGGCCGCACATAAAAGGGGCTCTCCGGATTAAACATCCAGCGCAAGCCCTTCGCCATCATTCCCGGCGCGGCCAGCGGCGTAAAATGGCTGGGCACAATCATCCCCGCATTCCCCATCGAACAATTATCTGCTCCAGCAGCCTCGCGTTCGATCACCGTCACCGCCAGCCCACGTTTCAACGCATAATAAGCCGAGCAAAGCCCAATGACTCCGCCGCCCACCACCACCACACGATCCGCATTCATCGTTATCACCTTAACCCATCCGTCTTGCCCGAGTCTCCAGCAATCCCTCGGGAAACCGCAATAATCACCACCGGACGGCCGCCCATCCGTCTCGCGAATGATCCGAAACTCCACCCTTCGCCAGTCCGGCAGCCTTGCGCTTGACCGTCTGGGGTAGCTTGGCCACGACGATGTAGGGAATGCCGCGCGCCTCGGAAAGCTGAGCAACACATCCTCAAAAAAGCCCGATTCGGCCCACACGGTGCGAATTGTCCCAATGGGCAGGCATCAATGCGAGCGTATCCGGTTAGGAATGCCGTTAAGCCTAAATCCAGAGGTCAAAACGACGATCCACTTGTGTGAAAAAACCACTGATTTACTGATTAAAACAGATCGAGATAGAATTCCCCTCTATGATAATCAGTCAATTAGTTCAACCAGTGGTTTCCGTTACGAAACGCCTGAGACCTCACCCGAGGTTTTCGATGCGGAAAACGACGGGCGCGCTGTTGATGCAATCGAGTGCTTCGATCTCTGCGAGGGCAGCTTGGAGTTCGCCGAAGGGGCAGGTGTGAAGTAGGAAAACCATGTTCACAAAGGCGGCATCGGGGTCGGCAGGGTTGACCGGCGAGTGGGTGCCTGAAATACCGATGCGGTGATCGGCCAGCACTTGCGCGATTTCTGCGACCACGCCGGGACGATCGGTGACATCGAAGCGGACGTAGTAAGCGGTTGAGGTTTCTGCGACGGGAAGAATACGGCCGCTTTCGCGGTAAGGCAGGAATCCGCGGTGGCCCGAGGCTTGACCCAGCGAGCGGGCCGCCTCGACGAGATCAGCTACCACCGATGATGCGGTCGGATCTTGGCCGGCACCGCGACCGTAGAAGAGCGATTCTCCTGCCGCATCGCCATGGACGGCAACTGCGTTGAAAACCCCGTGCACGGAGGCGAGGATGTTCGATTGCGCGATGAAGGAAGGCTGGATGCGCAGTTCCACCGATCCGTCGGCGTGTTCGCGAATGACCGCGAGCAGCTTGACGACGTAGCCGAGGGTTTTCGCAAAATTGATGTCGGCAGGGCGGACTTGTTCGATACCCGAGACGTGGATCGAGGCGGGGTCGATCGGGAAACCGTAGGCCAAGGTGGCCAGCAGGATCGCTTTGTGCGCCGCGTCCCAGCCGTTCACATCGAGCGCGGGATCGGCCTCGGCGTAACCAAGTGCTTGGGCCTCGCCGAGCGCGGCTTCGAAAGTCAGCCCTGCATCCGTCATCCGTCCGAGGATGTAGTTCGAGGTGCCGTTGATGATGCCCGAAAACGAATGGATGCGGTTGCCGATGAAGGAGTCTTGAACCGTCCGGATGATCGGGATGCCACCAGCCACAGCGGCCTCGAAGTGGATCGGCGTGTCCATTTCCCGCGAAATGGCAAAAAGTTCGACTCCGCGCTCGGCCAAGAGGGCTTTGTTGCCGGTGACGACGGGTTTTTTCGCGCGCAGGGCCGCGGCGACAATGTCGAATGCCACCGTCGTGCCGCCAATGAGCTCGACCACGATTTCCACCGCAGGGTCGGCGACCAGCGCGTGCCAATCGGTGGTCAATAGATCGGTAGAAACATCGCCCGTGGTCGCGCGGACCTTGGCCAAATCGCGGACGAGGATTTTGGCGATGTGCAAGGTTACGCCCCCGCCGGTGCGCCCGGTGATCAATTCACCGTTACGTTGAAGGGTATTCCAAACACCGGAACCGACCGTTCCGAATCCGGCTAAGCCGATGCCGAGGGATGAGCAAGAGTTCACGCCGCGGACTGTGGCGGCGTTTTTGAAACTCTCCAAGTCGGAACCGTCGAAAAATGCATGGATTCAGCTGAGGCTGGCAAACTGGCGCTCTGCTTCCCTGCTCCACGTGGCGTTTGAGGTTTCAGAGATTGCGCCGCCAAGACATCGGCTCGCGGCTTTGATGAAAGATGGAGATGATCACGATTTCATCATCACCCCCCTCGGCATAGACAATTGAGTAGGGGAAGCGGCGGAGCTGACAATGGCGGTACAAATCAGAAATCCGCCCCCATGCTTGAGGGAATTGCAGGATTCTCGCAATCGCCGCCTCTACTTCGTCGATAAAATCGGCACCCAGCCCCGCCACTTTCTCCTCGTAGTAATCGGCTGCCTCCGCAAATTCCGACAACGCGGGAGTAAGGAAACGGTAGTTCATCGAACCCATCGTTGGCGCAGATCCGCCAGGGCTTGAGGCCCATCGATCGCGGCAATCTTTCCCGCCCGGTACGCCTCCATGCGATCCTCTGCTTCCGCCGCCCACGCTTCGTGCAACTCGGAAGTGACTGGTGAAATGCTCTGAAGCAATCGGTCTGCAAGCTGGGCCCGCTTGAGGTCCGGCATCTGCATGGCCTCCTTTTCAATCAGGGCTGCGTCCATGGAATAAAGATAGCGCAAAAGCTGAAGCGAGACAACGGGGAAGTTGAGCGCAGCCCGCGGATTCAGCTCAGGCTGGCAAACTGGCGCTCGGCCTCCAGCCAGTCGCCTTGGGAATCGCCCGGCATTCCTTGCTCCACGCGGCGGCGGTAGTTCAGGTAGGCGGCGCGGGCAACGGCGTCCAGCGATGGCTTGGTGGAAACTTTTTTCGCGGTGTCGGGTGCGGGGACCTTCGTCTCAGTTACTTTTTTAGCCGCCTTTTTGGCAGGAGCCTTTACGGGGGCGGCTACCTTTTCCGCGGGGACTTTTTTAGCGGCGGCCTTCTTGGCTGCCTTTTTGGCGACGGGCTTGGAGCTTGCCGCCACTTTCTTCGGGGCAGGTGCGGTCGTTGTTGTTGCGGTCTTTTTACTGGCCATAAATGAAAGGAAGTTGGGTCGAGGTCAGCACACGCGGTGCCAAACGAGTATCAATCCGAATTTCTCGGGATTGCCAGCACTTTAGATCGGGGTATAGTCGCGCCGTGGCTAACGGCTATTCATGGAGTGCTTCGCGCGACGGCGCGGGTTATCGTCTGCCCAGCCCGGATCATCTGGGCTGGTGGGCGGCCTTGGCCATGCTGGTTTCGATCCTGCTGCACGTCGTCGTCTTTTTTGCGCTCGATCGCATGAAGATCGCCATCAAGTTTGAAAAAGCCCGCGAACTCACCACCCGCCCGATCGACGTTCGGCAAATCGAAGTGCGCCCGCCCGAGCTCGATCGATCGCCGCCGCCCGACGAAGTTGTCCAGCCGCCCAAGGACACCGCCGCCTTGCTCGAAGACGTCGAACTGCTCAACGCCCTGCCCAAGGATCAGGAAATCGACATCAAACCCAAAGTTGTCCAAGCCGAGTACGCGCTGCGCATGCAAGCCCCTGCGCTGGCAGGCAGCCCCGATGCCGTGGCCCATGCCGCGATCTCGGGGTTTGATTTGGACTCGGATTTGCCCAAACTCGGCCGCGAGCCGACCTCCATCAAACCCGCCGAAGTCGGTCAAATCACCGTCGATCCCGGCGCGGTGCAGGGCGACGACCAGCAGATGGGGAAATTTGCCGAAGACCTGATCAAGCGCGGTGCCAACGGCAATTCCGACAATGGCAAACTCGACGGCATGGCCTCGCTCGATGCCATGCTCGACCTGCCGTCCAACGTCCTGCTCAGCAAAAAGACCATGCTGCCGAGCGACTTGCTGTTCGAGTTCAACCGCGCGGAACTCCGCGAAAGCGCCAAGATCGGCCTGATGAAACTCGGCCTGCTGATGGACCACAACCCCGGTCTCTACTGCTGGATCGAAGGCCACACCGACCTCGTCGGCGGCGATGATTTCAACCTCAACCTCTCCATCAAACGCGCCGAGGCCGTGAGAAACTACCTCGTCAACTCGCTGCGGATGGATGCCTCCA
>CAJXYV010000163.1 GCA_913063525.1 uncultured Verrucomicrobiota bacterium
GCCTCTGCTGAGCCTGCTCCGATTGAAGTTTCTGCTGAGCTTGTTCCGCCTGACGCCGGCCCTGCACCGCGCGTTGTTCTTGCTCGTTTTTACTGCGATCCAGCGCTTGCTGCTGGGTCTGGCGCGATTGCTCTGCTTGGCGTTGCTGAGTCGCGCGATCCACCGCCTCCTTTTGCGACTGGCGAGCGGATTCGAGCTGGCGCTGTTGTTCCGACCGCTGTCTTTGTTGAGCTTGTTCGGTCTGCCGTTGCTGCTCCAGCACCTGATTTTGTCGCAACGATTCAGCCTGCCCTTGCCTCTCGGCCGGCAGCGCCTGCGACTCGGTCGTTTTCGGCTTCAAATCCGCAGGCCGTGCCCGATCGGATTGCTTGGCACTGGGCTCCTCAGTCGTTGGCCGCGCCAATCGCTTCGCCTCAGCGCGCTTTTCACTCGCGTGGACTTGGATGTCCACTTGGCGGCGATTCTCCTGCAAGCGTTCAACGCGGCGCTGGTCAAACGACTCGCGCCCACCCAACTCGACGATGGTCCGCTCCGCCTTCTGCCGCTCCTCCTCGCGACTCTGGCGGAAACGATTGCTCACTTCGCTGCTCAAGCTGCCACTGCGCTCGACATCCACGGATTCCAAACGCGCCTTCACCCGCTTCGGCTTCAGCCCCTCGTTCCATGCGGCATCCACATTCGGCGCGGCCACCGTTAAGCGGTCGCCCTGGATCTGCGGGCGGAACCCTACGGAATCCCGCATTTGGCGCGGATGCGGGTCGACCTCCAAGCGGTAGAACGGCAGCGGCTTGCCAACGCGCGCCGAAAGTTGGTTGTAGCGCGGCCCGCCCGCGATCACCTGGCGGTTTTCGATGTGAATGTTGGTGATGTTCACCGTCTGCTGGAGGATCGTGATGTTTTGGGCGACTGGGATGCGATTGCGGTAAACCGGCCCGCCGAAGTTGCGGATTTCGACAAAATTAAACCACACCGCACCGATCCCGAACTGTACGTCTACCGTCGAATCCCAGCCGTGCCCGCGATAAGCCAAGGTCTCCGGCGGCAACGGTGCCCAGCCGATGTAGTTGTCGCTCTCGCGCCAAGAAACCCAGCTCGGGGCCCACTCCGTACCCGGCACCCAGACCCAGCCGCGACCGCGCAACAACGCCCAGCGCCCGTAATGATAAGTCGCCCAGCCGAAGGGCTCTTCGGAAATCCACGTCCAGCCGCGATCGCTGCACACCCAGCGCCCGCGCGCGTATGGCCGCCAATTCACCTCCCGCACCACCGCCGGCTGCCAAACATAACCGTAGTCCGAAGTCTCAAACCACGAACCATACGAGGCGAGCGAATCGTAAAAAATCCCGTAATCCGCCACCGGCTCGCGCTGCTCCGTTGCCTCGAACGCCAAGCCCTCGCGCCCCGCCAGTTCGCGGTCGCGCTCGCTCAACTGCTGGTTGCGCTGCTGAAGCTCGTCCTCCTTTTCGCCCAGACTCGTTTGGATCTGCTCCAGTTTACCCTCGCGGTTGGCCAGTGCCTGCTCGCGCTTGCGCAGTGCTTCATCCTCCGCTGCCGCAGCCTCGCCCTTCTGGCGCTCCAGCTCGGCGCGATCCTCCTCGATCTGCAGCCGCTCGCGCTCCACCGCATCGCGCTCCGCCGCCAGCTTCTGGTCCTCCAGTTGCTGCTCCAGTTCGCGCTGCCGCTGCTCCGCGGCCTGGTTCTTCTGCTCCAGCTCGGCCAGCCTTTTCGACACATCCGTCGCCGACTTATCGCAGCCAGACACCGCCACCAGCAAGGCAGCCGCCAAGGGAACCAAAATTCGAGTTTTCATGGGTTTGATAGTATAACGCACATCGGCACCGTTCGCGCCTGAATCATTTCAAAAAAATTTCACCGCGCCAGTTCGAAGACCACCCTTGGCTGCCCCGTCCTTCCGCCCGCCAGCTCGCGGCGCTGCACCCGCGTCCCCAGCAGCTGCTCCATCATCCGCAGCTCCATCGCCACCGCCCGCGGGTAGTGCTCGAACACCCGCTGCAACGGATGGTGGTACTCCTCGATCCGCAGCCCGCCCGCCGCCTCGTCGCACAACACCGCCGCGCAACCCAGCTTTGTCCTCAGCGTCACCCACTTCGCCGCCCGTTCTTCCAGCGACTGCGACTTCTCCAGCAAGGGCCGCCAAGCCACCTGCTGCCGCTGGAAATACTGAAACAGCAGCTTGTCCGGCGCGTTCTCCCCGAACATCGCCTTCAACTCCCCCAACAACTCCAGCGTAAAACCCGTCCCCGCCTGCGGAAACAGCGCATCCGCCTTCTCGCTCAGGCTGTAAAAAATCTCCGGCCGCCCCACCACCGTCCGCGGCAGGCGCGAGCGATCCAAGTACCCCAACTCCTTCAAATCCTCGCACTGCTGCTTCAGCGCCATATAGCTGGCATCCAACCGACGCTCCAACTCGCTCACAGGCAGCCCGCCAGAGCGCTTCAGCTCCTCCAGCACCGCGCGCCATTGCGGCTTGATCAAATCTTGGAACACCGGCAAAAGCATGACCGCTCCCCCAAGCTTCGCCATTCCCCGCCCCGCCGCAATCCGCAACTTCAAAACAATCTGCTCGATTCCCCCGCCCCTCCCCGCTTACCTCTCCGCCCATGACCGACCGCACCGGCATCCTCCTCGTTGTCTCAGGCCCCTCCGGCTCCGGCAAAACCACCCTCTGTCGTCGCCTCGCCGATGCCGGCGAAGTCCGCTACTCCATCTCCTGCACCACCCGCCCCCCCCGCCCCGGCGAAGAAAACGGCAAAGACTATCACTTCCTCACCCGCGAAGACTTCCAGCAGCGCCTCCAAAACGGCGACTTCCTCGAACACGCCACCGTCCACGGCAACCTCTACGGCTCCCTCAAATCCGAAGTCATCACCCACCTCCGCGCCGGTAGCGACGTCGTCATGGACATCGACGTCCAAGGAGCCGACCAAGTCCGCAGCTGCACCGACCCCGACATCCAGCGGGCCCGTGTCGACCTCTTTGTCATGCCCCCCAGCGAGGAGGAACTCCGCACCCGCCTCACCGGACGCGGCACCGACAGCGCCGAAACCATCGCCCTGCGCATGCGCAACGCCCTCGACGAAATGCAGCACTGGCCGCGCTACACCTACCGCCTCATCTCCGCCGACCGCGAACACGACTTCGCCCGCTTCCAATCCCTCCTCACCGCCGAACGCCTCCGCGTCTCCCGCCTTCACGGGGAAACCTCGGACGCCGAACGCTAAAACACAAAACGCCAAAAGGCCGCTCGGCGGATTCTTCGATGTTCGATGTTTGATCACCCCGTCTTCATCAGCGACACCGCGGGCTGAATTAACAGAACCCCGGAGAAGTATACTTCCTTGCCGTACATGCACCGGTTGAACCGCACGCGGTTGTCACAGAACAAATGCCGCACGCTACTTATTAACACTGTCCTCCAAATAAAAAGATTCTATGCTCAATGCAATCAGCACAGTCTTAATGATCGTCTTCTTGGCGTTTCCACTATTTTCGGCGATCAGACTAATCGTAAAGAGAGCAGTTTCCCTGCGGAGATGGAGAGCATGGTTCCTAGTGTCTTCTCTCGGATGCTATTTATTGCTATCGGCCTCTGCTAAGTTGACCGATTTACACTTGGACGCGAGACTCAAAAATTATGACCTCGACGGTGACGGTAGTTTTTCTGGTGCCGAGTTAACGCCACAAATGCAAGAAGCGATGGCTGAGTGGACATCTGATACTGGAAGAGTATTGGCTCCGATTACGGGACTCATCGTTTCACCGATCTACGCTGGGTTCTGGCATCTTCTACTCGGATTCCCATACATCCTGATTCGGCGAAGCGACAAAAAGATAGAAGAACAAGCCGCGTCATGACAACCACTACCAGCCGCCCTGTTTCGATGACTTCCCATAATTTCAACCCAAACCTCGTGATCGACATTCTCCCCCGCTGGTAGTAGTGCATGCGCTCATCGTTCTGCAAAACATAAAGACAAGCCAAGTTGTTGCATCACTGATTCTTGTCGGTTGGCTGGCCCTTTATCGGATCATCAGTCTCAACAGCTGCTTTATGACGGGATTCGATCCGAGTGGTTCGGGAGCCCCCGACAGCCCCGCCGTTACCAACTAGAATCAGGTTCGAATGGATGTAGATCTCTCCCTAGTTTGTCTTATCCCCATCGTCCCCGGAGTCGGTCCCAAATAACAGACATTCAGCCGAATCCCCCCCCCTTGGGCTATTTGCTCTCGTCAATTGGCATGTCCACACGGATCAATCCATGAGATTCCGAGACTCGATTCAAGCACGATCCGACGTCTTGCGGCAGCGTGGCCCGCGCAACACCCCCTAGTTCCGGCACTGCAACCGCTCACTCGGGTCGAGCAACACGACGCTCAACCTCTTTTTGTGTTAGCAGGAGGCTCCTGAAGTAATGCTCCAGCCACCCACCTTCTTCAATCTGTTGAATCAGTCAATCCGTGGTTTTTTTCATCTTCATCCATTTCAGCTTTCAAACTGTGTCGATTCCATCCTTCTGAGCCCTCGCCAAGCCAAGCCGACTGAAGTCGGTACTCCATCCCCCACGCTTTCCTCACGCCAACTGGCTCTACCCTAGCAACGCCTGTTTTCGGTCTGGAAACGACTGTTTCTGCTCTGGCAACGAACGTTTTTGGTCCGGAAACGAACGTTTTTGGTCTGGAAACGGACGTTTTTGGTCTGGAAACGAGCGTTTTTGGTCTGGAAACGAGCGTTTCCGGGGGCGTCCGGAGGGCGATAAAATCGTAAGCGTCGTTTGACAAGGGGCGCGGATTCCCTCTAGGTTGCCCGTCCCGACGCCGAAGTCGGTCCAATTTATTATGAACATTGTTGTCGAGAAGCAGCCAAAGTGCGTCGCCACCCTTCGCGTTGAAATCCCCGCTGACAAGGTCAGCAACCAACGCAACCAGATCCTCAAAGGCTACACCAGCAAGGCCCGCGTCCCCGGCTTCCGCCCCGGCAAGGCCCCGCGCGCCGTGGTTGAAAAGCGCTTTGAAAAGGAAATCAGCGGCGAACTCAACGAGTTCCTGGTCAATGAAGCCTACGACCAAGCGTTGAAACAAGAAGACCTGCACGTGCTCGACTTCGGCATGCCCGAGGACCTGACCACCCAGCCGGACGGCAGCATCACTTTCGTTTCCAAGCTCACGCTCGCCCCCGAGGTGAAGCTTCCTGAATACAAAGGCGTTAGCGTGACCGTGCCGCCCGTGGCCGTTCCCGACGAGGAAATCGACGCGCAACTCACCGCGCTTCAAGAGCGTTTCGCCGAATTCAACGCCATCGAAGGCCGCGCTGCCGCCATGGGCGACTTCGCCGTGATCGACTACACCTCCACCGTCGCAGGCCAGCCGACCGAAGAATTCCTCGGCAAGTCCGCAGGTTACCTCTCCGGCCGCGAAGGATTCTGGGTCCGTCTGGACGAAAAAGCCTTCCTTCCCGGATTTGCCGGGCAACTCGTCGGCCTCAGCGCTGGCGAATCCCGCGAAATCACCGTCACCCTGCCCGAGGATTTCCCCGTCGCCGATCTGGCGTCCAAGGAGTTGGTGTTCCAAACCAAGCTCAACGAACTCAAGGAAGCCGTGCTTCCTGCCCTCGACGACGAACTGGCCACCCGCCTTGCTCCCGGCAAGACGATGGATGAGATCAAAGAGATCATCCGCGAAAACATGGCGGGCGAGCGCAACCGCAAGATCGGCGACATGAAGGTCAACCAGATCGTGGCCCACT
>CAJXYV010000164.1 GCA_913063525.1 uncultured Verrucomicrobiota bacterium
AAATCGTGCGGCTTCAGATTGGACGACCTTACTGGAGTTCTCATGGTCGTCTAGCTGCTCGACAGGAATGCAGAGCGCTATAGAAATTTCCTCTGAGGCAGACTTTTGATTTTGCTTCTGCCCCCAAGCCTCGAATTTGAGAAGATAATTTCCAAATGCTAGGGTAGCGATTACCGCGCCAATGACGTGTCCGAATGCAAGCGTGACGCTCATAGTGTTTACTAACAGTGTTATTGGGCGATAGGTTGTATTTGCGGAGCAAATGCAACGCTGACGGATATTGACCTGCAACTATCAAACACGTCAAGTTTCTAGGCCGCGATGGAGGGAACTGTCAAGCATTCGCTCGTGTCGGTCCCAAATAACAGACATTGTGGTGATGTTACATTCTCGATCTGCGGACCCGCGGGGGGGCAATGCACTTGATTCCTTTTAGCGTAGGGTCGGATCAGGAGCCACATAACTGGTCCGATTCAAGTGGCTAGCGCAATTGGGAAGGTTGGCAAGAGGCCGACGCGTAAAAAAATCCCAAACCTAATTTCTGAAGTCTAGATCTGCTTCGAAAGGCTAGGGCTAACTTCTTGGTTTGAATAAAGACGTAATAAAGACATTATGGAGGCCGAGAAGGCACATTTCAGTATGTCTGAGAGAATCGCCACGGCGAAGCACGCCTTCCAAGTGCCGCTTGAACTTTTGAACTCACGTCTTGGTCCTTAAAACCCAAGTCGATTCCTCTTGGTGTAACGACTCAGGCCGTGGCGAACGCCGAACTCCAGACGTCGGGTTTGAAACCGACGAGGGCTTTGCCGCCGCCGATGAGGAAGGGGCGTTTGACGAGGTTGCCGTTCTGGGTCAGCAGGGCGAAGGCATCGGCCTCGCCGAGAGTTGGCAGCTGGTCCTTCAGATTGAGGGCGCGGTAGTCGATGCCGGAACTGTTGAAAAGTTTGCGCAGGTCGCCACCGTAAGCGAGGAGCGCGGTCTTCAGCTCGGCAGGCGAGGGCGGGGTCTCGCGGATGGCTTTGATTTGATAAGGAATGCCGCGTGCATCGAGCCATTTGATGGCGTCGCGGCAGGTGCTGCATTTCTGGTAAATATAAACGGTGAGCATGGCCCGCGGTTAGTTTGGCGCTGGGGCGTCGGTTTCGTCGTCGGTTTCGTCGTCGGTTTCGTCGTCGGTTTCGTCGTCGGTTTCGTCGGTTAGAGACGGTGCTTCGGGCGCGGTTTCGGCTTCAGCCTCGGTTGCGGTTTCGGCCACGGCTTCAGCTTCGGCGACAGGCGAGCGGCCGTTGTTTTCGAGGAGGATCATCACCTCGTTTTGCACGGCTTCCACTTGGCTGAGGGGGATGTCGGGGTCTTTGACGATGTAGACTTCGCCCGTTTTGCGCTGTTCGTAAACGCGCAGGATGCCGCTGGGGGTGCGCTGGCTGTCGGTCTCGCGCAGGAGTTTCTGGCGCTCTAACATGACGGCGAGGATGAAGCGGGTGTTCTCGGTGCGGTCTTCGTCCTCCTCGACGAGGCGGCGGAGAATTTCTTCGGCGCTGAGTTTTTCGACGGGGTCGTTGTTTTCAGTTCCCGCGGGAGCGGAATAGGTGGTCCGCCAGAATGAAAACGGTTTTTCGGCGGTTTCCTGATGGGTTTTCCAGCCTTCTACGCCGTAGTCGCGGCGGAGGTAGCCGCTCGACTCGGGGTCGGGAAACAGCGCGGTGATGATCGGTTCGCCATCGACGAACGCGCATTGAGTGACCGCGCATTCGCGGCTGCGGGAACGAACATGCCAGGATTCAGCAATTGCCATAGGGATAAAGAGTCGTTGATTCCTAGCCGGGAAGGAGCTTGCGCAGGATGCGACCGATCGGCTGCCCCGAAATGCGGTGCTGGAAAAGATAAAGCCCGATGAGTGCAAACACGAGGTTCGGCAGCCACGCGGCTAGTGCCGGACGCAGGGTGTTTGATTCGCCCAGTGCCAGCGAGATTGTGCTAAAAAGCAGCATCAACGCCGACAGCGCCACCGCGAGAAAAATCCCGCCGCCCGGCGCACGCCTGGAAAAGTGAATGCCCAGCGGGGTGGCTAACAGCACGGTGACCAAACACGAAAACGGCAGCGCCCAGCGGTAATGCCAATGCGTTAGATAAGGCGCGGGGTCGGCGAACTGGCCGTTTTGCGAGTTCGTCTGCAACCAAGTGTTGAGGTCGGGGATGCCTAGATCGGCGGCGTCTAGGCCGGGGCGGATCAGTTGCCACGGCGTTTCCGGCCAGAAGTCGATGACGATCGGTTCGGCGTGGGTTTCGAAAATCGGCGGCTGGTTCGGTTGAAAGTAGCCGACCGTCGACTCTTCAAATGTCCAGCGGCGGCTGACGCGATCCCAAAAGGCACGCTTGGCAGAGAGGCGGTGCTCTAAGGTTTTATCCGGCCGGGTGGTGGTGACGACGACATCGAGCAGCGGTTGGCCTTTTTCGTAGCCTTCGGGGAAGGTGCCGATCTTCCACAGGCGGCGGTTGCGCGGATTGCGGAAAAGCACGTTGCTCGCCTCGCTGGCTTTTTTGCCGCTGGCTTCCGCGAGGATCTCATTCTGGCTGCCTTCCGCGATCGGGGCCCACTGGTAGTTCAAGCCCGACAAAAACAGGCTAAAAAATACCCCAGCGATGATCAGCGGCAGGGTGATGCGGGCCACGCTGCGCCCGGCCTGAATCATGCCGATGATTTCCCGGTTGTTGGAAAATTTCCCCAGCGAATGCAGCAGCGCCAGCAGTAGGCTGTAAGGAAGCAGCAACAATAGAACGGCAGGCGAGCGGGTGACGTAAAAGGTGACGATCGTTTGCAGGACGTGCTTCGATTCCCGGAAATCTCCGATTTTGTCGGCTAGGTCCATCAGCAGCCAAATCATCATCAGCGCGCCCAGGCAGATCCCGAAAACCCCGGCAAACTGGCGGGCGATGTAGCGATCCAGCATGCCGCCCAGACCGTAAACAAAGCTGGCTAGCGCGGGCAGAAAAAACAGTGCCCCTAGAATCCACGGCCGGGCGTGGTGCGCGGCGGCATCGGAGTCTGGAAAGCCGAGCAGCTGCTGTTTGACCGAATCCATCTCCATCGGCACAAGCAGGGCGCAGAGTGCAGCCCCCAAAGCCAAAAGGGCGAAAGGGAGCAGGTTGCGCGAAAGGTGGTTGCGGAGAAAGGTCATGGAGCGAGCCGCGGCGGCAGACAGTGCCGCTGAATCGCCCGAGCTGTCGAGCGCGTTATCATTGCTGCGCGAAGTTGCGGCTTGGCCTGCGCGATGTCTTCTTGTCATGGAGAAAATCTGCGTTAGGATGTGGCCATGATTTTAAGCGCCGTCATCACCGAAGCCGATGAAGGCGGCTATGTGGCCTACAACCCTGAGACGGGAACCAGCACCCAGGGCGAAACCTTCGACGAGGCAGTCGCCAACTTGCGCGAGGCGACCGAGCTGTATTTGGAGGTTTTTCCGACTTCGGCGAAGTCTCCGGCGATCGTGACTCGTTTTGAGGTTTCTCATGCCCAAGCTACCAGTTGTTAGTGGCAAGGAGTGTCGTAGAGCGTTTACGCGGCTCGGCTTTAGGGAAGTTCGTCAACGCGGCAGCCATGTAGTGATGCAGCTGGGCGAATCGGGTTGCGTAGTGCCGATGCACGCGGAGATCAAAACTGGGACTTTAGCTGGCATATTGCGGCAGGCTGGAGTTTCCGCAGAGGCGTTCATCATCGTATTGGGAAAATAGGGCATCTATTGCCGACCGAAGTTGCGGCTTGGCAGCGCGCCCAATGCGGAGTGGGATACCCGTGAGATGATTTCCATCAGCGAAGGCCAACCAATCCCCGGATTTAGCGATGCGGTGCGGGAGGCGTTTTCGCTCAAAGGGGTCTTGGCAAAGTCGCGCGACTTTGCCTACCGGCCGCAGCAACAGGAGCTCGCCGTGGCGGTGGCCGAGTCGCTGATCAACGCTTCGCCGTTGGTGGCGGAAGCGGGGACGGGGGTTGGCAAATCGCTGGCCTATCTACTGCCCGCCGCGCGGTTTGCCATCGAGACCGGCCGCAAGGGAATCATTTCCACCCACACGATCAATCTGCAGGAGCAATTGGTGCGCAAGGATATCCCGATCGTGAGGAAAATCCTCGGCGACGAACTGCCCGCAGTGCTGCTGAAGGGGCGGCAGAATTATTTGTGCCCGTTGCGGCTGCGGCGCGCCTTCGAACAGGCGGGCGATCTTTTCACCGGCACGGAAAACGACGAGCTGGAAGCGATCCGCAAGTGGGCGGAAACGACCCGCGACGGCACGCTGAGCGATCTGAGTTTCCAGCCGCAGATGAAAGTCTGGCTGCAAGTGTGCAGCGAGTCGCACCTCTGCACGGCGCGCCACTGCGGTCCGCGCGGCAATTGTTTTTTCCAGGAAGCCCGCAAGGCGGCGGCGGATGCGCGGCTGATCGTGGTCAACCACACCTTGTTTTTCGCGCTGCTCAACACCGACGACGAACCGGCGGATGGCGGCGATGATTCCAAAAAGACCGGTGGTTTCCTGTTCCCGAATGATTTCGCGGTGTTGGACGAGGCGCACACCATCGAACAAGTTGCGGCGGTCCAGCTGGGACTGCGGGTGTCCCAATCCGGGCTGCGCTTCGACTTGCAGCGGCTCTATCATCCGCGCACCCGCAAAGGTTTATTGAAAACATTCCGCAAGGCTTCAGCGATGTCGGCGGTGGAAGAGGCGTTGATCGCCGCCGATCGCTTTTTCCACCAGGTCGGCGATGTGGCGAAGTTTGGCAATTTTTCGAAAGAATTCCGCGTCCGTGAGACCGAGGTGGTGCCTAACACTCTAGCGGAACCGCTGCGCAACCTGTGGCTGGAAATCGACAACCTGGCAGCCGACGTCGAGTCGGAAACGACCCGCGCGGAGCTGCAGGACGCTTCGCGGCGGTTGCGTGAGGCGCATGGCTCAGTCGGCGTTTTCCTCGATCAAAAGACCGACGACAGCGTTTACTGGGTGGAGCGCAGTGGCCGCGACGAGCAGCAGTTCAGCCTCCACGCCGCACCCGTCAACGTCGCGGACCAACTGCGACCGCTGTTGTTCACCGGCAAAAAAAGCCTTGTTCTCACCAGCGCGACGCTCGGCGTGGGCGACCCGAAGCTCGGCTATTTCCGCAGCCGGGTGGGCGCGGAAAACGCGCGTGCGTTGTGTATCGGCAGCCCTTTCGACTACGAGCGGCAGATGCAAATCCGGATCTACAGGTCGGTGCCGGATCCGGGAACCCCGCGCTATGATGAGCTGTTAGCGGAGGGCATCCGCCAGGCGGTGTTGGAGAGCGAGGGCCGTGCCTTCGTTCTTTTTACCAGCTATCGCACCATGCGCGACGCCGCCCAGCGCTTGGAAGGCTTCTTCCGCAAACAAGGCTGGCGCGTCTTATTGCAAGGCGATGGCATGCCGCGCCACCGCATGATCGAGGAGTTTCGCAACGACGTGCACAGCGTGCTGTTCGGCACCGACAGTTTCTGGACGGGGGTGGACGTCCCCGGCGAAGCGCTTTCGAACGTGATCGTCACACGCCTGCCCTTCGCCGTGCCGGACCATCCGCTCGTCGCCTCGCGACTGGAGGCGATCGAGGCGGCTGGCGGCAATCCGTTCATGGATTATTCGGTGCCCGAGGCGATTTTGAAGCTGCGCCAAGGTGTCGGCCGCCTGATCCGCACCGAGCGCGACAGCGGTCTCGTCTGCA
>CAJXYV010000165.1 GCA_913063525.1 uncultured Verrucomicrobiota bacterium
AGAGGAAGGATTTGTCGCGTGGCGCTGTGTGAATTTCCAATGCCCCGCCCAAGCGGTCACTCGCATCAAGCACTTCGCTGCGCGCAAAGCGCTCGACCTCGAAGGCCTCGGTGAAATCGTCGCCGAAGCACTGGTCCGCCACAACCACTGCCACACCCCGCTCGATCTCTTCCGCCTCACCGAAGAAACGCTGGCGAACCTCAATCTCGGCAGCGAAGACGCACCGCGCCGCTTTGGCGAAAAGAACGCCGCCAAGCTCTTGACCGCACTCGAAGCGGCCAAGTCAAAGCCACTCCACCGCTGGCTCTTCGCCATGGGCATCCGTCAGCTCGGCGAATCCGCCGCCAAGGAACTCTCGCGCCTGCACCGCACTCTCTCAGAAATTCCCGACTCGGAAATCCTCGCCGAGCTCCTTCGTGACACCCGCGTCGATGCCAAAAAGAAAAACGAGTTGCTCGCCAAATACTCGGTCACTGGCGATGTCGGCCCGGCTGTGGCGGCAACCATCACCACCTTCTTCAAATCCACCGCAGGTAAACACGCTCTCGCCCGCTTTCAAGAACTCGGCATCGATCCTGTTTCCGACAACTACCTGCCCATCGCCGCCGAGGCCGATCTATCCGCACTTCCGCTGGCGGGAAAAACCTTCGTCATCACCGGCACCCTCAGCATCGACCGCGACGCGATGAAGGAACTCATCGAAGCCAAGGGCGGCAAAGTCAGCGGCTCGGTTTCCGCAAAAACCAGCTTCGTCGTCGCAGGCGAAGGCGGTGGCTCAAAACGTGACAAAGCCGAAAAACTCGGCGTCCCGATCCTCGATGAGGAGGCGATCCGCAGCATGATCGGGTAATAAAGTTAGACCGTCGCCCGCACCCGCTTCTCCGCCTTCAACATCCCGCAGCCGGCCGCCACGTCGATCCCGCGGCGCTGACGGAAGGTGCAGGGAAATCCCCCTGCGATCAGGATCTTCTGAAACTCGTGCCCTGTCTCGCTCTGCGTGCCGGCGAATCCGCCCGTTGGATTGAGCGGGATCAAATTGATGTGCGCGTCGATCCCCCGCAGCAGCTCGACCAAGCGCGCAGCAGTCTCCGGCGAATCGTTTTTGCCCGCGATCAAGGTCCACTCAAAAAAGATCCGTTTGCCAGTGATCGCGCCGTACTGGCGGCACGCATCGATCAACATCGCCAGCGACCAACGCTTGCTGGCAGGTACCAGCGCCGCGCGTTCTTCCTCGGTCGAGCCATGCAAACTAACCGCTAACCGATACGGCCGTTGCTCTTCCGCCAGCCGCAAAATGCTCGGCACCACCCCCACCGTGCTGATCGAAATTTTCGTCGGCCCGATGCTGCAGCCACCCACATCGGAGATCGAACCCAGCGCGCTCATCACGGCATCGTAATTGTGCAGCGGCTCGCCCATGCCCATCAGCACCATGTTACGCAGGCGCTTTTTCGGATCGATTGTTTTCAGGACCCGCCGCGCGTGCAGCACCTGCGCCACGATTTCGCCCGGCCGCAGGTGGCGCACAAAGCCCATCTGCCCCGTCGCGCAGAAGACGCAACCCATCGCGCAGCCCGCCTGCGTGCTCACGCACACCGTCTGGCGGCCATCGTAGCCCATCAGCACCGTTTCGATGGTCTGCCCGTCGCGCAAACGCAGCAGAAATTTCCGCGTCAGCCCGTCCGAGCTGCGGATCTCGTCGACCACTTCGGGCGCGTCTAGAAAGTACGCTTTACCCTCGCCGACCGATTCGTGGACCCAGCGCTTGAGCGGCGGCAAAAAATCGCGCGATGCCAAATCCAGTTCGCAGTCGCGGTGAATGGCCCGCCACAGCGCCCGCGCGTGGTGCAGGATCACCCCGCCAGCAGCCAACACCTCCACCAACTCCGAAAAACTGAGATCGTGCAATGATCGGGGTTGGAAAGTGTCGCTCACTCCCCGAATGCAACCCCGCACTCCCGTGCATTCAAGTTCGATCTCAAAAAGCCCCGCAAATTTCATATCCTCCCGAACCGCAAAAACCTGCGCTTCCCCGCTTTCAGCCAGCACCCGTCACACCCAGCCATTCTATAGCAGACCCTGCCGCGCGGGTGGCGGTGGCGAAGCAGCCTTGCATGAGGTAGCCGCCGGTAGGCGCTTCCCAGTCGATCATCTCGCCAGCGACGAAAACGCCGGGGAGTTTTTTCAACATCAGGCTGGCGTCGGTTTCACTCCAGCAGATGCCGCCGGCGGAGGAAATCGCCTCGTCGATGGGGCGCGGGCGGGCGAGCGGAATCAGGCAGTGTTTGACCTCGCGGGCTAGCGAATCGGCATCGGCCCAAACCTGGCGGGAGAGGATCGCGTGGGCGGGCGGGCTGAGTTTCCAGCGGTCGCGGGCGGCAACGAGGAAATCGCGGCGGACCGATTGCATCTTCGCGACGAGTTGGGCGTGAGTGAAGGTGGGCTTGAAGTCGATCGCGATGGCGGGTTCCGGCATGGCGCGGAGGGCGGCGCCGAGCTGATAGATCGCGCCGCCTTCGAGGCCGTAGCGGGTGAGCATCAGCTCGCCGATGGCGGTGTGGCCGCCGGCACTGACGTGGATGTTTTTCAAGGGCTGGCCCTCGGCATTGGCAAGGACAGCGGGCGGCCACGCGTGTTCCCAGCCGCAGTTGGCGGGTGCAAGCGGGTGATGAGCGATGCCGAGTTTTTCAAAAACGCCGGTCCAGCCGCCGTCCGAACCGGTTTTTGACCACGATCCTCCGCCAAGAGCAAAGATGACCGCATCTGCGGTGGCGAACGCACCGTTGGCAAAACCGAGCTGGTACGGCGTGCCGGGAACGAGCGAGGTCCAGCGGTGGTTCATCTCAAAACGCACGCCGAGCCCGCGCAGGCGCTCGATCCACCGGCGCAACAGCGGCGCGGCCTTGAGCGCACGCGGGTAAACGCGGCCGCTGGTGGCTTGGAAGGTTTCAACGCCCAGCTCGGCCGCCCAGGCGCGCAATGCAGCGGGATCGAAATCGGCGATCAGGCTTTGCCAGATTTCCGCAGGCTGGCCGGGGCCGGAGTAGCGGCCGACAAAACGCTCGAACGCCTCGCCGTGGGTGAGATTCAGCCCGCCCTTGCCCGCGACGAGAAACTTGCGCCCGACGGACGGCTTGCCGTCATAAAGCGTGACCTGCAGGCCAGCGGTGGCCGCGACTTCCGCCGCGCGCAGACCCGCCGGTCCGCCGCCGATCACGGCCAGTTGAGAATGATTCTGCAAGGAGGTGATTGGATCGATCGGTGAAATGCAGCGAAAGCTTCAGCCAAAGGCCTTGAGGAATCCGACCTCGATCGCCAGCGGCTCGAAGGCATTGGTCTCCAGCGTGCGGCGCAGCGAGTCGAGCGCTTCCATGCGCTTCAGCAAGCGGCCTTCCGTCTCCGCCTCGGCGAGGCTGCGCAGGGCGGGTGCCGACTCAGGGAAATCGAGACCGCCGCCATTGACTTTCATCCGCAGCAGATCGGCCATCCACGCCATCAGCACGTCGAAAAGGCGGTTGCGAGCGTCGAGGTATTCGGCCTCGGCCGCGGCTTTGTGGAAGGCCTCGCGCTCTTTCAGCCAGGCACCGTCGGTCGCATCGCGGTAGGCTGCGGTTTCCTCTTTTTCGGCAGCCTTGGCCGCAGCATCCGCCTCCTCGCGGTATTCGCTGAGGAACGAGGCAAATGCGGCCTTCAAATGCAGCGCGGCGACAGGCGTGCCGAAACCGCGAGCGGCCGCTTGATTGAGGGCGCTGACCAGCTCCGCCCCGCCATCGGCCAACAGCGCGCGGCCGCCTAACAGCGGCAGACGCACGCAGCGGGAAAGAATCGTCGGCAGCAGCCGCTGGGGATTGGCGGTAAGCAGCAAAAGCAGGGTGTTTTGCGGCGGTTCTTCAAGAGTTTTGAGAAACGCGTTCGCCGACTGGTCGTTCATGCGGTCGGCCTCGGTAATGACGCCGACTTTGCAAGCTCCACCGGGTGCAGCGAGGTGCAGCGTTTGTTCGAGGTCGCGGATCTCGTCGACGCCGATGCGGCGGGATTTCATCCGCGGCCTGACGATGCGAATCCAGCCGCTTTCGAGTTCATCGAGTGGCGGAGTCTCCACGACCACCGGCTCGCCAAACAAATCGAAGCCGCCCGACTGCCCGGCACCGTTGACCAGTTGGATGATGCGCGCCGCCAGGTTTTCCTTACCGCTGCCATGGGCCCCACTGATCAGAAAGGCATGCGCCAGCCGCCCGCGCTCGTGTGCGGAGGATATCAACTCAAATGCCCGGTCTGCCGAATACGCCATGCGCCGCCATCGTCTCCGCAATGCCGCCCGGCGCAATCCGAAATACATCATCGCCCGATCAATCAGTCATATTCACGGTGGTGCCCGATAGTGAATCCCGACCCGCGCAGGTCGGCAATCGCTTCGTAGTCCAGCGAATCCAGCAGCCGGACAAGCTGGAAAAATCCCGGCGCTTCATCCGCTGATGGACTCACGATTCGCGGCGACAACCCCAACCGCTTACGGTTTGTAACCGGTCCCCCATGTTCCCGCCTCTTAGCCAATATGTCCTGCATGCGGCGGCGGCAGGTAGCTCTCGCCCGTAACCACGTTTTGGCCCGTCTTGGACTCCAGAACTTCGCGGGCCCCTTTGGCGATTTTGCCTCCCGTCTTGGCCGCGCCCTTATTTTCGACCAGACCGGTGGCGACGGTCGTCTCGGCGATCTGGCGGGTCGCTAGCTCGGCGAGCGCGGTGAAGATGAGTTCCGCCTCGCTCATGTGATCCCGTAGATTCTGGCTATGGAGCCCCTTCAAATCCTTGTGATCCTTGATGCTGACCCCACTCCATTCCTGATGGATGATGTTCGTGAGAATCGCGTACTCCTCGCCCTTTTTGACATCGTGATTCGCCCAGTAGTCGGTGAGTTTGTTGCGAGTTTCCTGCCCAGTCATCCGCTGCTGGATCCACTTTTCGCTGCGGCCGTGTTTTTGCCAGTTGGCGCGGGCCCGTTCCAGCGACAGCGCGGGATCCGCCATTTCCTGCATCCGTTCGTAGCCGACCTTGGCCAGCCAGAGTTTGATCGGCTCGGCCTTGGGGCTGGGCACACTCTGCACCAGACGGAGAAGTGTCTCGGCATTAGCCACATCCGTGAGGCGTTGTTTACCATCCCCCGCTTCCATTTTTAACTGGTTACAGTTTGTAACCAGTTCCCCGCCCTCCTTGGACAAGCGGTTCTTGAGCACCTTCCAGTAGTTCCGAGCCGCCTGATAATTCGGCTGCTGTGCCAGCACCTGGACAATATCCACCACCGAGAAAAACCAAGTTTCGGTCCCCTCATCATAAACACGGCGGATTTTATGCTCTTCGAAAATAGCGGGAATCATTTTCATGGAATCGACGACTCCGAGAACATACTCCACTGCGAAGAGTTTTACCAGTCATTCTTCCCCCCTTCTGCGCGAATCGCCGCGGGATCCACGATTCGCACTGGAAATCTTCAGTCGGTTACATTTTGTAACCGTCTGCCCTCTTCCCTTGGGCTTCCAATGTTCGCCGCCCCCCGACTTCGCCGACGATTTCACCGCAACTCACGCGATTTCAGGGCCGCAGTACTTCGCGATCCGCGTCGATGAATCGCTTGAGTAGCAAGCGGAAGGGTCTTTGGCAACGCGTCAACCGGTCCCGTTCGAGCGTCAACCGGTCCCGTTCGAGCGTCAACCGGTC